>JAGFCB010000010.1 GCA_022394775.1 Candidatus Poribacteria bacterium
TACAGTGTCCATCATCGGGTTTCGCAAGCACTTCCGCTTTTAAGATACTATTTCCAAAGACAACCTCTGTACCGATTTGGAGGCTGCGTCTCGGTTTCGCAAGCACTTCCCAAGTATCCGGTTCTTTTTCTCCGATAAGAAGCAATTCTATCTTACCACCGGTTCCGGCTTTGTTACCGATTAACCGTGCCGGGATTACTTTCGTATCGTTCAGAACTAACAGGGCATTGTTCGGTAAATATTCCCCGATCTGCGAAAACACG
Source organism: Candidatus Poribacteria bacterium (assembly GCA_022394775.1). Taxonomy (GTDB): domain Bacteria; phylum Poribacteria; class WGA-4E; order WGA-4E; family WGA-3G; genus WGA-3G. The sequence continues at coordinate 264 of JAGFCB010000010.1, forward strand.
GTATGATGAAGGGTACCGGTAGTACGGTTGACTACCAGCAGCCGCGATGCATCACGCTGTTGAAGGGGACTTTGCGCAATCCGCTCAGGGGGCAGGTGGTAATCAAAATCTGTGAGTTTCATAACTATGCGCGAAGTGGGTGCCTCACCAGAATTTTTTTGCAACTAAGAGAACAGGGTTGCTTGTGGGTTTGTAGGGTAATTAAAATATGCATAAGCCGCATCACTTGCGACGCGTCCTCCAGGTGTTAGTGCCAAAAAGCCTACTTTAATATAATAAGGTTCGTAAACTTCAGCAATAGTACGCTCATCCTCACTCAGCGCGACAGCGAGTGCTTTAAGTCCCGCGCGTCCATTGAAATTTTCAATAAGGGTCTGGAAGTAGGCGTAGTCTTGTGCGTTTAATCCGCGTTCATCAATGCCAAAGAATTCCAACGCCTCCTCCGCAACCGCCAGCGTCAGTACGCCATCGCTTTCGACTTGGGCATAATCTCTGACGTTGGCGAGTAATTTATTCGCAATTCGCATGGTGCCACGCGAGCGACGGGCTAAAGCGTATTCTGCATCTTCATCTATATTAATATTAAGTTTTGCACTGTTAATACGGATAACCTGCTGGATGGCTTCTGGTTCGTAGTAATCAAGATGGATGCGGATGCCGAACCGATCCCGGAAAGGACCCGCAAGCAACCCTTCACGCGTCGTCGCACCAACTAACGTAAAGGGATCAAGCGGAACTTGCATAACATCGGAGGCTGGACCTTGACCGATAGTAAAGTCGAGTTGATAATCTTCCATTGCTGGATAAAGCGATTCTTGCACGTTCCCTTTCATCCGGTGGATCTCGTCAATGAAGAGGATGTCTCCCTTTTCAAGATTCGTCAGCGTTGAGGCTAAGTCCAATTTTTCCATGACAGGACCGATCGCCTGTTTAAAGTTGCTCTGAATTTCATTGGCGATGATCCTTGCAAGCGTCGTTTTCCCTAACCCTGGTGGACTCACAAGTAGCACATGTTCAAGCGCATCCCCGCGCTCTTTGGCAGCTTCAATATGGATGTAAAGTTGCCTTTTTGCTCTATCCTGTCCAATAAATTCCTTCAGCGTTTTCGGACGAAGGCTATATCCAAAGTCATCATCTTCAATCGCCAAATCTTGTATCCGAAGGGAATCTGGATTATCGTGGTTATCCATCTTGTTTTATCCTAATGAGAATCCTGAAAAAAGATGCTGCTGTAAGAGCGATTTCTTTTACACACTTGTCCTTCTATAAGCGTTCATCAGCTCGTGTTCCTAAATAGAGGCTAATTTCGGATATAGCGAAGTGCCTGTTTGAGTAAGTTCTCTCGTTCTGCGGAATCTCCGAGAACTTTTTGTGCTTTTTCGACGGCTTGTTCCGCCTCAAGTTCCGAAGCACCCAGATTGACGAGCATTTCGATTATTGATGCATCTGATGTCCCAGATTTCTCAAGGTCAGCGTCGCCTTCAAGTTTTATTTTAGTGATATTCTTTTTCAGTTTAGTGATAATAACTTGCGCAATGTCTTTAGTTAAGCGCGGCACCCGCATCAATGTAGGTGCATCTCCACGCTGTACAGCTCGTTGGAATTGGACTGGAGACAACCTCGCGACGATATTTTGCGCGAGAGCGGGTCCTACACCCGAGACAGTTAGTGCTAATTCAAAGACTTTTAGAGCATCCCTTGAAATGAACCCGTAAAGGGTTATCTTATTTTCACGATTTTGATGATAGTACGTATAGAGGGTAACAGTTTCGCCTATAGCGGGTAAATCTGTTACGATTCTCGGGGCTACGTCAACGGTATATCCAATACCGTTGACATCTACAAGAACCTGTTTTGTCTCTTTATAGACGATATCGCCTTTGATATAAGTAATCATCCTAAAATTCCTCTAAACAGAGATACACTGTTGTTATTGCGTATACTTTTTTTTCAGCTCAAGAACTTTATGAGAACGGGCATGGCAAAGCGCGAGCGCGAGCGCGTCAGCCGCGTGATCCGGACGTGGGGGTTCTTTAAGTTTAAGCAAGACTTGCGTCATTTTTTGTATCTGCGCTTTTGTGGCTTTCCCATAACCGGCGACCGCTTGTTTAACCTGAGTAGGCGCGTATAAAGTAATAGGACAATTCGCATTCGCAGCCGCAAGCTTCACAATGCCTTTAACTTCGCCAAGCGTGAATGCGCTGTTTATATTTTTACTAAAAAAAATATCTTCAAGTGCTACGCTCTCAATAGCGAATTCCGCAATCAAGTCGGTCACGGCATCATAAATTTTTTTCAGTCGCATTTCCGATGCTATTTGAGGACTGGTTGTGATATTCCCGAAGCTGCGCGGTGTAAACCGGTTGGCGCGAAATTCAACCACACCATATCCGGTATTCGCGATGCCCGGGTCAATGCCAAGAATTATTTTTTTACTGTCCCTTAGCACAAAACACCTCTCCTTCGCTGGCGCGGTTTGTAACCTCGCCTTCCCGTTGGTGTATAGGTGATTATGGGATTTACTATAAATAGTCGCGAGTTAGATGCAGCAGTTACGCTGCGGCTTCTAAGAGGTTATCGGGGATATCGAAATTGGCATAAACTTTTTGTACATCGTCGAGTTCATCGAGTGCGTCCATGAGGCGTAACATCCGTTCTGCTTCTTTACCTTCAAGTTTCACGGTGTTTTGCGGAATCATGCTAATTTCAGCGAGTTGAACTTCACCAGATGTTTCCTGAACTGCTGTTAGGACGTTATCAAACATCTCAAACGGTGTAATAATTTCCATACCTGTTTCGGAAGCGGTTACATCTTCAGCACCTGCTTCAACCGCGATCATAAACAATTCTTCTTCATCGATGCTATCAGACACAACGACGATCAATCCACATTTATCGAAACCCCATGCAACGCACCCGCGTTCACCAATTCTGCCTTCGTGCTTACTAAAAGCGTGCCGAATCTCTGCCACAGCTCGATTGCGGTTGTCGGTCAAGACTTCTATCATCACTGCGACTCCACCAGGTCCGTAGCCTTCGTAGAGGATCTCTTCGTAGGTTTCACCTTCAAGTTCACCGGTACCACGCAGAATGGCTTTTTCAATGTTATCGTTGGGAACGTTACTTGATTTTGCAGCTGCAATAGCGGTTCTAAGGCGTGGATTTGTGTCTATATCGCCACCACCAACACGCGCGGAAGCAGTAATCTCTTTGACCAACTTGGAGAAGAGTTTACCGCGTCTGGAATCGTTCGCTGCTTTTTTATGTTTGATTGTTGACCATTTAGAATGTCCCGACATAATCTATCTCCTTTCTGATTAAATTAGTATACCATAAAACGGAAAAAGATACAACTTCCGGATCGGATGCGGGCATAATTAATTGGACAAAGACCTGAATCTATGCTACACTTATTAAATCTCTCGTTCAAGGAGTTAAATGGGTTGCTATGTTACCATTTGTTCTTAAAATCGCAGACCGACCCGTAGAACGGTTACAGCGTATCAGTGATGAAAATCAACCGATTGATGTTAATGTGCAGGTTGAACTTTACTCGCGAGAAATTAATCGCGCCGATATAACGCGGACACCCGAGTCTCGACGGTTAAGTCAGTTAATCTTGCACGAAGCCACTGAGAACGCTTATGCGACTTTTACGACATTCCTCCAAAATAGCGCGGAACCCGAAAATTTTCTGCCGCTTGAACGCCTCTCACAACATCCGTGTCGGCACTATGCGTTGATTCTCTCCGCATCGCGTTCTCATGAACTCTCTGAAATCTGTCAGATGCAGCCTGATACAAACGCCTCCGTTTTTCACTATCGAGGGTTTGAGATAGCGATCAAGCCGCGCAGATATATTTTAGATACTGCTGCTTATTTGGTGGCACCTGATAAATATACGCTTTTTATACGACAGGTGCGGGAAGAGAATACCATTCGGGTTTATCGTAGTGATTTCATTAACCTCACTCAGAATTCACCGCCACCCTTTAAACTTGATACTCACGATATAATTGAGAGTCTACAGCTGGAGTTTGTGGAGGAAACGGAACGAACTTTACCGATAGAGCAGTTACTCATGTTCCCACCGAGTGCTGAAGAGGCAAACTCCCCGCATCTTGTTAAATGTCCTGAGTGTGGCGGTCGCGTGCGCCGACTCGGTAGAGAAGCCGATTTCTGCCTCGAATGCGATTGGGACAACCTACCGCCCCTAAAACACCCACGATAACTTACCAAAACCATCGGCAGTTGACAGGCGATTTCCGGCGGAAACCGTCAGGTCCGCTTACCTAAGGCCGAAAGCCATTTTGTGCCATATACAGAACAATTACTGTGTTCCCGACAGCAAGTACCGCGCCGACGACGGTTTGGAGAAGCGTATGCCGTTTTCGGTAAACCCGTGCCCAAGAAATCAACGGAATTAATAAGAATAACCATCCGAATCGCGGGTTAACGAGCATAACAAGAACGGTAACGCATCCCGTGGCAACGCTGCTGTGAAAACTGATTTTCCAGATTGGGGTAATTGCAGAAAAAATAACACTGTTCGTGATGTAGGCAATGCCTGCCCAAACAATTTCACGCGCTGCACCGAGTTGGTGAAGTAAAACAGTGCCGACAATCATACTGATGAGCGTACAGCATAAAGGTAGGAGTCGTTCCTCTCTATTCTGCAAATGAAAGTCGCTGACTCTGGCGGATCGGACCATTAATGCTATTGATAGCACCGGCAGCACAGTAATGAATATAACGACAATCACTAACCAGCGGAGTGCGTCTTGGGGGGGCGCATATTTTTGGACAACGCCGACGGCAGTTGCAATCGGCACCAAAAATGGGCTAAACAGGACAGAAGTCCCCCATGCAATGCCTGCCGGAATTGTCGATAAGTTGCTACGCGTCATCAATTAATTTGATGTTTCCAAGGTTTTGAAAAAATTGACTAAGTCGGATCCATGGGTACTCGCATTCACCACTTTATCAATTTCCACAATCTTCCCTGCTTTATCAATGATAATTGCTATTCGTTGGATTTTGCCATCTGAGGCATCCGTTGCACCGTACAGGAGTGACAGATTACGTCCAGCGTCTACCAAAAGCGGGAAATTCAACTGGTTTTCTTCCGAAAATTTCTGACGCGAGTCTGATTCATTATGGGTGATCCCAAAAATCTGAGCATCGTATTTTGCGAAACTACTCGACTCATCACGGAGCGAGCAAACTTGCGCCGTTCAGCCACGTCCGAAGTCGCCCGGGTAAAACGATAACACGACATTCTTTTTCTGGGTCAACTCGCTGAGTTGATGAACTTCGCCTGTGCTATCAGTGGCAATGAAATCTGGAGCGGGTTCCCCAACTTCTATCTTCGGGAGTACCTTCTTAAGCAAGGCGACGACATCTTCGCCGTGTGTTTTGACCTTTACCTCTTCATCAATGGCGCGGATATACCCCGCTTTATCAATGATAAAGGTTGTCCGATTTGAAGCGTTGAACCGTTCCATGATACCGCTGTACTGCTTACTCACTTCAAATTCAGTATCGGCTAAGAGTGAAAACCCGAATTTTTGTTCTTCCCTAAACCGTTTATGCGAATCAACATCGTCAACACTGACACCGAAAAGGACGCTCTCGGTTGCTTCTATATCGCTCAAATTATCACGGAGCGAGCAAAGTTCCGCTGTTCAGCCACCTGTGAAATCTTTCGGATAAAAAGCGAGGACAATATTCTTTTTCCCTAAATAATCGCTGAGGTTTCGCTCAACGCCTTCTTCATCTTTCAGTGTAAAATCTGGGGCGATCATGCCTACTTTTAACATATCTGGAGTTGTCACTGCCTCCTCCCCTGAAGCTACTGCAATCAAAATGGCTGTCGTTAGGATAACTGCCAAGGCACTTGCATTAAGCCGCGTTTGAAACATCGCGCTATGCCTCCATTATCAATACATTCATTACTTAATCAATACCTACGCAAACCCTTCGTTGACGAGGTTTACAACTGGGGCGACCCTTTACTGGGAACGGGTGTCAGTTGCCCGTGATACGTAAGACTTTGTAGAAAAATTGCGTAAGTGCTATTAATGAAATTATACGCTATTTTCTTATGTGTGTCAAGCCAATTGGTATCAAGATTAAGGCTACAAGAGCGTGCTGTTACTTTGAAATAACACCTTGTTCTTCAAGCCATGTTTTCAAAGGCACATCTGCATCTTTGGGTGAAAAGTGCCCGTTCGCATTCATGCCACCGCCGAGCAGCTGCTGTCGAATCGGATCGTTCCGATCGAACATCTCTTGTGGAATCGTCATGTCATCCTTGCTACGTAGCCATCGGTAACCGTATCCATAGAAGAGTCCTTTACGCGTAATGTCGGAATCGTTTTCGCTGCGGGCATGCCAGATACGACGGTCAAAGAAAACAGCATCACCCGCCTTACAACAAACAGGCGTTGCCCCTTCTGGCATTGAGCCATCTTCTGGACGTTCAAGTTTATCCCATAGATGGCTTCCGGGGATAACATAGAAATTGCCGCGCCCCGTTTCGGAGCAATCGGAGAGCCAGTAAACAACTTTGATGGAGAGACGGGGTCGCGGTGAACTTTCGATCTCAATGTTAACGCGTCCGCTATCTTGATGCCAACCGAGTGGTGCGGATTTGCCGCGAACCGCCTCCGGGCGCGGCGGTGTGATAATGAAGTGGCTGTGGTAAGAGTAGATATTCCAGCCTAAGATACCCCACACTTTCGGGAACGTTTTATGCCAATCCAAAATATTTACAAAAATCTGATCTCTGCCGAGAAAATTCGGGTAAAAAAAGTTGCTATGCTCCGTCATCTGATTTTTGGTATAGGGATCATAACCCGCATCAAGATGGTTCTGGTAGATGCTATCCACCCGTGCTTCAAGGCGTTCAACAAGGTCTAACGGGAGCGCATTTTCAACGGTGAAATATCCATCGTTATTGAGACTGTTGCGCTGTTCATCAGTTATCTGGTGTTGTAGATGTTTTTCGTCAAGCATATATCCAATCCTTAAGGCGCGAAGCGTGTGACTTCATGGTACGAAAACGTTAGTCCGGGAGAGGCCCTTCTATCTGATCCACGAGATGAATGGAGTGGATAACATCACGGAGGTCTGTAAGCGGAACTGTCCCATTGCGGACGCTGTCAACGAAATGTTGATGCATGGTCAGCACACCTTCATAACTCGGTGAGTCGCGCTGATCTACGCCATCGACTTCCCAACCGCCCATAACATTCCTATTATTATCTTCATAAATTTCGATTTCTTCGGGAATCTTCATATAGCAACCGATGCCGACGCCATGTAATTCGGAGCGTAGTACGCGCCCACCGGATGCACGACTTCCAAAGAGTACACCTGTGACGTTGTTATCGAATCGGACGAAAGCGGTGTAAAAGTTGCGCTGTTCCGCGCCAAAAGTGTCGCGATGCGCGGTGACTTCCACAGGTTCGCCACCTGCCATATACCGGAGTAGATCAACGACGTGGCAGACATCGTTCCAAAGCGTCGTCGTAAATTCCCGATTCCCCCCCAACATCTGCTTGTTAAAAGTGGTGACGGCTAATGTAACGGGTCCCTTTTCGGTAACACGCCGCATGGCTTCGCGTGTAACAGCAGCATACCTGCGCTGGAACCCTACCATGCAATAGACATCATTCGCAACCGCTGCCTCAAGGAGTTGCTGCGTTTCATCGCTATTCGCGCCCGGTGGCTTCTCGATAAACAGATGCTTGCCAGCGTTCAGACAATCCAAAGCGGGTTGCAAAATCCACTTCTCGTTCATCACACAATAGACAACATCTAAGTCCAAGGTATCTAACATCTTCCGGTGATCTGTGAACGTATGTGGAAACTCGTATTTCTGGGCAACTTGTGCGAGTTTCTCTTCATCTAATTCACAGGCTGCGAGCATCTCAACATCGTCTTCTAACCGATTTACGCTTGGATAATGCGCGCCTTGACTCCGTCCACCGGCACCGATAAATCCTGCTTTAAACATTACGGATTCTCTCCTCCATCTCAGTGTTCACTAAATTCTGTCCATGAAAGTGTCCATACTTTAACATAGAGTGAAGCCAATAGCAAGAAAATTTTTCAGAGTTTCGATTGCATCTGTTTTGTTCTCATTCCGTGGCTGGTTTACTCATTACCTGGCACAACAAGTCTCTTTGCTCCAGCGGAGCAATATATCTATAGAAAAAGATGGACACCTTCTCTTGCACTCCAGCGGAGTGCTATGTAAATAGACTGCTCTATCGAAAAAATAATGCTATACCAAAACTTTACACACTTGTATAGGTTTAAAGTTTGATTCTCTGGATATTTTGTGGTATTCTTAAAAATATATTGATCTTCAGGCAATCAAAATGTTTTTTTGTTTATAGAACAGTTCTGAACTGAATAGATTGATAAGGAGAAACTCATGCCAGTTTTTGATGCAGAAGCCTTAGAATTTTGGGAAGAGAACGGCTATGTTGTTGTACCGGAAGCGGTGCCACCTGAGAATTGCCGAGCCGCGGAACAAGCCGTCTGGGATTTTCTTGAGATGGATGGCGACGATCCTGACAGTTGGTATCCCGACCCACCACGCCGGAGTATTATGGTGGAAATTTATCAGCACCAAGCCTTATGGAATAACCGCCAATACCCGCGCGTCCATCAGGCGTTCTCAGAGATTTGGAGCAACGATAAACTCTGGGTCAGTTTTGATCGGGCGAGCATGAATCCGCCTGAACGTCCAGAGTGGAAGTTCACCGGCCCTTATCTGCATTGGGATATGTCATTAGACGATATGCCGGTGCGGTTAAAAGTACAAGGTGTACTCTATCTGGCGGATACCCCGGGTAACCAAGGCGCGTTTACCTGTATCCCAGGTTTCCATCGGAAGTTGGAATCATGGTTGAACGACCTTCCTGAGGATGCGAACCCACGGGAAGTGGTACGAGACTACCAAGCGGAAGCGGTACCCGTTGCTGGGAAAGCGGGTGATTTGGTTATCTGGCATAGCGCACTACCGCACGGCAGCAGCCCGAACTCCGCTGAACGCCCGCGGATGGCGCAGTACATCACAATGTCCCCAGCACCGGATGACGGCAAAGCGACGAGCGAAGGACGTGTTAAAGGGTGGCGCGAGCGGCTAACAGGACTCGGTAAAGAGGCGAAAGAGAAGGAGCATCTCCAAGGTAAGACAGCCGAGTTGACGCCTTTAGGAAAGAAACTCCTCGGACTTGAACCGTGGGTTGCCTGATCCGTTTTTATTCTTGACAAACCCTGCAAGGGGGCTGCGTAGGTCCTATAGTTAAAAAATAGGGTGGGTGCTTGGGCCACTCGCCGATGTACAGCTTGTGCATGAAGGAGACCACCCGCATGACAGATTTATTGGCAGCACGAGCACAGATGGCGATGTCACTGGCGTTTCACATCATTTTCGCAGTCGTCGGCATAGCGATGCCGCTGCTGATGGTGATTGCGGAAGGGCTGTGGCTCAAAACGCGAGAAGAGGTCTATCTCACGCTGGCGAAGCAGTGGGCAAAAGGGACTGCTATCATGTTCGCCGTTGGGGCAGTCTCTGGCACCGTTCTCTCTTTTGAGCTCGGCTTGTTGTGGCCCAATTTCATGGCTTACGCCGGTCCTATTATCGGGATGCCGTTTTCGTTGGAAGGGTTCGCTTTCTTCCTTGAGGCGATCTTCTTGGGGCTTTACCTTTATGGTTGGGACCGCATCCCAAAATACGCACACTGGTTTGCCGGTATGATGGTGCTACTCGGCGGCACATTTTCTGGCATCTTTGTTGTTACCGCGAATGCATGGATGAACACACCTACCGGTTTTTCAATCGTCAATGGTGAGGTGACAAACGTTGATCCAATTGCGGCGATGCTAAATCCTTCCTCCTTCAGCCAAGCACTGCACATGACGATTGCTGCTTTTCTCGCAGTGGGGTTCGCGGTCGCTGGCATCCACGCTTATTTTCTCAGACGCGACCCCGATAATCTATTCCATCGTCGGGCGTTTGCTATCGCCTTAAGCGTTGGTGCTGTCTTCGCACTCCTCCAACCGATTTCGGGGGACATCAGTGCCAAACGTCTCGCGAAACACCAACCTATCAAACTCGCGGCGATGGAGGCACAATGGGAGACGGAACGCGGCGCACCATTACGTATCGGCGGGATTCCGGACGAAGACGCTGAAGTGACTCGATATGCGATCGAGATTCCGAAGGCACTTAGTTTCCTCACACATTTTGATTTCAACGCAGAGATCATGGGACTGAAGGACGTTCCGCGAGAAAATCGTCCTCCTGTGGCAATCGTCCACTATGCATTTCAGATTATGGTCGCGTGTGGAATCGTCCTCATTACTGCGGGTATTCTTGGCGGTTGGCTTGCGTGGCGACACAAAAGGCTGCCAACCCAACGCTGGTATCTCCGGTTCGTCACGTTCTGCGCACCGCTCGGATTTATCGCAATTGAAGCGGGTTGGACAGTCACAGAAGTCGGGCGGCAACCGTGGGTTATCTACAATATCATGCGTACTGCAGATGCGGTGACCCCGATGCCAAATCTCGTTATACCCTTTATCAGTTTTACTGTTCTTTACATTTTCCTCTCAGTTATTGTTGTTGTCCTATTACGCCGCCATATATTTTTAAGTTCGCATTAACTTGTTATAGGATTTACGCATTTGCTCTTAAAGTCCCCTGATAAGGGGGATTTAGGGCGTTAGAAACAACAGCCGACAAGCAATAAATACTATGTTAACACTTGAGTTTTGCGTTGCGGGTGTAATGCTTATCTCTTTGATTATCTATATGCTAACGGGTGGCGCGGATTTTGGCGGCGGTATCTGGGATCTGTTCGCTACAGGGCCGCGCGCAAAGTCACAACGCGCCCTTATCACACAAGCCATCGCACCGATCTGGGAAGCGAACCATGTCTGGCTGATTGTGATTATCGTGCTGCTTTTCGTGGCGTTCCCCGTCGGATTTGCGGCGATCAGCACGGCTTTACACATTCCGCTAACGTTAATGCTTATCGGTATCGTGCTTCGCGGCTCGGCGTTTGTATTTCGTACCTACGATGTCCAATCCGATACGACACATCGCCGCTGGAGCCGCGTATTCGCGATTGGGAGCATCATCACGCCTGTGATGTTAGGGATTACGTTGGGCGCGGTTGCCTCTGGCGCGATTCACGTTGATATAGAAAGCGGGCAGGTAGATACCGACTTCATATCAGCGTGGTTTTCGCCGTTTCCATTTGCAATTGGGTTCTTCACTTTGACACTCTGCGCACTTCTCGCCGCTGTGTATCTTACACTGGAGACCGATGACAGCGAATTGCAAGAAGATTTTCGATGCCGCGCACTCATCGCAGCAGTAAGTGTCGGCGCGATGGCAGGACTGAGTTTTATCTTATCTGCTGAGGGTGCGCCGACAATTCAACGCGGACTCGCAAGTGCCGCTTGGTCAATCCCGTTTCAAATCTTAACAGGTGCAGTGGCACTCTGGGCAATCTGGACGCTTTGGAACCGTCAATTTCGTCTTGCGCGTATCCTTGTCCCGATACAGGTCACGCTGATCGTCTTCGGTTGGGGGTTGGCGCAGTATCCCTACCTTGTCACCCCGGACTTAACCTTTTCAAACACCGCTGCACCCGATGCAGTACTACGTCCGATGTTGATTGTGTTAGGCATCGGTGGTGTGTTGTTAATCCCCGCATTTTGGTATCTTTACGCTGTATTTAAGGGCACATCTCGGAAAACAAAGCAAACAGAAGACGAAATTAGGCCTTAACTTTTGCAGTTTCACCTCTATATATTAACACAGACAAAAGAAAAGGCATCTTAGCCGAGCGAAACGGTATCGGAAATGCGAATATCAGGTTTTCATTCCGCCGACGCTCCCTGAACATCGGAGCAGTAGACGTGTGATAATAAATTACGTCTTCTGCGAAAATGAAGGCTCCTTCCAGGGGGCCGAAAGGAGATTGTAAAATGAAACGCTTTTTTGTTTTTACACTGATTGCGCTTTTCACGACAACCTGCTTCTTGCTTAAGCGAATCGGCTCTGTTAGAAAAGAGTGCTTTATTTCACATCTTATCGTTGTTGTAGTTTTTGTTGTAAGTTCGATTTGCGTGAAGGGTGTGTCTGCTCAGAAAATACTCTCGCAAACCGGATTTGAAAATTACACTGCGAGACAGAAAAAAAGCGTATTTCAACCATCTACGGATCCTGTCAAAATTGGTAAAAAATCACTGTCGATTTTCTCCGATAAACTGAATGAGTTTCATTTGTGGGCTCGCGGACTAAAAACCGATAAACCTATCGTTTCGATTGAGTTCTGGGTTTATATTGAAAGAGGCAGACAATCTTTCAGGGTTAGTATTCATTCCACTGAAGACGATTTTGAAATTGATGCTGGAGGACCTTATATCGGCTGGCGGGCAGGTGTTGTTCACTGTCATGTACATCAAGGAAATCCGTGGCGTAAGATTGGAAACTTTCCGGTTGATAAGTGGCAGTACGTCCGGATCGTCTCCGATTTTGAGAAAAACGTGTTTGATTTCTATATGGGAAACAACCGGAGAACAGCTTTGGCTGCGCGACCGAGAAAAGACCTTCCATTTCAAGGTGCTGCACACGCTTCTCGTGCGAGGTGGTTTGTTATTTCTGCTGTAGAAATGACTGCTCGGGGTTATATGGATGATTTGCTAATCTATGAAGGTGAAGAACCTCTTCATTTGGCGGTTGAACCTACTGCAAAACTGACGACAACTTGGGGACGAATTAAGCAACAGTAAAATCCAGAGCAGGTGTGAATAAAGTTTTAGGTTGTGCCCTCTTTAGCCCTGTAAGGGGGTTTTGCTTGCGGATGTTTCTTCGGTATGATTATACACCCTCCATGTATGTCCGTATATAGTTTCCTTGACTTTCCCCTTATTTCTTGCTAAACTTAACCAAAGTTTGGACAACTGACAACGAATCTAATCCTAAAAATCCTAAAATCCTATAAATCCCGGTTCTGAAAATTAACCGACAACTGAAAATTGAGACAAAAATTAAAAGATAACATCTTTCTAATCGTCTCGGTGCTGCTGTGCCTCTTTATCTTAGCCGAGGTCAACTATCCACGGCTTGCACCGCAATCTGAATTAGCACTCTTCGCTATGCTCGGATTAATAGTGGTATTCCTGAAATACCCTATTCATTCGCGTTTCGCGGACAACCGTTTCTTTCAAATACTTGATTTTGTGCTGATAGGCAGTGTAATCGTCTGTTTCGGCTACGTGCTAAGTCAAACGGAACCGATTTTCCAAGCGTTTTGGTTAGACGGTCAGTCTCTTGGGGATCGGGCAGGCGCGGAGGCACTACAGGATTACATCGTCGGTGTGATCGGACTTATCTTAATATTAGAGGCGACGCGCCGTTCTATCGGTATGACGCTTCCGCTGCTCGCTTTCATATTTCTTCTCTATGCCAGTTTCGGGCAATTTATGCCGGATTGGCTGTTTCCGCATCGCGGGTATTCCGTTCAACGGATCGTCAGCCAGGCGTTTTTGCATAGTCAAGGCGCGTTTGGCATCGCTCTGCGAGTGATGTTTACCTATGTATTCCTTTTTGTGTTGTTCGGTACGTTGCTGGAACGGACAGGGGCAACCGATTATGTCTTGAATTTAGCAAGGCGTGTATTCGGTTCGAGCGCAGGCGCGCCAGCGAAAGTCGCTGTCCTCGGTAGCGGTATGATGGGATCGTTGTCGGGTTCCGCCGTAGCGAACACAGCGACGACCGGTACGTTTACGATTCCGTTGATGCGACGCTCTGGATTTCAACCTGAAGTGGCAGGCGGAATTGAAGCCGCGGCAAGTTCTGGCGGCGCGCTAATGCCGCCTATCATGGGTGCAGCCGCCTATATGATGCTCGAAATCGTAGAACCTGCCGTTACATATCTGGAGATCATCAGGGCGGCGCTGCTACCAGCAGTCCTTTATTACACAGGCATGCTGTGTATGGTGCATTTTTCGGCGCAGCTTGCCAGCCGAAAACTTGCTAAGGGAAAGTTGGCAAAAAATAGTAGACGCGTTCACAGTTCCGAAGAGGGGAGCGGGGACGAATCGAAAGAAAAACGTGGAAAACTTTTGGCGGTGCAAGGTGCTACCTTTCTCGCTGCGTTTATCACACTCATCGGGTTTCTCCTGATGGGTGCTACTGCGTTCCGAGCCGTGAGTTGGAGCCTTCTGGTTGTCGGCACGATAAGCCTTTTAGATTTCTTAGTTCGCAAAATCCGTAAACAGCACGCGCCAACAGGTGCCCGATTTGGCATTTCAGATGTGCGAAAAGGTATGGATTTTATAGTATCGCCGTGTGAGCGGGCAGCGCAGAGTGGTGTGTCGCTGATTGCCGCTGCAGCGTGTGTCGGTATCATCTTAGGTGTGGTGACACTCACAGGTATCGGTACCAAGTTGCCGTCAGCACTCCTACCGCTCGCATCTACAAATCTGATGTTGGCACTGTTTTTCCTGATGATTTCGACAATTATTCTGGGGATGGGCTTGCCTTCGTCGGTCTGTTATCTGCTAATGGCGATCTTAGTGGGTCCCGTACTTCTGGATTTAGGTGTTGTTCCGCTTGCTGCGCATTTCTTTATTTTCTATTTTGGAATGATGTCGATGGTGACACCACCCGTTGCACTGGCGGCGTATGCCGCGGCTGCAATCGCGGGTTCAGGGATAATGGCGACCGGATTCGCAGCGTTCAGGTTCGCACTCGTCGGTTTTGCGTTGCCTTACGCGTTTGTATTACGACCCGCATTGCTCTGGTTGAATAGCGATGGTGGGACACCCGCATTATGGTCAGTTTTCGGGAATTTCTCGCTCACATTGGTTGGGACGGTCGTTTTGGCTGCTGCGATCGCGGGGTATGTCTTTAACAGATTATCCCTATGGACGCGTGGCATCCTGTTTGCTGCTGCAGTTGTTCTCTTTTTTATCCCGACCCGTATTCAGTTTACGTGGATTCATGGAATCGTAATAGCCGCCAGTATCGCCATTTTTTATTATAATTGGCGAAAGAAGGAGGCACCTCATGCCCCCCTTGCTGGCGGGGTTTAAAACCCCGCCAGCAGTATAGAAAATGCAATTGGCGAAAGAAGGAGGCACCTCATGAAGACACCTATTAGAGGGGTGTTGTACGGTTTGCTCGTGTTATTGTTCTTACTTCATAACGATTTCTGGCTCTGGAAGACACCGCAGCTGGTTTTAGGAATGCCAGTCGGGTTCCTCTATCATATCGGTTACTGCATTGCAGCAACACTGCTGATGGCCGCCTTCGTCAAAGCACGGGGAGATTGGGGCGAGAAATGAACCTCGTTGTCATTTTCATATACCTTATTATGGTCCTGGTGCTCGGTGCCTTGAGCCATAAACTTTTCCGAAATACTGGGGAAGACTACTTCGTCGCGAGCCGGACGATTAACTGGTTTATCTTGTTGATGACGCTTTTCGGCACGAACATGACGGCATTCTCGATCCTCGGGGCATCCGGTGAAGCCTATCATAGGGGGATCGGTGTTTTCGCGTTGATGGCTTCTTCTTCTGCGATCGTCGTGCCGTGTGTGTTCCTCTTTATCGGGACTCGCCTCTGGCGAATCGGAAAGCAGTTCGGTTATGTAACGCAGGCACAGTACTTCCGAGATCGATGGGAGTCCAACGGTTTGGGACTCCTGCTTTTCATTATATTTGTGTTGCTACTCATACCTTATCTGCTGATTGGCGTGATGGGTGGCGGCGGGACATTGGCGACACTCACCGATGGCAAAATCCCACAATGGGTAGGCGGTTTACTTATCTGTGCTGTTGTCCTCTGTTACGTTACTTATAGCGGGATGCGTGGTACTGCTTGGGTCAACACGTTCCAGACGCTCGTTTTCATGACGCTCGGAGCAATCACTTTCTTTGTTATCACGCATCGGATGGGCGGGTTTTCAAACGCTATCTCTAAGGTAGACCCGGGTTTACTCATGCAAGCGGAGCATATTAAGCCGTTGGAATTATTAACGTATCTCTGTATCCCGCTCTGTGTCGGCATGTTTCCACATATTTTTTCACATTTCCTAACCGCAAAAGATATTGGGGCCTTTCGTTATGCAATTATCCTTTATCCATTATGTATCGCAATTGTGTGGATTCCGAGTGTACTGCTCGGAATATTGGGAAATGTAGATGTCCCGGATTTAAAGGGGCCGCAAGCAAACAATGTGCTAATCCAGATGATCGGTATGCATGCTCCGGGTGTCTTGGCTGGATTTTTAGGCGCAGGGGTCTTCGCTGCGATTATGTCGTCTCTTGACTCCCAATCCCTCGCGATTGGAAGCATGTTCACACACGATATTATTGGGCATTATCGTCGAGAGGCGTTTTCCGAGAAGCAGCGCGTATGGGTCGGACGCATCTTTGTAAGCGGTATCCTTTGTGTCACATATCTCATCTCTCTTGTCGCGACGCCGAGCATTTTTCGACTCGCGATCTGGTCGTTCACCGGATTCGCGGGGCTTTTTCCGATTGTAGTGGCAGCGTTATTCTGGCGGCGTAGCACAAAGTCAGGGGCATTCGCTGCTATTGGAAGTGTTATTTTATTGTGGCTCTATTTCTTTCTTCGCAACTGGCAGGCACCGGGATATAGTGTCGGTGATACCGGGATTATGCCTGTTACGATCCTGATTGCTGTTTCATCTGTTACTTTGGTAATCGTTTCTCTGTTTACGAAACCACCGAGTTCACGGACGCTTGAAAAATTTTTTAATTCATAGATATTCTATTAAAAGCGTCCGATGCCTCGCCATCGGACCTCGCCAAATATTATATTGGGAGATAATAAATAAGATGTTCACATTTAAAAAGATTGCCTTGCTCTTTTTATGCATGGCATACATTTTCGCGTGTGGGAAAGCTGAAGATCCACTTGCCCCGGAACCCGAACCTGAACCCGAAGAACCGGTCGTACTCGAGTACGGGACAGTCTCCGGCATCGTCACCGATGCCGGGACAGGAAACCCTATTCCGGGCGCGACTGTAACATTGCTGGAGGGATCCGTTGAAACCGGCATAGACGGTTCGTACGCATTCCAAAATATTCTTTACGGTGAAACTCACACGCTGACTGTTGAAGATGTGGATTATAAACCGTATAGTGAATCCTTCGGTATCGATCAAGAGCGTTTGGTTGTCAATATCGCTTTGGAGCCATTAAAGGATCCAGAGGTGGAAGCACATGAATTTTTTGACAATTTCTCGGATCTTCTTGAATCATTAGATGTAGAAAACATTGAAGCAATTAAGGCACTTTTTTCCGAGACATACGTCGCTGCGGATGATGCCGCTACACTCTTCGGCGTAGCATCAGGCATTATCCCTGAGAATTATGACGATGTCATTCCGGCGATAACGCAACTCTTTGAAGAATACGTCTCGCTTGAATTCCTATTCACAGGTATAGAGATAGATGTGACGCATGCCCGAAAAATGGCGGTAACGCTTCGGCTTGATGTAATCGCAGAGAAGGGCGAGCAGCGTGACTTAAGGGAACTCAAGGCACATTGTCATTTTGAATTCCGCCGTGAAGGGGCAGATTGGAAGATCGTCTATTGGCAGCTTTTGGAGTTAGACCTCCGCTTGTGATTGTAGAGGACTTACAGTAAGGTCGGAAGATACACGCACGCTTTAAAAAACACAAAACACCTTGGTCGCTGGCGGGGTTTGCAACCCCGCCATTCTAATGTCTGTACAAGAAATTTGCGAGGTCTGCAAATTCTGTGATGTCCAATGTTTCGGCACGCCGTTGTGGAGCGATACCGAGTTCCTCAAATGCGGTTGCCAATACTTCGTCCGGCGTGAACCTGCCTCTGACTAAAGCATTTTTTAGCATTTTTCGCCGTGTCCGAAACGCGGTCCGCACTACTTTAAAAAAGAGTTCTTCATCTTCAACCGCGACCTTCGGTTTTTCACGCATCGTCAGTTTGAGAAGTGCCGAATCCACTTTCGGGGCAGGATAAAAATTTTCTGGCGACAGCGTCGCAATGAGCGTTGCCTCGGCGTAATAGTCGACACCGATTGTCAGCGCGCCGTAATCCTTCCCGCCCGGTCCCGCAACAATCCTTTCTGCTACCTCTTTCTGCATCATTAACACGCAACTGTGAATCTGTTTGTGATGTCCGAGAAGTTTCCACAAGATGGGTGTTGTGATACTGTAGGGCAAATTCGCGATAACTTTAAACGTAGTAGGCACAGTCCCTGGACCGTCCAACAAGAGCGAATTAAGTTCCAATTTGAGGATGTCAGCGTTAAGGAGTTGGACGCGTGGGTTCGTTAAAAATTGGGATACTAAGACATTATGTAATAGTTCGTCTACTTCGATGGCAATTACGTGTTTAGCATGTTGTGTCACTACATCGGTGAGACATCCTAATCCGGCACCAATTTCTATGACTGTATCGGCATCGGAGAGTTCTCCGGCTTCAAGGATAATTTTGAGGGCTTCTGGGTTGACGAGGAAATTTTGTCCTAATTGCTTTTTGGGACGGGTGTGGTTTAGGGCAAAAAAGTCGTGGATCTGTTGTTGGTTCATCTTCGGAGGTGAGTCATTTAGTGGTATGGTTTCGTATAGAAACAATCTTGGTCAGAATAGCATCCGCCACGTCACGCTTTGAGGCGCGTGGGAGTTGTTCGCAGGTGCCATCCCGCTCCAGCAGGGTTACAATATTCGTATCGGATTGAAATCCTGCGCCTTCTGCGAGCACATCGTTCGCCACAATCAGATCACAGTTCTTACGTATCAACTTCTTTTTCGCGTTTTCAAGAAGATCGTTCGTTTCAGCCGCAAAACAGACGAGCGTTTGATGCGTTTTCTGTTCGCCAAGCGTCTGCGCGATGTCTGGGTTCCTTTCAAGTGGAAGCGTCAATGTATCGGAGTTTTTTTTGATTTTGTGCGGTGTGTACTCGCTCGGACGATAATCAGCGGGCGCGCCTGCCATAATCACGATGTCTGTTTCATTGAACGCCGCCTGAACTGCATCGTGCATATCGAGCGTGGTTTCGACGTGCTGAATCTCAATACCGGTGGGCGGAGAAACAGTAGCAGTCCCACTAACCAATCGCACTTCAGCACCGCGTTGTGCCGCTGCCTCAGTAATAGCATATCCCATCTTACCGCTGGAACGGTTGGTGATGAACCGGACCGGATCGATGTATTCGCGCGTCGCACCCGCCGTGACAAGGACGCGCGTGCCTCGCAAATCGCTTGCTTTTCTGGTAGGAGCGATCTCCGAATCGCGACCCTTCAGAATATCACTCGCGCCTTCAAGGATCATTTCTACTGTGTTCAAACGTCCTATACCTTCATAACCGCATGCCAAGTCGCCACTTGCGGGTTCGATGAAATGGACACCGTGCGTTTTTAGCGTTTCTATGTTTCGTTGTACGAACGCATTTTGATACATGTGTCCGTTCATCGCAGGCGCGAGGAGTATGGGGCAGTGGACGGAGATAGCGACAGTAGAGAGTGGATCGTCCGCGATACCGTTGGCGAGTTTACCGATGATGTTCGCTGTTGCCGGGACAATCGCGAGCAAATCAGCACGATCAGCGAGATCGATGTGCGGAGGTTTCCAATCGGTGCCTGTATCAAAGAGGTTCAGTAGCACAGGGTTCCGTGAGATAACTTGGAATTGCAAAGGTTGGACAAGACGGGTGGCGTTTTCTGTCATCACGATATGGACGGAAGCACCACTCTTAACAAGTTGACTCGCCAAGTCAAGTGATTTGTGGATGGCGATGCCGCCTGTGACACCTAAGATAATAGTCCGATCTCTGAATTCCATATTTTTTATTAGCGTTGAGATTTAGCAAGTTGTGAGCGGAGTTTTTCCATAATTTAATTTGGCTTATCAACACCGAGCAACGGGGTAATTGTCTCTATCAATTGTGTATCAATACGGGAACGTTCTGCGGCGATAATCCTCTGAATCTGCTGAACTGCGTCTTGGACTGCGTTTTCTGGGTTACTGATCCAGTAATTGAAGTGCTCAATCTCAAGAATTTCGGATTTCGCGATAGCAAGTCGTTTGTTAAGTTCTGTTTCTGATTCTGTTTTTCTGCGACGGAGCCGTTCCTCCAAGGTGGCGAAGGATGAGGGTATGATGAAG
Source organism: Candidatus Poribacteria bacterium (assembly GCA_022394775.1). Classification (GTDB taxonomy): domain Bacteria; phylum Poribacteria; class WGA-4E; order WGA-4E; family WGA-3G; genus WGA-3G. The sequence goes on from JAGFCB010000010.1 coordinate 20,480, forward strand.
ATAAAGAGACTGCGTGCTGGAGACAAATCTTGCGATTGGATCTGCAAAGCACCTTTTACCTCAATTTCTAAAATAGCGTCTTTTTCTGCTTCGCGGGCAGCGACTATTTCAGATTTGAGGGTACCGTAGAAATTGCCACCATATTCTGCCCATTCAAGAAAACGGTTCTGCTGAACATACTTTTCAAATTCCGGTTTTGACAGAAAATGATAATCAATACCATCTACTTCACCGCGACGCGGCTTACGCGTCGTCGCAGAAACCGATTCTATCAGTGTTTCGTCTGTTTCGCAGAGCGCATTAATGACGGTGCTTTTTCCTGAGCCGGACGGTCCAGAGATAACGATGACGAGATTCGGTTTATAAAGGTGTGTGTTCACCATTGGAAGCATCGCTCTTACAACGCTAATCTGCGGCTTCCGCTTCTGCGGCTTCCGCGAGTTCTACAAGCACAGGCGATTCAATGCGGATCGCGTCTTTGATGCAGACCTCTTCACACAACTTGCAACCGACACATTCC
>JAGFCB010000088.1 GCA_022394775.1 Candidatus Poribacteria bacterium
CGCGGTATCGCTCACATGTTAGAACACATGCTGTTCAAAGGCACTAAGACAATCGGGACAAAAGATTATGAAAAGGAAAAGGTAGTGCTTGCTGAAATTGATCGGATAGGGGACGCACTCGACATGGAGCGCGCGAAAGGTTCAAGAGCGGATGCGGATAAAATAGCCGAATTGGAAGCAGCACTCAAAGAACAGCAGGAACTTGCGAAGGAGTGGATCGTTACCGGTGAATATACTGAAATCTATACACAACACGGTAGTACAGGATTCAATGCAGGGACATCTGTTGACTATACCATTTATACGGTGGAGTTGCCGTCTAACAAGTTAGAATTGTGGGCGATGCTGGAGTCCGACAGGCTTAAGAACGCAGTTCTCCGTGAATTTTATGTGGAACGTGAGGCTGTTAAAGAGGAACGCCGGATGCGAGTGGATACGCGCCCGGGCGGTAAACTTTATGAACAGTTTATTGCCGCTGCCTTCGCCGCCCATCCTTACGGAATGCCAATCATTGGCTGGCCCTCAGATATTGCGATGCTCAATCGGCGCAAAGCGGAAGAGTTTTTCAAGATTCACTATGCGCCAAATAACTCTGTCATGGTGATTGTTGGGAATATAGATATCGACAAAACTATTGCCCTTATTGATAAATATTTTGGTGATAGGCAAGCACAACCGCTGCCGAATGAAGTAACGACTGATGAACTTCCACAGGAAGGTGAACGTCGGATTGAAGTTGAATTTGATGCTGAACCGCAACTGATGATTGGGTATCATAAACCGACAATCCCGAATTTTGACGACTATATATTGGATATGATTAGTGCTATCCTTTCCGATGGACGTACCTCCCGGTTTTACAAAAACATTGTTGAGGAGGGCATAGCTGTCTCTGCTAATTCAATAAATGGGTATCCCGGTGCACGCTACGACAATCTTTTCGTCATAAATGGTACACCCCGTTCACCACACACGACGCTTGATGTTGAAGAAGCAATCTATGCTGAACTGGAAAAGCTTAAAACCGAGCCTGTCGCGGAAAAGGAATTTAAACGTATTCTTAAGCAGATTGATGCCGGTTTCATCCGGAACCTCAGCTCAAACGCCGGGATGGCGCAACAGTTAGTTTTCTATGAAGGGATCGCTGGCGACTGGCGTTATATATTGGGGTGGCGCGAGAATATGTATAAAATCACGCCTGAGGACATCATGAGAGTCGCAAAGACTTATTTCACGAAGAGCAACCGCACCGTCGGCACACTCGTTAAAAAAGAGGCAGTAGCACCCGCCGGTGAAAATATGGAGGGTAATGAATAATGAAGCACCGAACCTCTATTGGACTTGTCATCGCGACACTGATCGCCTGCCTCATGGTTTGCGGCATTCCGTCTACATTCGCAAAACCGCATGAAGACCTTACTTTTGAACCGATCGAGTTTAAACCGCCAGCTCCAGAAAAGCGGACGCTCTCAAACGGGATGACGCTTTATCTACTTGAAGATCACGAGTTACCGCTTTTCAATATCAACGGTTTGATTAAAACTGGAGCCATCTATGATCCAGCGGATAAGATAGGTTTGTCATCGATCTTTGCAAGTGTTATGCGGACCGGTGGGACAGTATCTCGTGAACCAGATATGCTGAACGAGGAATTGGAATCTATGGCGGCTGCTGTTGAGATTGGTATGTCCCGAGAATACGGTACCGTTAACCTATCAACGCTCGCCGAAGATATAGAAAAAGGATTAGAAATCTTTGCCGATGTGCTGAGGAATCCTGCTTTCCGTGAAGACAAATTAGAACTGCGCAAGCAACAGGCAGTCGAACGGATCCGTCGCCGGAACGATGACCCTATCCAGCTCGCGTGGCGAAACTTCTCGGCAGTGCTCTACGGTACAGACCATCCGTTCGGGTGGTATGCCGAAATTGAGGATATAGAAAGCATCACTGTTGATGATCTCAAAGCGTTTCATGCGAAGTATTACCATCCCAACAATTTGATGCTCGCAATTACTGGCGATTTTGATACAGAAACTTTGATTGCCCAACTTGAAAAGGTGTTTGAGGGGTGGGGAACTGCAGCAATTGATTTTCCAGACATTCCAACCGTCGATACTGTTCCCGGTCCATCTGTTAACTATATCTTCAAAGATCTGAATCAGACGGCAATGTTAATCGGACATTTTGGTATCAAGCGGACACCCGATTTCCCGGATTATTTCGCGCTTCGCGTCATGAACGACATTCTCGGAGAGGGAGGTTTTACCTCTCGTCTCATGAGAGAAGTGCGAGAGAAGCAAGGTCTCGCCTATATGGTGGGCAGTATTATGAACACCAGTTCCTATACAAACCCTGGGGAGTGGTTCGCCTATTCGCAGACCCGCGCCGATAAAACCGCAGAAGCGATTTCCCTCATTGTTGATGTTATCAAAGGACTCCGAGACGCTCCTGTGCCGGACGCGGAACTGAAGCGCACTAAAGATTCGCTCATCAATTCGTTTGTGTTCGGCTTCGAGAGCAGCTCTCAAATCGCATTTCAACAGATGATGCTCGCTTATCGCGGTTTCTCACCGGATTTCCTTGAAACCTTTACCGGTAACATTGCTAAGGTCACGGCAGAAGACGTTCAGATGGTCGCACAAAAATATCTCAACCCGGACGCGCTCACGATCGTCGCCGTCGGGAATAAAGGCAGTTTTGACCGACCGCTTGAGGAGTTCGGCGAGGTTAACGAGATTGAGATAAAGCAACCGGAACCGCCACCTGCGGAACCGATGCCTGAAGCGAGTGAAGCAGACATGGCGAAAGCCAAAGAAATCCTTGCTGCAGCGGTTGATGCACACGGTGGACTTGAGAAGCTGCAAACAGTGAAAAACATCGTCATGGAAGGGCGCACGTCAGCCAATTCACCAGCGGGACCGATGCAAATAGAGGCGACATCGTACTACGTCTACCCCGACAAATTTAGACAAGATTTGAAGATGCCTCAAGGTGAAATGGCTTATGTCTTTGATGGGACTGCTGGATTTGCTTTGACACCGATGGGGGTTCAACCGATACCACCACAGTTGGCTGTCACCTTCAAAGATGCGGTTTTCCGGGAAACGTTATGGCTACTAACGAACCTCTCGGAAAACGACATCCCGATCCAGTATGCTGGTACAGAAGAAGTTGGCGGTAAATCTGCGTCAATTCTGCTGATTCCACAGCCATCTGGGGTAATGATGAAACTCTTTGTGAGTGAAGATACCCATTATGTCGTGAAACTTTCGTATCCTGATTCCTCGCAAGGTGTCACTATTAATCGGGAGACCGTCATGGAGGATTACCGCGATGTTGATGGTGTTAAAGTACCGTATCACGTCGTGCAGAATGTTGACGGTCAGCCTTTTAGTGATAGTCAGGTAACGGGTATTACATTGAACGCTGAACTTGACGAATCGTTATTTCAGGAGCCAGAATGAAAACGTTAGATTTGCGTGTTCGCTACTTTCAGGATAGTACACCGGCAGATGTGCCGTGCCGTGAAACTGCGTTCATCCGGCGTGAATTTGAAATGCCGTTGCCGGTTGAGGAGACCGCTTTGGTCCTCGTTGATCTCTGGAATGTGCATTTTATTGAAAGTTGGATAGAACGCGCTGCACAGGTAACGACTGAATGTGTGGTTCCTGTAATAGATGCCGCGCGGAAGGCAGGATTGACGATTGTGCATGCCCCGTCTCCATCGGTGGCAGAGCAGTATCCGCAACTGAAACGGCACAAGCCGCCTGAACCGTCTACACCTTCGGCGTGGCCGCCCTCCGATTTCCGAAGTCGCGGGGGTGACTACGCCGTGTATCGTGGGCCTCGCAGTCAACCACCGAGCATTGACATCCATTGGAACAAGCTTGCGTCCCAGCTTGCTGTCTCCCCCGCAATTGATGTGCGAGATGACGACTTTGTTATCGCAACAGGGCAGCAGTTGCATGAACTTTTGGAGGAGCGACGCATCTTGCATCTGCTCTTTGCGGGTTTCGCAACGAATTGGTGTGTAATGGGCAGGGATTACGGTATCCGATCCATGTCGAGGTACGGCTATAACATCATCCTGTTCCGAGATGCCACGACAGGTGTGGAGTTCCCGGATACGTACGATAATCTCTTTACAACGGAGATCTCCATCCGAGAGGTGGAACAGCAATACGGATTCAGCGCATCAAACGCAGATTTCTTTGCAGCAGTAGAGAAACTTCCAGCATAGCGCGTATTTCTGGTTAACTCCAATGTTATTGTTAGGCGAGGTCTCCATGCCTCGCCTCTTTGTGTACTACCACAATGCGTATTACCACAAAATGGGAGGCTGATTGTGAATAAGTATGAAGGGGGCAGCTTTGATGATTTTCTCAAAGAGGAAGGCATCTTTGAGGAAGTAACAGAACGTGCCCTAAAGCGGTTACTGGTTTGGCAACTTGACAATATTGTGAGGGTGTTTATTCAGCGAGAAACAACGTTTACGGAGAAAGTAAAGTCGGATGTAGAGAGGAATAAGATAAGGTGCGTTTTATAGAAGCATATATCGGATTAAGAAGGCAAAACAAACGCACCTTTAAATTTCTTGAACCAACGTGTAAAGAGGGTAACAGCCTCCCGATCTTGGCGTTCCGGTGAAAACTGATAGACGCCTTCACCCTTCTCTCCGTGAGACAGCGAATAAACCCCGTGTGCATCCCGCCCGATTGCAATAACCCCAAAAGCCTGTCCAGCTGGATAGTTTTGGTGTATATTTCTTTTGCCTATAGCGATGGCGATGACCCCATAAGCGCGTGAGTATCCAATTGCGATAATACCAACAGAACACATAACGCCTATAGATAGAATGCCGCAAGAGCAAAACATCCCGATTGAAATTATGCCAAAAGAGAAATTACCGACTGAGACAATTCCAAAAGCGAAGTGACCCACTGAAATAATTCCGGATGCAAACATTCCGAATACGATGTGTGGGAATCCGATGTCTAACAGTAGAGATTCGCCCGCATGCCACAGGTTTAAGAAACCCGTAACATCAACTCTTGCCTCCCCCAGATACCACGCAATCACGCGTGATATGAAAGGCGCGCTAATCAAGAGGATTGAAACCCTAAGGAAGGTATTGAATCTTTGAACATATCTGTTGAATGTCTTTCGGAAGATGTCCGCATCAAAAGGATAGTTATGGAGCTCTTCAGTTTTCATCTGTTTTTTTGAAATCTCTGACATATCTTTTCCCTATGTCTATGCCTTTCAATCCGCAGCAACACTTTCCAACGGTGGAAGTTCTGGGTAATTCCCGCGCGCATTTTGCCACGCTATAACACCTTCAGTAACCATCCAGATCTGCAACGCCTCAACGACGACCCCAAATCCGAAAAGCAGATATTTACCAGTGAAAAGCCATCCGGTCTCCGGACTGAACATCTGATGCAACATTGCCCACGCGGGCATAATAAGCATGACGATCATCGGGAGGAACGCGAACCAGATCGGTTTGTTACGGCGTAGGAGATAGAAGACAATCACCATGAACGCTAACCCTGCTAAGAGTTGGTTCGTTGCGCCGAAGAGTGGCCAGAGCGTCAATCCGCCACTGCCAGGACCACTCGGTCCCTGTAGTAAGGCGACAGCCGCAGCAAGCACTAACGCGAACGCAGTAGCGATATACCGATTCTGCAACGGTTTGATGTTGGCGGTTAGCGCAAGTTCGTGGATAACATACCGTTGAAGTCGAGTCGCTGTATCAAGTGTTGTGGCAGCGAAACTGGCGACGAGTACCGCCATAATTGCGATACCCATCTTGAGTGGGATACCAAGTGACGCAAGGAAATTTCCGCCACCGTCCACAAATGCGCTCACCTTTGCCTTGAGATTGTGGCTTGCCCAACCGCCAACCACGCTTGTGGTGCCATCAGCATTTGTCACTGTTTCCGAAGTAGCATAACGGGTTCTCCAGGCATCTTGGTTGGTGACAGGTGCAGTGCTTTCTGCTTGGACGATGGGTTCAAACCTATAGTTCGCACCAGTGCCAGTCCGATTAAAAATTCCCATCCCGATACCAGCACAGCAAGCGAGAATCACGATCACTGCAAGTCCACCCTCAAGCAGCATCGCACCGTAGCCTACGTATTGCGCATCGCTTTCGGATTCAACCTGTTTACTTGACGTGCCGGAACTCACCATACAGTGGAAACCGCTAACGGCACCACACGCAATCGTGATAAAGAGGAAGGGCCAGATCGGTGGCGCGTCCGGCGGGATGTCTGACGCAACAGCCGGTGCGGATGCAACAAGGTCTGCTTTGCCTGTGAAACCCGCAACAGCGAGTCCGAGCACCAGTAAGAGCAGTGCCAATACGAGTTCGTGGCTGTTAATGAAATCGCGCGGTTGCAGGAGCGTCCAGACGGGCAGCACTGACGCTATAAAACAATAGACAAAAAGCACCAGCGTCCAGATCACCACGACGTTCAGGTAAGTTTGTCCAAGTAACGGGATACCGAATATTTGACTTAAATCAATCGGTAAGAGGTATGCCCCGACACCCATCCCGATGTACATGATACCGAGTGCGACGATCGACGGGATGAGGATGTTACCACCTCTGCGATAAATCCAGATACCGATGGCTATCGCGAGCGGGATTTCCACCCAAACGGATAAGACGGACTCAGGATAGTAGGAGAAAATTAGGGCGATGACTAAACCGAAGATCGCGAGGACAATCGTCAAGCCCATGAAGAGAACGAAAAGGAAGAGAAATTTAGCGCGGGGTCCAATCATTCTTCCCGCGACTTCGCCGACACTTTGCCCCCGGTTACGGAGTGAGACTACAAGCGCGCCAAAGTCGTGAACAGCACCTATGAAAACGGATCCGAGGATAACCCACAGCAACGCCGGTAACCAGCCCCAAAACACAGCAATCGCGGGGCCAACAATCGGACCCGTCCCCGCGATGCTTGTGAAGTGATGCCCAAAAATGATCTCTTTTTTCGTTGGAACATAATCGACATCATCTTTCAGTTCTTGGCTTGGAACCGTTGCTTGGGCATCTAATCCGAAAATCTTTCTTGCTAACCACTTGCCATAAGTATGGTAGGCAACGATGAAGCCGATGAAACTCAAAATCGCAATGATAAGCGTATTCATTTTTTAATTTACCTTGCGGAGGAACAACGGGCGTTAGACCTATCAGATGCGTTCCTTAAATCTGCTCTCCATTTCATTACGAGCTTCAAGGTTTGAGACTATCTTTAGTAGCAACCAATACGAGATGAAACCTCTTTACCTGACTCCCATTAAAACTTCAAATGTGAGCTGATCTAATTTTTCGTATCCGAGTCCTTTTTGTGCAATGGTATCCGGTTCAAAGTCTATCTTTCGCAGCCTTCCGACGCTCTCAGCATTGTAATTTGCCATGAGTGCTTCAAGTTCAGGATCACGTGCTTGAATTTCCGCGAGGATTCCCTGAATTTCCGCATCTTCGTTGAAACGGTGTGCTTTTTCTTTCAAGATTAGGTAGCTGCGCATACACCCTGCGGCGAAGTCCCAGACCCCTTGTTCATCTTCAGTCCGATAGGCGTGCGCATCAAAGTGGCGGTTGCCGTCCCAATTCACGTCCTCAAGAAATTTAACGAGGAAGAACGCACTTTTGATGTTTTCGGAACCGAAACGTAGGTCTTGGTCAAAACGACTCATTTTCTGATCGTTGAGGTCGATATGGAAGAGTTTGCCTGCTTCATAAGCTTGGGCAACACCGTGGATGAAACTCAAACCTGCCATCGTTTCATGGGCGAATTCGGGGTTAACGCCGACCATTTCTGGGTGATCAAGTGTTTCGATAAAGTGGAGCATGTGGCCCGTCGTCGGTAGATAGATGTCGCCGCGCGGTTCATTCGGTTTTGCTTCAAGCGCGAATCGCAGATCGTATCCTTGGTCTTTGACGTAGTGCGTGAAGTAGTTCATCGCTTCACGGTTCCATTTGACGGTATCCGGTCCATTTTTAGCGGCATCGACTTCCGCGCCTTCGCGTCCACCCCAAAAGACATAAATCGTTGCGCCGAGTTCGACACCGAGGTCAATAGCATTCAGGGTTTTCTGAATCGCGAATGCGCGTACCTTCGGATCATTCGATGTAAAAGCGCCGTCTTTAAAGATAGGGTGATAAAATAGGTTCGTTGTTGCCATCGGCACCTTCATATCGTGATCTGCGAGTGCCTGCTTGAATTCGCTAACGATATTATCGCGTTCGGCTGCTGATGCCTCAAAGGGGACAAGGTCGTTATCGTGTAAATTGACGCCGTACGCGCCTAATTCACTAAGCTTTTCGACAGTATAGGTCGGTTTCAGAGGGGGCCTGACAACATCACCGAACGGGTCGCGTCCCGGATTCCCGACAGTCCACAATCCAAAGGTAAATTTATGCTCAGGCTTAGGCTGATACTGTTCTGACATTCATTCACTCCTATTGCTTGTTATTTTGGGTGGGATTTACGAATTAACATTTAGATTATACCATATTATATAGGTTTATTGCAAATCATTATCGCAATGCAATACCATTTGCATCTATATGATCACGGTATTATGCGTCAAGATGTGTCCCAATCTCTTTCAGGACACCTTCATAGTCTGCTTCCAATTCGATCGGGGCATTTAGATAACGCGGGGGTGGTTCACCGGGGACGACATTGTGATAGGCTACCTTGAAATCGGGGAATTTGAGACCGTTCGCTGTAGAGATAACGATAACCCTCTCGTCGGGCAGGATTTGTTTACGTTCCACCATTTTTATCAGCACTGCCAATGCCACACCGGTGTGCGGGCAATTGAATAACCCTGTTCTATCGGCTCTTGCTGCAGCGTTTGCGAGTTCTTCTTCTGTCGCTTGATCGACGATACCGTCAAATCGTTTCAAAGTCCGGATTGCGCGATGCACTGAAACCGGGTTCCCAATCTGAATTGCTGTTGCTTGTGTCGCTTGTGCTGTGATCGCGCTGAATTCTGTGAATCCTGTTTGATAACTTCGGTAGAGCGGATTCGCGCGTTCCGCTTGTGCACAAGCGATGCGCGGAAGTTTGTCGATAATACCGAGTTCCAGCATCATGAGAAACCCGAGCCCGAGTGCAGAGACGTTGCCGAGGTTACCGCCCGGAATAATTATCCAGTCCGGGACTTCCCAATCAAATTGCTGTACGATCTCAAGACTTATTGTTTTCTGTCCCTCAATGCGGAGAGAATTAATGGAATTAGCGAGATAAAAGTCTTTCCGAGCAGAGAGTTTTTGGACAATTGCCATACATCCGTCAAAATCGGTTTCAAGTGAAAGCGTCAGGGCACCGTTAGCTATGGGTTGGATGAGTTGTTCGCGCGTAACCTTCGCTTTTGGTAAGAGGATAATCGCCGGGATTCCCGCAGCAGATGCGAATGCTGCCAGTGCAGCGGAGGTATCGCCTGTAGAGGCGCACATGACAGCACGGATGTTTCCTGACTCAGCGATAATCTGTCTGACCATTGAGACAAGGACGGTCATTCCGAGGTCTTTAAAGGAGCCTGTGTGACTGTTACCGCACTGCTTAATCCACAGATCGTGTAAACCGAGTTGTTCACCGAACCGTTCTGCCCAGAACAAGTTGGTGCCGCCCTCATACATAGAGATAATGTTCTGATCATCAATATTCGGACAAACGAGTTCTTTTTTTCCCCAGACACCGCTACCGTAGGGATATTGCGTGCGTCTATAACGCTGCTCAAAGAGGGTTTTCCAATCAGCTGCGCTGCGCTGTTTCAGCACATCCATGTCGTGTTGGACCTCTAACAGTCCATCGCAATTTCTGCACCGATAGATAATTTCAGTGAGTGGATAAGTCTCATCGCATCCTTCACTGCACTGGAACCATGCATCGTAATTCATTGCTCAGCAACCTCCTCGATTGTGTCTGGAAGCGGATTTTGGATAGAATCGCTGTCATTAACCGCCTCCATTGTATTTGGAAGTAGGTTTTGGGCAAGATCGCTACCGTTTGGTGTCTCAAGGAGTTCGTCGATTTCATCAAGTGAAGGCAATTCAGATGCGTCTTTCAGTCCGAATTGTTGGAGAAATTCGTCTGTCGTTGAGAAAAGCAGGGAGCGTCCATCTTTCCTACCAGCGATACGGACAAGCCCTTTTTCAAGCAGTGAATTAAGGACGCTGTCACTGTTTACACCCCGAATTGCTGCGACATCCGCACGTGTAACTGGCTGCTTGTAAGCAACGATTGCGAGTGTCTCTAAGGCAGATGGAGACAGCGTGACGCGAACCTGTCGGGTGTAAAACTTTTCTATCCACGCTGAGTATTCCGGGCGTGAACAGATTTGGTACCCGTTTGCTATTTCTATGAGATGGAAGCTTCGACCCATTTCTTGATAGTCAGCACCGAGTTCAGCCAGTCCGTTCCGGACAGTACGTTTGTCTAATCCGGGCAGTGCGTCTTGAAACTGTTCTAACGAAATCGGTTCGCTCGCTGCAAAGAGAATTGCTTCCAAAATCGACTTAAGTTTTTGTTCCGACATCAGATCTACTTCTTCAGTCGGATTGACAGCCGTAACGTTTTCAGAATCCATAAACAAAGTTCCTAATAACCTCGTTCTTCCGAACGGGGAGTTTCTACGGTCGGAGGCAGCGCGATCTCACGATCAGGCTCCTGTTGTTCCTGTTTAACAATATAGATACTCTCAAAATGGTCAGTTTGAACAGTGACAATTTTTCCAATCCGAATCAGTTCTAAGATCGCAAGAAATGTGACAATCCAATCCGTCTTGCTTGCAGACAGGGGGAACAATTCGTCGAATAACAATTGGTCAGCGATCTCTAAATGTTTCTCAATGAAGGCGATTTTATCTTCGACGGTAATTGTTTCTTCTTCGACGGTTTCATAGGACTCGTCTATCTCTATTTCCGCAGCCCGATCGTTTATAGTTTTAAAAGCGGTGAGTAGATCAAACAGGGTTGCTCTAATCTCGAACGCTCGCGTGCTATCTAAATCGGCGTGCATCTCTGGACTTCTGTTGTAGACCCATGTCTGTTGCTCGGCATAAACATCCAAGACCTTGGCAGCCTCTTTGAACTGTTTGTACTCTAAAAGTTGTCTAACAAGTTGTTCTTGATCACCGACCAGATGTTCAGTATGTGGCGCGAGTTGTGGAAGAATACTCTGTGATTTAATATGCAGAAGTGTCGCTGCCATCACCAAAAATTCGGATGCCACATCTAAATCTAACTGCTCCATTAAGTTGACATATTCCAGGTACCGATCCGTGATTTGAGCGATCTGAATATCGTGGATATCCATCTCCTCTTTCTGAATCAGATGCAGGAGCAGATCGAGCGGTCCCTCAAACCCTTCTAACTTAATCGAGTAGAGTGGAGCGACCTCAGTAGATGTCCTTTCCATGTCTTGATTTTCAAAAGTTTCGACTGTTTCAGTTAACATATTTGGTGTTTTCAGCGTTGAGACTTGCCGACGAAAACCGAAATTTTTATCGTAAGCCGACGATTTTTGCGATTAGATTGAATACTGTGTAACTTGCTTCTGACAAGAACCCGAATACATAGTTTGGTACATTTAAAAGACTTGGCAGAAAAATAAGGCACATCAGAATCGGCATTCCATAAGGCATCAACTTTTCAAAACCGCGTGCTAAGTGTTCTGGTAGTAGCCCTCTCACCACACTGAAGCCGTCTAATGGGAAAAGTGGGAGCATGTTAAACGCCGCAAGGAAAACACTAATCACTCCCATCCTAATTAATTGTTTGTTAATTTCAACATGAAGAATGGATTCAGCCGGATTAAAGGGTGTAAATGCTATTAGCAACTTAAGCACACCTAAGATCACAAAAGTGAGAACGATATTCATGAAAGGACCCGCTGCTGCGATCAGCATCAAGTCTCGCCTCGGATTCCTCAGATTGTACGGATTCACTGGCACTGGCTTTGCCCAACCGAAAAAACCACTTCCAGTAAGTGCACCAATCAGCGGGAGTATAATTGTCCCGATCATGTCAATATGTACGCCTGGGTTCAATGACATCCGTCCTTCATCGCGAGCAGTCGAATCACCTAACATGTCTGCTGATTTGGCGTGTCCCCACTCGTGAAAAGTTAGCAGAATAATGAACTGCGTAACTATAAGAATTGCTCCGTATATTTGTCCTGGGCTGAACATACTTTATCTGGTTTCCATTCTATTTTGTTGGGTTTATAGTGTTTTGTGAAGCGCGTGGTCTTTGAATTCCTGCAAGCGCCAAAATGCCTCCGATTTTGTCGCAATTTCTCCATCTAATTGTGCCGCAAATAGTTCCCAAAGCAGTGTCTCAAAAGTTTTTCCTGGCTTTTTTCCTGACGCTATTAAATCTTCTCCTGTGATAAGAGGTTGCGTCTTACGAAGATCTAAAAGATAATCTTTTAGTTTCTCTCGTTGCCACTCTGGTATTGTTGCATCTACATAACCGAGGACTAACGCTTCAATAGGGTACGGTTTTAGCAATTGGTAAATCTCACTCGGTTTTACTGTTGCTTTTAATAACGTAAGTGCCTGTTCCAGTTGTCTATAAGCAGTAAGTGGTGTTTGTATCTGATAGAGATTCCCGTCTCCACATACATAAGTTTTCAAATGCTCAATATCAACGATGCACCACATTCCGTTATGCTGTTTGATAGATGCGTTTTCTGACAACGGGAATCCGAGTTTCGCAAAAGCGTCCGCAGTTACTTTTTCAAGTGAGACGTGGCATTTCATCGCTTGCGCGCGACTCACCAATCGTTGTAGTTGATGCTCTAATACCAGCCTGAAGCTAAGGGCTTCAATTTGGTATATCGGTATGTTAGCACCGAAGAGCGTCATCCAACGGATGCGCTCTGGCTGAAACGCTTCACCTTCAAGATGTACTGATGCCCAAGTTATTGCCTGTTCTGTCTTCTTAAAGTCGTCCGCAAAAGTAGCCGATATATGCCAGTCAGTGAAGAGAATTGCCCATACGCCGAGTGCTGTGAGATGTTCTATAATCTTCGATGCATTTTTCTCACGAAGCACCCTATTGATCTCGTTCCGTATCCGTTCACCACTCAGTTCTGATAATACTGGAAACGCTTCCTGAATCAGAGTCTCGTCAGTTTCAGCGATGCGAAATCCGTAACGTCCAGCATACCGGGCAGCCCGAAAGATACGTGTGGGATCGTCTATAAAACTTTGCTTGTGGAGTACCCGAATGATACCCGCTTCAAGGTCTGCCAGTCCGTCTGTCTTATCAAGGATAGTGCCAAAAGCATTTGGATCTAAACGCATTGCAAGCGCGTTGATAGAAAAATCCCGTCTGTGCAAATCATCAGTGAGCGTCCCGCGTTGCACTATAGGTAACGTACCAGCATCTTGATAAGTTTCACGCCGTGCGGTGACGAAGTCCACTTTGGGCAGGTTGAGATTCTCAGGTGTGACAGTTGCAGTGCCGAATTGTGGATGCACTTCCAATGTCCCGCTCCACCGATCACACATCGCCTTTGCAACTTGGGTCGCGTCTCCTTCTACAACGATGTCAATATCAAGGCTCGGTCGTTTGAGGAGGAGATCTCGGACGAATCCACCGACAAGATAAGCGTTTTTTCCTGCAACTTCACCGATTTCATATAATAGATTTAAGATCGGTTCGGGGATATTAGGTATCATTTTTTACGTTGCAAAACCGCACCCTATCTGAAGGAGGGATGTCCATCTTCAAGATACTTATACAAACGCGAATACACGCGTCGGTGCCCCAGAACTTCGTGCTAACTTTAGTGGCGCGATGACCACGTAGAAATGCGTTGGGAGTTGACTCAAATTGCAAAGGTCTTCGACATGCGGGATACCGGCTCCGAGGAAAACAAGGTGTGCAGGCGGTAAACCGTCGTGCAGTGGTGGGTGCCCCGCCACCGAGTCAATACTGCAGGCATCTGTTCCGATGACCTTTATGCCCTTCCCAACGAGGAGTTCAGCGGCATCCTCACTGAAACCTATCCATTCTCGGTTGAAGTTATCTTGGTAGACGAATCTGTCCATTCCTGTCCGCATAAAGACGATGCTATCTTCTATAATCTCGCCATTCTCGGCGATCCACGCCTCAATATCTTCTGCGGTCACAGCGTCGTTTGGTTTCTTGATCGCAGAAAAATCCATCAACACAGCAGGTCCGGTCAGTTTCTCCTTTGGAATCTCGGCGATAGTCGCGCCACCGGGGTACATTAGACAGGGGGCATCCATGTGCGTAGAGTAGTGTCCGGATGTGTCAATGCGGCTTTCAAAGTAGCCATCTTTTTCCAACGTCGCTTGGTCATAAATTTTAGCAGGATCAATCGGCAGCTCACATGGACTATTTTCATCGACCACGTAGGACAGATCCAGCACGTCCCGAAAGTCAAGGTGCATTTTGTGTTTTTCTCCTTCTTACAAACGTATCACCTCTATAAGGCTTAGTATGTAGTATAACACATCCGCTTGAAATATTCAAGGAAATCATATCTCGTGTCTGCCAGAAAAGTGCATCCGTTTTGATGTATAAACGAAAACTATTTCGTCCTAAAGGGAGACTATGCGTCATAAGATCATTTACAGACATTGGCAGCCCGGCGATGATGATGCTATTTTGGAGTTGTTGTTACCTGCTGAGCAAGTTGTTGAGAACATCTATCGAAATAAGTTTGAGGGTTCACACTACGAACCAGAGGAAATACGTTTAGCACTTGTCAATGAAAGAGTCGTGGGTCATGTGTGGGGTACCCCGTGTTCGTTTTTCATTGAAGACAAGTGCCAGAGGTTTGTAATAGTAGGTGCTGTCTTTATTGCGCAAGATATGCGTCGCCAAGGGATAGCCGCTCGTTTGATGCAGGATTTGCACGCACACTTCCAAAGAAAAGGGTATCGCGGAAGCATTCTTGATGCGGATGAAGTGGCAGCTATTCGACTATATCAGAAAGTTGGGTACCAGATATTGACGCAGGAATTCAGAACACAACTCGCCCCGAATCCGAATGCATCGCATCTCGAATGGGCAGAAACAAATCTAAAGGATTTAAGTGCCTTCCCTCAACTTCATGAGAGATGGACAAGACACAATTTTCCGGTTAGCTGCGATCAGGCAAGCATAAAAGTGCAGCAGTACAACATGGGGGGATATCGTGTTTTACGTCGCGGTCAAAACATTATCGGTTATGCGAGATGGGATGAACCGTCAGAACACTATCCGCACGGATTGATTTGTGATCCTATTGTTTCACATATAGATCCGATGGAAGTTATTACGTCAGTACAGGCAGCAATCTCAGCACCGCGAGCGTGGCAAACTTGTGAAGGGAGTAGATATGAAAATCCACTCCGTTCCCTCGGCTGCACACTCAAACCGACAGGCTCGGTAGATATGCTTCTATCTTTTGGTACCGAAATTAATTGGAGCGAACTTGCCCGAACCCTTAGTAGATAGGCCTTACGCAAATTTGGTCGCCGCGTATGGGAAACCAAATTTGGGCGAGTATGCCGCAGAATTGCGCTACTGCGAACCAAGAAAGGCGCGAAAACAAGCGAGTTGTGTAAGTCTTGATAGATAAGTGTATGGATTTATCAGAAGTCTACGATTAGGCATCTTTAAAGTAGTCCAATATAGTGTCATGCAGGATTCCATTCGTTGCTACCAGTGATGCTGTGTCTTTCGTGATGGGTTGCCCTTGTATATCCGTTGCTTTCCCACCAGCTTCCCGCACAATAACAGTGATAGCAGCGATATCCCAAACACTAATCGCGGCTTCAATGACAGCATCTGCTCTCGCAGAAGCCACAAGATGGTACATGTAGAAATCACCGAACCCTCTCGTGCGTGCAGTGTCATTGATGAGATTGTAGGCACCCGGAAAAGTCCCTTTTTCTATGAACCATCTCAGACCGCCGTGGCATACCATCGCGTCTTTAGGGTGTGCTACATCAGACACTTGGATCGGTTTACCGTTCAGAAAAGCACCGCTCCCAGCTTCTGCATAGAGGAGTTCGTTTAAAAGTGGTGCATTGGAAACGCCGAGGATAAGATCCTCATCTTTCATCAACGCAATTTGTGTGCCAAAGATCGGAATTTTGCGGATATAATTTTTTGTGGCATCAATCGGATCGATAATCCAGACGTAAGGCGAATCTCCTTCTTCGATTCCGAATTCTTCACCTAAAAATCCGTGGTCTGGAAACGCCTGTTTGATAGTTTCTCGGATAACTTTTTCCGCACCTCTGTCGGCGAGCGTGACCGGCGTTTCGTCCGCTTTCAGTTCGACCTCTATATCGCCGGTGTAATAAGCGGTGATAACCTCTTCAGCATTTTTGGCTGCTTCCAATGCAACCTTTAAAAATTGGCTGGGCATAAATTCTCCTATTCGGTTTGTAAAATTAAACGGCAGCGTAGAACGTGCCAACTATTCGTTACCGGAGCGAAACTGCTGGGCAGTAAAGTCCTTTCCGTTCTCGGGACCACCACGTCCTTTCTGACCGTTTTGTGGCGATGTCCGTGAAATGGTAATCGTAAAGCACTGCGCGGACATATCGCGGCGGCTTCTCTGGAAACGGGTTCTCTGATAGTAGCTGCAGGACTTCCGGTTTACCTTGTAGCAGTGCTCCTATGAAATGGGGAAACCAAGGCGTGTTTCGATAACTCCCTCGCAGTGCCGCAAACCACATCTGCCAATCCAATCGCGGCTGATGCGGCGCAACCCATTTCGGTGCCGCTTTAAGATCCTCCGGTTTCCATCGGAACTGGTAAGGCTCCCATGTTATTCGATCGTTGCTGCCTTCAACAACAATTTCGGGACGCGATTCAGTCATATCCGCGAAGAGTCCGTAGGTGTTCGCACTCCGAAAAGGTCTAATCCAAGCAAGATCTGGTAGCGGGGCATCTCTAAAGAGTTGGTTTCCGAATCGGATGGCACTCAAAAGAAAAAGAAGGATTGCTACGACTGTTATACAGACCCGTCTATATCGGTGAGGTGCACTTTCAAGGGATTGGAAGTTCGGCACGAATCGTTTGGATAATAGAGTTTTCCACGTTACATCGTCGATGAGCAGAAGGCATAGCGCGATTGTTAACAAATTAAAAAAGCAGTAGTTGCCTGTGAGTATGATTAGGACTTGCAGTCCAATCAATCCGATGCATCCGGCAGTCCGTAGGCGGCGTGGCGCGAAAATAAGAAACGGAATCACCAGTTCTACAGCGAACATACCGATAACTGAGGCTTTGTGCAACCATTCTGGCAACTGATGCGCGTACCATCCTAACCATGTCGGTAACGGCTGCGTTTCATAGTGGAAGTTGAGCGCGGTGAAGTTTCGCCACACTTCGTCGCTCGCAAGTTTGACAAACCCGGAAGCAAACATTAACCGGAACAGGAGCCAACGTAAGAGCCATAAGAACGCAGCGGAGGATTGGGACACACGTGTGAGTGTATCACGAATTCGTAGCGGTGCGAAGAAGATTGCTAAAAATCCTGCTTCTAAAAGCAGCACATCCCACTGGAAACTGAGAAAAACTTGCCCGACTGTTACAAGGGATAGGTAGAGTGTCCATAGACCGGCTAAGGTAAAAGATGGGAAAAAACCGGCGATTAAAACTAATGAGAGCAAAACACCGCCAGCACACAAGAAATGGAGGCAAACATCTGATGGATTCAGCCAAAACAGCGTTGGAACAAGGTAGTAACTTTCTGCCCCGATTTGTTGACGGACAGCTGCTAAATACTGGTCTGCTGGCAATATTCCGTTGCTTCCAACCAAGCCGTGAATTTGTACCCATAGAGACAAGAAGGCGATTAAATAGATACAACCGAGTCCTCGAAAAAACAGCCAACGCGAAAGGTGCAGTGTTGTTCGCTCGGTGTGGGTGCCCCAAAGCCAGCGTGTTAACGCAGAAAAGAACGGGCGATGCTTTGCAACAAAGCGGTAAAACCACTCCGACGCGCTTGCGAACCCGGGCAGATGGTAGTAGCACCAGAGAAATAAGCCGTTATTCAAAGCACGAAACACAGCCTCTGCACCGCTTAAGACTGTACCGTTATGAAGGATTAACTGCACCGAACTTTCAAAGTCTGAAAGGGGTATTTCCGGGAATTCCGCAGCGACTTCTTGGGACGGCGCATAGTCGATTCGGTTACCAGTGACGTGTTGCCATTGTGCAATCCAGTATCGGCAAAAATCGCAGTCATTATCGTAGACAAGGAGCGGTTTGCTGCTTTGTGGAGGCATCAGAAGTGTTCAGCGCGAGTGCCCAAGGTTCATACTTTCGTACTGAGCAGGAGTGATTAGTTCCATGCCTTGTGAATTTTAGTGACGGCTTCCACAATTTGGTCCATATCCTTTTCTGAACTCAGGAACATATTTTGGAAGAGCCATACGCTCTGTTCACAAACCAATGCTGCGTTTGGGCAAGGTAGTGATCTGATGAGGTGCGGGTATTTCTCTGCGACGTGCGCCATTCCGGGTTCTTCCGAAAGCGGGGAACGGTAACCGATGGAGCACGGAATACCTTCAGCAGAAAGCGCGTTGACAAACTCCTGCC
This sequence comes from Candidatus Poribacteria bacterium, assembly GCA_022394775.1. Classification (GTDB taxonomy): domain Bacteria; phylum Poribacteria; class WGA-4E; order WGA-4E; family WGA-3G; genus WGA-3G. The sequence goes on from JAGFCB010000088.1 coordinate 18,602, forward strand.
GGGATTTTCCACCGAAACCTTCAGGATGATACTTCAAGCAGTAGAGATGATACCCGTGTTTGGTAGCCCACGGAGCAAGTTGTGGCGGCGTGATACCCTCAATTGCTTCCAGTGCGTTAGAGAGGTAGGCAGCGTTATGGTTGCGGCGGTCGGTTTGTATCTCTAAAAGCTCCAACCGCACGAGCAGGATCGCCGCGAGGTACTCTGATGGACGGTAGTTCCAACCGAGGCGCGGATATTCCCATCTCGCACCACCCGGCGCGCGTCCAACGTTCATGAAAGCACAGACGCGATCGTGGACGTCTTTGTCGTTTGTTGTAACCATGCCGCCTTCGCCGGAGGTCAAATTTTTTGAGGCTTGGAAACTAAAGGCTCCAACATCACTGAGAGAACCGACCTTTTTCGTCTGATATTCCGCGCCGTGTGCCTGTGCGCAGTCTTCAATGATTGCAAGTTGATGGCGTTGGGCGATTTCTCGTAAGGCACCCATATCTGCAGGGTGGCCCCCGAGATGGACAGGCAGGATCGCACGGGTTTGGGGACTAATAGCTGCCTCAATAGCCTTAGGATCAATTGTAAACGTCTCCGGTGAAATGTCTACAAATACCACGGTGCATCGGCGTTCCAATACTGCACTCGCAGTCGCTACAAACGTATAGTTCGGGACGATTACCTCACCGCCATCGCTAAATCCGTCGAGATCCAACGCACCGGCTAAGGCAGCACTGATTGAATCAGTGCCGTGCGGCATGAAGAGTGCGTAGTTTGTCCCAGTATACTGGGCATACTGATCCCCGAAACGCTCGATCATCGTGCCCCCAGAGCCTTCATTCGCGCTCAAATATACTTCCCGCAGCAGCGGTTCGACTTTTGACTCCCATTCCTCAGTTGTGGTGAGTGGCCATGAGGACCACGGTTCGCTTTCTGTGTTGCGGACAGGCGTGCCGCCTGAAATTGCCAGTTGGTTGGACATGCGAAATCTCCGATATACGCTGTTAATATGTGTTCTATAAGATATCCACGGTTTTCTACAAGCGTTTAGAACAAGTTTGGTTGAGTACTAAATTCCTTACGGGGTCAATTTTAAGTTTACTATGTTATCCAAAAATCTGTCAAGGAAAAAGCGGTAGGCAATAGGTTGTTATTTTCTGCTTCTGTCCCAAAACTTTCTATGAGGCCTAAATGACTACAGTGGTGATAAAAAAGATAATAATCCCTAAAACTGCCCCGGCAAGCGCATCAATCGCATAGTGAAACCTACCGTAAACAGTACTGAGTGTCAATCCGATGCACATTGGCAGTAGAATAAAGAACGCTATGTTATCAAATCGGAGTGCATAAAGCAGCACAATCACTGATAATGAAACGTGTGAACTCGGGAACGCTGTGCCTTTTGACGAACCTCTTGAGACAATTGAATGGGTTAATCTAAAGAAAAAACCTTTAGACAATGGACCTTGAATCTTTTCAAAAAGGTAGCGGGGACCGGTAGCAGGTAGAAAGGGATAGCAGAGGAGACTCAGGTTAAACGTTAGTGTTTCCGCGAAGACTGTCTCTTGAAACGGGCCGATCCTTCCGCTGAAATAGAGCCACGCCGCTAAAAATACAGCGATGACGTAGTAACTAAAATAACAGAGATGTAAAATCTCAGATAGAATTATGGACGGAAACCTGTCGCTGAGTTCAAGGCTGGGCATCCCTTTAAAAATTCGTTTTTCCCAGCGAATTACCGCTTCATCGAAAAAGCGTTGGAACACCATCTGTGTTAATTTTCCCATCTCGAAATAGAAAAGAGCGATCGTGGATAGCGGATACCAATCCCGTACGAACTGTACAGGGCGCGGTGTGGATGGATCAATAGATGTCAGGGCTATAATGCCAATAATACAGAGCACACGGGCAAACAGATAAAGATACCAACGTGCAATATTTTTCTGAAAGATAAGGATTAGTGCACCTGTAAGTGCTAAGTATCCAATGGCAACCCAATCGTAAGGGAGAAAATTCATTAATCTGTTTTCAGTATAACATTGTCAGTTTCTATAGAATTTATCCTACACCAGAGAAAATGGCAAGGAAAATTGATGCATTTGACAATTGGCGAATTAGTGATTACAATTAAAGAGAACTAAATTCTACCGACTAAAAAGGAGTCAAAAATTGAGAAGTTTTTTGTTGATTTTCCTTATAACAGGATTCATAACAAGCGGTATCACTGGCTGTGATAGAATAGCACCAGAATTGATGACGGATCCTGCCACACCGACTGAAATGATGCCTACAATGGATGATCCGGAGGCGTTTACAGTTGCTTTCGTACAGGCAGCGATTGATCTTTACAAAGCGGAAGGTGCTGAAGCTACCGCAACCTACTACAACGATCCGGCAAATATTGAAGG
>JAGFCB010000011.1 GCA_022394775.1 Candidatus Poribacteria bacterium
ACAAAAGTTTCAATATTTATAATTTTCATACAATCTCCCTACAGTTTAACGACTTCCTTTCGACGATCTGATTCAAGGAGCGCATCACAGATACGCATTGTATTTACTGCTACCTCAGACCACTCTGTTTCAAGGTTCCCAGATTGCACAATCCGCGAAAACCGCTCAATCATTGCAACCTCTTGGATGCACCCGTCAACAGTATTCTGTTCGTTTCCATCTGAACCGTGAACCCAGAATCGAGCAGTCCCTTCAGAGGTCGGGACAGTGAAATCATCACAAACAACCGAGGCACGCGTCCCTGCTACCTCAAACCATTTCCGAAGTCCCGTGTCGAACCCACAATCTAAAGTGGCAATCCGTTCATCGTCAAACCAGAGGATACCCGCGAGGTTGAAATCGACACCTACCTTATAGCGCGCCGTCGCGAAAACCTGTGTCGGTATCTGCTCAAATGCCCAGAGGATTGATCGGACACAATAGTAGCCTAAATCACCGAGACTTCCGCCTGCAAACTCCTTCATCGCTCGGATATTACCGACCGGGATTGTATCCCAATTGAAAGTGAACGCCGTTGTCACTCGGCGCAGTTTTCCGAGCGTGCCGTCTGTTATTTTCCGCTTCATCACCGCTGTGCGATCATGGTGCACCCACATAACACCATCCATCAGTTGCACACCGTTTTGGCGACACGCGTCCGCCATAGCAATTGCTTCGGCAGTATTCGCAGCGAGCGGTTTTTCACAAAGGACATGCTTACCGTGCTCTGCCGCCTTGATCGTCCATTTAGCATGCAGCGAGGGGGGTAATGGAATGTAAATAGCATCCAGTGAATCGTCGGCGAGGAGTGCATCGTAGGTGCCGTAAGCCGTCGGAACATTGTGGTCTTCTGCCCATGTTGCAGCGCGTTCTTCTGTCCGACTCGCGATCGCAATTAAATCGGCGTTCTCAGCAAGATGGATCGCACGCGCAACCTTCGTGGCAATATTCGCAGTGCTAAGAATGCCCCAGCGGACAGGTTGTTTTGTTTCAGTTTTCATATTGCTCCGTCTAATATGAGATGTTTGTTCTTGCCCGTTAGGCTTATCATAATATACTGTGTAACAAAAAATAGATCAAGTATATTAGGTGTCCGAATCGAATCGGTTTTAACTTGATTTTTGGTGCGAAAATGATATAATTGGAGTAAAAAAATAATCAGCACTTCGTGTGCTGTCAATAGACCAAAACATACACTTTGTATACCATCAGAGGAGTTTTATGAATACGAAAAAATTCACGTTATTCGCGTCTTTATTCGCGATTATCGTACTAACTGTCGGATTTTCCGCTTGTGATCGAGTTTCCCAAATTATCGATCCGACTGCACCGCAGATGCCGGAGACCAGTGAAGAAATTTCTGTCGGTGTCGTCTTACCTGTAACAGGTCGGCTTAGCGACACATTTGGTAGTTCAGCATTGCAAGCCTATGAATTGGCACTCAGCGAGATTAACGCTGCACAACCGAATAGTGCCCAACTCAAACTCATCATTGAAGATAATCAAGGCACTATAGACGGAACAGTTGCAGCCTTCAATAAACTGATTCAGGATGGAGTATCTGTTATCCTTGGACCTGCGACCTCAGGTCAAACTGAGGTAGCTTTTCCAATTGCACAAAAGAATCAGGTGGTGGCAATAAGCCCAACATCCGCTTCCCGTGGACTCAGCGCGCTTGGTGATTTTGTTTTCCGGGTCTCACTTACCACAGACGTGCTCATTCCTGAAGGTATTGAAGTGACACACGCAAAACTCGATTACCAAAAAGCCGCTACATTATATGATGAGGAAGATGTTTTCTCCACCGATAGCGACGCAGCAGTTCGGGAAGTACTCGCTGCTAAAGGGATCGAAGTGGTAGCCACTGAAACTTTCAAGGGCGGTGATGCAGACTTTTCTGAGCAGCTTAGCCGAATACAAGCACTGGATCCCGATGTTATCTTCGTTTCATCTTTAGCACCAGACAAGCCTGGAATACTCACTCAAGGGCATCAACTCGGTATATCTGCTACCTTTATCGTGCGTACATTGACTGCAGCAGAGGTCCAAGCCGTAAGTGAGGCTGCCGAGGGCGCGATAACTTTTGTCGGATGGGGCACTGCTGTTGATACACCGGGGAATAAAGCCTTTGTGGAAAATTATAGTGCCAAATTCGGCATGGAGCCAACCAATTACGCCGCTCGCCCGTACGCGACTTTCCACATTCTAGCAGAAGCGATCGCGAACGCACAATCAACTGACGCGGTTTCAATCCGAGATGCACTTGCAAGTATCAAAGATTTTGACACCATTTTCGGCAAATTCTCTTTTGATGCGAACGGAGACGCGGTTTATGACACGAAGATACTAATTGTCCAGGATGGCAAGTTGGTACGCTTTGAGTAAGCCTCGGCTGAACGTATTAAGATAGGCTGCCTTGACAGGTACCAAGATCCTAATAGGTGGAAGGTTTGGAGAATGTATTAGATCAGTTTTACACTAAATCAGAGGTCGCCGAAATATGTTGGCAGCATTTCACAAACACGCTCTCAACGCTAAACCGGGATTTCAGCGACCTCTTTTTTGTCGAACCTGCTGCTGGCACCGGCGCGTTTTACAAACTCCTACCGGTAGAGAAGCGATTCGGCATCGATCTCGTACCGAAATGTAAGGATGTGAAATCCCAAGATTTTTTGAACGTCACCGATTTTCCATCCGCACCCCGAGATACCGTTATCATCAGTAATCCACCGTTTGGCAAACGCGGGAAGTTAGCGATCGCCTTCTTCAATCATGCTGCCCGTTTGGCAGACATCGTCGCGTTTATTGTGCCTGTTAATTTTCGCAAATTTACAACTCATAAACAACTTGATCCGAACATGCGCTTCATCAGCAAATTGTCACTGCCAAGGGATGCATTCTACCTCCACACGGGCAAGTCGTACTCCGTAAATACAGAATTTCAGATATGGACCCGTTTGGCAAGCCCCCATCCAGATATGCGTCAATATAAACCCTTACCGATTCAACATAAAGATTTTCAGATGTGGCAGTACAATAACACACCTAATGCTTTGAAAGTCTTCCAGAACCCTTTCGATTTTGCTGTACCGTGTCAAGGCTGGCAAGATTATTCACGTAGAGAGACAGATGAAAAGCAGTGTGAAAAGAGTAAGCAGTGGATACTTTTAAAAGCAAAAAATTCTACTGTCTTATCGCGCTTGATGGAGATTGATTATGAACACTTAGCACAAGAATGTGCTACGGCGGTCCCGGGTTTCCGAAAAGGCGATTTGGTGCAAGCATACACAGACACCTACGATAAGTAGAAGTCGCTGTCAAGATTCGCTTCTATTCAACCACCTTAACTCGCTCCAAACCGTTCCGGACGATAAGAAGCAAACCAATCCACCTGGACATCATCCGCGATCTCTATAGTCGCCATTTCACCCACCAAAGGTGCTAACGTCACGCCGCTATGCATGAGCGTAATATACAAGTTCGGCACCGCTTCAGTAAATCCCAGTACTGGAAACCCATCAAGCGGCATCGGACGATAACCAACCGGTGTCGGAATCGCCTTCGCATCTGCTATTACCGGCAAATAGGCTCTGGCACGGTCAAGAAGTGCGTCAGCATGCTGTTGCGAATCATCGCGGTTGATCCCTTCCTGTGTCCCTTGCCCAATTCTGAGGCTCCCGTCAGATAGTTGCCGGAGGTGGAGGTGTTGATGCTTCTCATCCTTTGATGGTGCATGAATTATCGCTACATTGTGTAATACCTCAGCACACGGTGTGGTCTTAATAACAATACCAGGACTCCGCTGTTGCGGAATATGGACTCGCGCCAGAGAAGCCAATTCGGTCGTCTGAACACCGCTTGCTAAAACAACGACATCACACGAAAACTCGCCATTGGTTGTTTTCACAGCGGCGATATTGTTATCACGAATGACAAAACCTGTGACGCTGGTTTGCGCATATACAATCGCCTCCGCTTCGCGCGCGCGCCGGAGACAAACGTCAATAAAAACATCGGTTTCAATGTGGATATCCGCTTCCGAAAGGGACGCAGCTAACACAGGACCAGGGCTGAGATGCGGTTCGAGTGCTAATATCTCGTCACGGGTGATAAGACGACACGGATACCCCCACGCTTGGAGCTGTTGGATACGTTCACGCAGCTGCCTCGCACGTTGCGGATCGTTTTCCCAACGCATTTCACCACCATAGTGGATACCGATATCTGTATCAAGTTGATGTGCCAACCGATACCACATATCAAGCGAACGCCGATTCAGTGTGTGATACTCGCGTGGATCCTTCCCGAAAGCATTTGCCCAAGCAAAAGAATGTCCAGACGCACCTGAACCAGGGATGTCGCGTTCCAGAAGCGTAACGTCAAAGCCATCTCGCTGGGACAGATGATAAGCGAGCGTAGCACCAATGATACCCGCACCCACTATTACTACTTTTTTCGGCTTGGAATTAGGAGATATGTTTGACATTGTAGTTATCAGAGGGAATAGTTATCAGTACGGCGAGTACGCCTTTCAGTTATCAGTTGTCAGTTAAGAGGCATGCTGTGGCAGTAACACATTATGTACCTGCCACAAGGTCTTAACTGAAAACTGAAAGGTTTTTCGCAGAAAAACCGTACTGATAACTGACCCCTGACAACTACTAACGATGTGCTGCGACAATAAATCCTGTCAAGCCCGCAAGCAACAACTGAAAGCCAGTTTGATAAAATAGCATGAAAAACGGTTGACAGAGCGCAAGCAACCCCAGTGCGATTAAACCAATAGAGAAGCGTTCACACAAGGTTTTCTGCGAAAAGACAATCGAAAAAACGATGACACCGGGTAGGAGCAGATGTAGGGCAGTGCTACCGAGTGATGGAAAAAAGGGTTGATAGAGAAAAATAATGCCGATACACGCGAAAAGTGCTGAACCAATAGTCGAGACCCGCTTCGCAGCCGTCGTCATACCGAAAGCAACAGCACAAGCGAACAAAATGTGGAATGCCGAACCGCGCAAAATTGATGGGATCGGTAGATAGAGAAACCCAAATCCAATCACCAAACCCATGCCTGATATAATGGCGATTGGCCCTTTATTCTTAAAGGCAATCCCACCAAGAATAGCAGCGATACTCAACAGCACCAAAGAGATGCCCTTAAGCAAAACACTATTTTCTGTCATAATCGCTGGTAGCAGCGAAATACCTTCTATATAGAGAAAAATAGTGCCAACTACGAAAAACCCGATCGCAATTAATTGATTTCGTTTTTCCTTCGCCATAGCAATCTTTTAGAGACCGGTAACCTCATCCACCTACGATTTTCACTCTTTCCGTTTCAACAAGCGGTTTACCCAACTTTTAGACTGTTCCTCCGTCAACTGATTTGTTAAATCATCAACTTGTGCAGACCAGTCCCCTCTTTCGGCTTGGAAAGATTCAACGCTCTCGCGAAGCTGCGTATTTTCAGCGATAAGTGCGTTATTTTCTTTTTCTAATCTATCACAAGTTTCCCGGAGGTAGGTAATATCAATAATTTGGCAGCTGAGATTCTCAATAATGTCATCTGTCGGAATATTATAGGTGAGTTTCTTTATTAGCGGGGCAAGTCCATCAACCCGTAGCTGTACCTGTGGCTTCGTGGAGCGCCCCGGTTCTCCAGAGCGGGCAGAAACGACGCGTAGATACGGCTCAATTTCTACATCTTGCCGCTCTAATGCTCGAATAATAATTCCCTCTTCCACACCTATTATCTCTGAGACTTCAGAAGGGTTCATATAGAGGTCCATTCCCAAATTCCCTAATCCAATTTTAACGAAGTGTAGTAAATCTAAATGACACCAACGTCGTTTTTCTTAAAAAAACAGATTAATAATAGGATACTACATATTACTTTGTTTGACAAATTAATATTCGGATACCCCACGGTAGGAGTGATCTCGCGGGTCTTTACTTGATTGATGAGGCTTGAACCTTGCCAGTTTTCAAGATAGATGCAAGTCCTACGAAATCCCGTCCCAATATTTCCACATATCCTCGGGGGTTTCAAACCTAATCTCGTCGAGATCTTTTCGGCGATATCTACTGATGAGGGCAATTCTGACATTGTGCCCACAGTTTGAACCAGCAGTATGGCTCATTTGATGATGCCAGAAACAGACATCGCCGCCCTCACCTGTGAACTCATAACTCGGTCCTAAATCAAACGGAGCGACACCACCGGGGAGACTATCCAAATCATGATGTCTGAAATACTCTGCCCAAACTCGATGGCTCCCGGGCCAGACAGTAAACCCACCATCCTGTTTTTTAACCGTGTCAAGATAAACGGTCGCACCGAGCGTAAACGCACCAACAACACCCTTTGGTACACCGTTCGTCGGGGTATGGTAACCGTCGAGGTGTCCGCCGCCGGGTTCGCGCCATTCCCTATCTGGATCCGGGAAATTGATATGGGGACCTGCACCACCGCTTGAATTTAATCTATCCTTGCCAACGAGTTCTTCTGCCATAGCGAAGACCCGGTTGTTGTACGTCGTCCCAGCGATAACATCTTCACCACCGATAGGCACCGTACGATAACCTTTACGAATCCAAGACTCCGGGTCGTCTCTATCCTCGTCGAGTGCCTCCCAAAGCCTGTCAAGTGCAGCATCAACCGTCTCTGGTTCCACTGCACCGCGCACAACCAAATATCCGTTTTCTTTGAAGAATTCTTTGTCTGCATCCGATAAATGTGGCATATTCTTTTTTTCCTTTCAGATTGCAAGTACGTTGCTACACACGAACATCAAATCCGTTCTCTTCACGCGCCTTTTGGTAAGGTCCTTCCTCTATATTCAACCCGAAACCTGGACGCTGGGGTACATTCACATAACCGTTGGATACGGAATAAGCCGAATCATCTATACCCGGAGTCGTCGCATGATCCCACTCGGTGAACTCAAATCGCGCCACCTTCGCTGCAAGATGACAGGTAACGAAATTACCGTAGTAGCCACCATAGTGATGCGGTGCGGTGCCAACGCCGGAGGCATCCAATTCAGGACCCAATTCAAGCCAACGTGAAAAGCCAGGATAAAAAATATCGTATTGGACGATGTCAATGAGGCCATCTTTTGCCCAATCTACGAGGTGCGGTGACGCCCCCCCTTCACCATCGGCAATGCGGGTTTCCAAACCTTCGGCATTTAGCCACTCTTTTAAGAGGCTATAGACGCGGGCATCCTCGTGGAACGCTTCTTCCATCCAATAGACCTTCGCATCGGCAGCTCCACCTAATACCTGTTTGGTTAAATTAAGGTTATAGCCGTTGTTTGCATCTATCAAAATCGTAGCATCAGGTCCAACAGCCTCGCGCACAGCACAGATAACATCAATATCCCGCTGAGTCCCTTTATCAAGAGGCATGTGCATCGCGCCACGACCTACTTTGATCTTATAGGCGTTATGTCCGCGCGCTTTTCCCTCTAATGCCTCGGAGGCGATAAGCGCAGCTGCTTCAGCATTATCGTCAATATGCAAATCATCAATATAAAGCGAGGTATCGTAACACGGTGCTTGGAACGCACCGTTCTGCCCAGAAAGCATTGCATATACCGGTTTCTGTGTTAACTGTCCGACCAAATCCCAGAGCGGGTACTCCAGCATCCTGAATTCTTCGGTGACACCACTTTCTGTGTCAAACGCCTCGCTCAACTGAAACCCGACAATCGACTCGGCTTTTTCACGTGAAATCGGTGAAAACCCAAAACCGCTAACCCCATCTGTCGTCGTTAGGCGAGCAATAGGGGGACGGACATGCAGCCCGTGTTCACCAAGCCGCGAATTGCAACCGGCTTTGCGTGGACGCTCGCCTGTCAAGCGTGCCCATTCAATACGTTCAATTCTCACATTCTCCATTTTTTAATTTTCCTTGCGGTTCGTTTTTTTAACTTTCCTTGCGGTTCGGTTAGGTGGATTTGAGGTTTGAAGAATTACAGTTGGGTTTCAAGTAGCGCGAGGCTTTTCGGGTCCAACTTATGATAGTTCTCAATTTCATATCTGTTACCATCAGCATCCTTAATCAGGACGCGTCCGTTCTCAAGCGTGACAATATCGTACCGAGTACGCAAACCGAATTCTACATCCCCTTGAGAAGTTTCAACCACCCACTGCGTAATCCCGAATTGTCCATCCAACTCGTGAATCTTGGTAATCTTCGGCATAAAGTACCGTTTCTGTAACTCCCCCACGAGCACCTCACCCGACGCGCGAGGAAGCTGCTTTATATCCTCAATAATGCCGAGTTCATTAGATTCTTCGTCCATGAGGGAAATATATCGGCTGGTCTCGCTGACAGGAAAAGCACAGACCGGTTCGACCTTCGCATGGGTCGTTCCATCTGGAAGTTGGACAACAAGTTCTTCAAATGCGTTTCGCTCAATTCTGACACGGCTCGCATCAAGGAACTCTAATTCATCAGTTACCTTAATCGCTTCCTTCATCAACGCGCCTCCTTCTGCAATGGTCAAATCACCATGCACGAATTTTCGATAATTCGGTCTGCTTCTCACACAGTCCAGCGTAAGTCCCCTCTCTGGCAAGCAATTCTTCATGCGTCCCGATTTCGTCTACCTTCCCCTCTTTCAGCACAACAAGGCGGTCAGCATATTTAAGGGTTGATAGTCTGTGCGCAATAGCAAACACAGTTCTACCTTGAACGAGCCGTTCCAACGCCTCTTGGATTTTGGATTCCGTTTCCGTATCAACGGAGGAGGTGGCTTCATCTAAGATAAGGACGCGCGGATTTTTCAAAATCGCCCGGGCAATAGAGATACGTTGTCGTTCGCCGCCAGAGACTCTCGCACCTCTCTCACCTACCATCGTGTCGTAACCATCAGGGAATTTGATAATAAAATCGTGGGCGTTTGCTGCCCGCGCAGCCGCAATAATTTCCCGCCGAGATGCCCCGGGTTTTGAGTAACCGATATTCTCGGCTATCGTGCCTTGGAATAGGAACGGATCCTGTAACACAACACCCACCTGTTGCCGCAGTGCCTTCACTTGAATGTCGCGACTGTCATGACCATCAATCATTATTGTCCCATCGTTCGGGTCGTAAAAGCGGGTAATGAGGTTGATAAGCGTGCTTTTTCCCGCGCCACTGTGTCCAACCAACCCTATCATTTCACCCGGTTGTACTTCAAAACTGACACCGTTGAGCGCATTTTTTTCGTCATCGTAGGAGAAATAGACATCCCTAAATTCCACAGCACCTCGAATATTTCCAAGAGCCACCGCATCCGCTTTATCAGCAACGCTCGGGGGCGTATCCATAACTTCAAACACACGCTCGGCGGAGGTACCTGCTCGGATGAATCTTTCGTTCATCTGACAGAGCGTATGCACAGGTCTGATGAATCCCATCATATAACTCTGAAACATAATTAGAGTACCGAGTTCCAAATCACCTTGGAAAATCTGCCATCCACCAACTAACCAGATGATCGTCCGACCGGAAAAGACGATAAACTCCATAATTGGGCGGTAAAGGGTACCAAGTTTCGCAGCGTTCATCTCGCCACTAAATACTTGATACGTCAAATCGCTAAACCGGTTTATCTCGTAGCGTTCGCGGGCAAACGCCTTGACAACACGGACCCCTGGGATCGTGCTTGCAAGAATCGTGCTAATGTTCGCATACCGTTTCCATAGGACATGGTACACCTTGCTCATCTTTTTCCCAAAAAAGATTGTGAAAAAGATAAGACACGGGATAGGTATCAACGTCCAGAGCGCAAGTTTCCAATTGTAATGTACCATGATCGCGCACATAAAGATGATCGTGAGGGAATCACCAACTATATCTTGCAATCCATTTGCGATGAAATCTCGGAGCCTTGACACATCGTGCGTAATCCGCGACATTAGGTTCCCAGTATCCCGTTCATGAAAGAAATCAATGGAGAGTGCATTTAAATGCTCATACGTCTCGTTTTGGAGCCGTCTCGTGATATTCTGACCCACCCAGGCCATCATATAGCCACGCACGGCTGAAGTTATCATGGTAAACACCGAAACCCCCACCATGATCAGCACAAGTCCTATCAGATGCCCGAAAGAGCCAGCAGCCGGTATGTTGTCAAACCACTGTCCCAAAAAATTGACGGTCCCTTGAAGGTGACCCCACGTCGTTTCCGGAAACACCTGCCCCGCAGCGACAGCAACTTCGACCCGTTTTAGAACACTATCAATCAACTCTTTACCAAGAATCGGTGGATAGACCGCGACAAATCGGATGACCATCATCAACAGAAATGCCGGCACAATGACGTGCAAAAGCGGAGTAGAGTACCTAATAAGCCGGAAGATGAGTTTCCGTTTTTGAACACAATTGACACAGACTCCCGACCAACTTGGAATAGGTTGATCACACTTTTCACAGCGTCCCTTATCCTTGCCAGAAGGCTTCCCATTTGGACCGAAGCCACGTCTGCCGGGCCGCCTGCCATCTGCGTCTCTTTCCTTTTGCGGAACTAATTCCTCCAACTCTGAAACAGCCAGATTGAACTTCGGGGTTAACCGCTTTGAGTAACGGGACACTTCAAAAGCATTGTCTGCGGTACTCACCTTGAGAATATTATTCCCGTACATCTCAAGGATTTCGATATCTTCAACAGCAGTAAGAGGTACTTCGCGTATATGGTGCCCAATAGCACCATTCTGATTGAAAGCGATGAGCCGTTTATTGGTAACTAACAGCCAATCCTTGCCGTAGGTACCGTCAAAGCGCAGATCTGTTGAAACAGCAACTTTAATTTCTTCGCCTGTTTCAAACAGTGCCTCCGCCTGTTCTTTCAGGAGTTCAGGCACCTCTTCCATTGTCGTTAGTGGCTCATGGTCTTGCTTCCGAAGTTTCGACCCCCCACTAAAAGAACTCATCCGCCTTCGGGACCCCCGATCGCGTCCTGAACCTGGTATCGACCCGTGCATAAATTAACCCCCACAGTTTAAAGGTGTGGTTTCTAAACACTTACAGATACTTTATTTAACGAAAATATGGCGAAAAAGTTGAATTAAAAATACAAAATGCCTGTGAGAAGGCACGAGTAACCTCCAAATCAGGCATTTGGATCGTCAGAACAGCGTTTTTCAGGTCAACTTACGGGTTCGGCGGAGAGGTACAGATTAAGACCTCCATCGATTCATCACCGGTGTTTTCAATCCCATGCTCACACCACGGTGGCAGATGGATGAACGTCCCTGCTTCAACAGCCACCTTTTCACCAGCAAGCGTCATTACGCCTTTCCCTTTCAAGATGACGTAGCACTCTTCCGTGTGGTGGCTTCCCGGTTCAAGCACGACGTGCGGCGGCACAAAAAACACGACAAGTCCTAAATTCTCTGCTGGCGCGTTCGAGTTCGCTGGATGCACGACACGCACACCGATGCCATCGCAACCCGGATATCTTACCGGCACCCCATCTTGGACCGTGACAACATTCGCTCGCACCTGATGCGCCGGTTTCGGAATAGGGGGTTCACCTTGATACCCTTTAAACGTAGTAATCTTTGCCATTTTCATCTCCTTTAACTGTAGGAGCGAGCTGTGCTCGCGATTTATATACCTTTCATCTACCAATCCCGTGTATAACCCGCAGTCCAACCACCGTCCACTGCGAGGACACTACCATTAATATAACTCGCATCCGGCGAGACAAGGAAAAGTACAGCTGCTGCGATCTCTGTGGTTTCCCCCGGCCTGCCAAGCGGAATGTGCGATAACAGACTCGCGGCGTTTTCTGTATATGCCCCGTCATCCCCGTAAAAAAGAGCCTTCGTGCCGCGCGTCAACGTCGAACCGGGCGCGACCGCGTTTACCAGAATACCCTCCGGTCCGAGTTCCAATGCCATGGAACGCGTCAGATTGGCAACGCCTGCCTTCGCCGCGACGTAAGCACTTTGCAAGCGTAACGGCACTAACCCTGCAATAGAACTGATGTTAACAATCCGTCCAGTCGCATTCTCCGAACCAGATCTACTATGCGTTTTAAGGATATAAGGAATAACAGCGCGACTCGTTGTGAAAACACCCGTGAGGTCTATTTCTAAAATACGGTGCCAATCCTCTAAAGTGTATTGATGAATCGGTACCCTATCGCTCTTGGTGTTTATCCCGGCGTTGTTCACCAAAATCTCGACCTTGCCAAAGTGTCCCGCAATCCGGTCTGCAACGACTTCCATCTGCCCTGCATTTGACACATCACCTTCTATAAACAGACATGTCCCGCCCTGTTGCCTAATTTCCTCAGCGGTTTCAGTACCTGCCTGCGCGTCAATATCTACAATTGCCACATAAGCACCGTTATCAATCAGCGCGTCTACAATAGCACGACCGATACCTTGCGCGCCACCCGTAACAACTGCTACTTGTCCTTCAAGTGCCACCTTCATATCCCTCTCCTTTCTTGAAACTTACGGAAGCCTGCAACCCCATGCGTTTATGTAGCAAGTTTTGGCTTGCGAGCTACGCCAAAAAGCAATAAAACAATTACGGCGGTCCCACACACAATCCCAATTGCTGAAGAGATACCAAGTGCGGCAGGAAGGTAGCCGCAAAGCAATGCGATACTCGCAACAGTCAGGCTATAGGGCAATTGGGTTCTCACATGGTGTAACGGATCGCAACTACTGGCGATAGAACTCAAAATCGTTGTGTCCGAAAGCGGCGAGCAGTGGTCCCCAAAGATGGCACCATCCAGCACTGCACCGAGGCAAATGATCGTCGTAAGACCATAACTATCGCCATCAAGCGAAAACGCCACTGGAATCGCAGTCGGAATCAGGATCGCCATTGTGCCCCAACTCGTGCCGGTTGCAAAAGAGGTCACGGCACCACATATAAACACAAGAATTGGGAACCAGAGTGGCGATACAACATCACTGAGCATCGTAGCCAGAAAATCACCCGTCATCAACCTATCACAACTCGCCTTGAGTCCCCATGCCAATAACAGAATGCTCAACGGCGTGAGGCTCCCCTTTATGCCGTTCCAAACGACCGGCGCGATATCCGCAAATCGTAACTTTGAGAGCAGACGTGCGCAGATAATTGAGACGACAAACGCGCTCGCTGCCGCACAAGCAAGCACCATCACATTGTTCGCCTCTGAAAGCGCGTTCCGCCAAGACGTTAGCGACAGAATAGACCCCGTACCGTTGCCGCCAATCCAAAAACCACCCAACAGCAGTCCAAAAAGCGTTAAAAGTGGTAAAACCGCCGAAAAGGGTTGGACAACGGCGTTGGGTAGGCTGGTAAAAGAGGCGGCGTGTCCGAGTGCCTGGGCATCTGGGGCGGCAATGTCTCCTGTCTCTCGCGCACGCATCTCGGCTTGGTGCATCGCACCATAATCTCTGCCACTGATTGCATTGATAATAACAAAAATAATGGTCAACACACAGTAAAACCGAAAGCTAAGGGCATCGAAAAACATGGAATACCCGTCACGTCCAAGCCCAAGCGTCCCCGATATATCCTCAAAGAGTCCGACCTCATAACCGATCCAGGTACTAACAAACGCAAGCCCCGCAATCGGGGCACTTGTGGAATCCACAAGGAACGCCAACTTTTCACGGCTGACGCGATGGTGATCAGTGAGCGGACGCATTGTCGGTCCGACAAGCATCGCATTGGAATAATCTCCAATAAAGATAACAATCCCCATCAAACCCGTGATAAACTGTGATGAACGCGGTCCCTTCGCAAACTGAGAGAGCCAGATAACCACACCGCCAATGCCACCGGAGGCGACCACCACAGAAATCGTCGCCATGATCAGGAAAACGAACAACACTACCCAGAAATTGAAGAGATCTATCCCATCGTTTCCGACACTCACAGCACGCACAAACCAGACGGCTTCTGCCACGAAACCGCTCGGTGTCCCACCCTTTTGATACCACGAGAGCAGCAGTCCGACCCCTACGGCTATACAGAGGCTCGGAAACAATCGAGCCGTCACGATTGCTAACGTAACAGCAAGTAACGGTGGAATGATACTGTACCACAAAAGTGTTTCGGCATCGCTAACCTGCCCTGCACGCCACTGAAAAATAAAGCAGAGCAAGAAAAAAGTTAAAAAGCCGATTACATATTTTAATTTAGAATCCATTAGCGTTCTCGGCACCTTCGCTTTCAGTTCATAAGACTTTCCATTGTTGATTATGTGCATCATAACAACTTTCGATGTCCCTTGCAAGCCAAAAGTGCGGGTTGGGAGACCTAACGGAAACACCGAAGCAAAACACCCATACGCATACCATTTGAATAGAAACTGTATCCTGATATCAAAAACGATTTTTTCTTGATATCAATTGCTAAACCGAATATAATAACGCAAGTTGTTGCCTATTTCACACATAGCACTCCGCTGGAGTGCAAGAGGTTGAATACACGATTTTCTATAGATATATCACCCTTCTGGGGTGGGGAAACGGGTTGAAAACCTTATTGAAATTCCCAGGAATATCCAAGCAAGACGCCAAAATCCGTTAGTGGCAACTTGGGTTATAATAGCGGAATTCAATGAAGAATACACTAAATTGGGACATCAAACCAATTGCGTTACCGAAAATCAATTCAAACCTACTTTCCGCTGTGAGTCTAATCCTGCTACTTACAGTGGCGTTTATAACTGCCTCTGTGATAGCGGGTCATTGTTCTATTGAAGAGCAGGCAAGAAATAATGCTCTATTGCAGGTTTAACGTCTGCCGTTTTCTCGGTGGCATTACTGTCTGGAAACTTTGTGGCAATAACCGTTGCAGCAGGCTGGGTTGGCGCAGAATCTAAAACTGTTGATATTGCACAACAGGCATTAGCCAGATGTAACAAAAAAAATCACAGTCCATCGGCCAGCGGTGGATGCAGCAGTGATGGATGTGCTTAACACTCTTCCGTCAAATCCCCATGCTTTAGCTTGTGGGATGTAGACGGCAAAGCACCCGATTAAAAAACAAACTTGATACTCTCATAAAAGATGTACTATAATGATAGTATCAGATTGGAAAATAGCAGACTACGCGTCGTCTCTCGACTACGTGCTGGTTTCCTCCGACGGAGTAGTGGATAAAAGCGCGACCCGTGATATATCATGAGAAAAGCCTACAAATACAAACTTCAGCAAAGCCGGTAAGACGACACGTAAAGTCGGTAGACCGAAAATCCAACCGCGTCATAAATATAACTCTATGACGTTCACACAAGCCGGCTATACATTGGCAGATAATCGTATCAAAATCAATTGTATAGACACGTGGTTCTCTTACCATAAACACCGTGATTAGACAGGTATAATCAAAACGATCACCCTCAAGCGTGATAAGTGCGACGACTATTGAATATGCTTTTCGTGCGAGAATGTTGAGGCTTCGGTCCCCAAACCCAAGACGGGTAAGAGCGCAGGGTTTGATTACGGAAACAAAACATTCCTGACGAGTAGCGAAAGTGATAAGATAGAATCGCCACAGTTTTTCAAACAATCCCTGAAGACATTGCGATCTCTGAGCAAGGCAGTGAGTCGTAAAGTCAAAGGTTCCGGTAATTGGTATCGTGGGTGTCGTGCTTTGGCGAGGCACCACAGAAAAGTCGCCAGACAACGCGCAGATTGGCAATGGAAACTTGCCATCGAACTTTGCCAAGAGTTTGATACGCTCATTTTTGAGACATTGAACCTTGAGGGTATGAAACGGATCTGGGGTCGTAAAGTCTCTGACCATGCCTTCTACCAGTTTCTGCAGATCCTCAAGCAGAAGTGTGCGAAGCACGGTAAAGCCTTTGAAAAAATCGATCAATGGACAGCGACGACGAAACCGTGCAGTGATTGTGGCTACCACAACGAAGCACTCTCTCTTTCGGATAGACAGTGGACGTGTCCTGAATATGGTTCTCACCACGATAGAGACGTCAACGCTGCGATAAATATCAAACGGGCAGGCTTGGCTGCCTAAAGTGGAGCGACGCTAAGCCGGTGGACTCTCAGAGAAAACCGCAGTTGCGAGGAAGCACAGGTTTCCCCAACCTTTAGATTGTGGGCACCTTGACCATGTTTTATATGTCTTTCTTTGCGAGAGACAGACATCTTTTTACAAGGAGAGACTCAAAGTGAAAATCCTTGAACAAAAAATCCGATTGCGCAAACAAAGAGAATTCTTTTTTAAGATCGCCTGTGTTTTGTTAGCTGCGTCAATTCTTATTGAGATAGTAAATCATATCTTCAACTAGGGTGAATTATAGAAATCAGTTAACATTTATCAATAACTCTGTTTTGCTCAAAGTCCCCCTGATAAGGGGCGGGGAATGCCCATAAGGCATTCATACCGTTGATTCTGATTCTGATTCTTTAGGGGGTTGACTTCGCATTAAGAGTGTATAAGTAATTCTAAAATCTATCATAAATGGAGATAGAAATGAAAAAACTCACACTTTCCATTTTTCTGGTTGTATGTCTTGGGGGCATCTGGTATTTCGGACATCATCGTCCTACTCAGGAAACACTAAAAGCAGCTCCGAAGAAAATTTATAAAACAACAACACCCATCACACCCGAAAATTCAACGGTAACTGGGCATTCCACCGAGGCAATAATACACGAAACCATGCCTGCGGAGAATGTGCAAAACCCTGTTGACTCCACTCCCGAGGTATCAATGGACAACGACACGGTGGAAATTGTGCATACAGGGCCTCTCAAAGGTCTGCCCCTGGATCTCGCCAAGGAAATCCATAAAGAATATACCGATGCGTCCATAGCGCGTGCAAAGCGATATGACGAATGGTACCAGCAGCAGCAGGCACACAGAGAAAGGGATCGGGCATTGTTTGAAAAAGAAGTAGCCCTTGGAGATGCCCTTTCCGCGGATTCAAAGAAGCGGAGGGAACAGATCTTAGCGGTTTATACGACTATGTCCCCTGAACAACTCGAGGCTGCGCGGAAAGAAGCATTGAAAACGCAGCCCGCCGAGTACGTTGAACTTTTTTTTAAGCACGTCTCGGAGTTCAGCACTTCTAAATCCCCTGAGCAGATAGC
Source organism: Candidatus Poribacteria bacterium (assembly GCA_022394775.1). Classification (GTDB taxonomy): domain Bacteria; phylum Poribacteria; class WGA-4E; order WGA-4E; family WGA-3G; genus WGA-3G. The sequence goes on from JAGFCB010000011.1 coordinate 17,107, forward strand.
CCAGGAGGCACAGGATGGGCAGCGAAACAACGAAAAGCTGTGGATAAAGAGGGATGAACTGCACGCTGAACGGGAACAACTCAATCGTGAGTGGGATGAACTTCAGCGCACAAAGCCCCTCCCTCCGAATTTAGGTTTAGACGAGTTCTACACAGAATGGAAAAAACGTAATAGCACAAAGCCTACCCCTCCATAGGGGATTTTTAACACCAAGATTTTTTACATCAAATTGATGTGCAAGATTGACGCACCTTTGTGTACACTTCAGGAGTGTACCGAACTTCATATTCATTGGACAAAAACAAATGAGAACAAACACGTTAGTCAATATCCTCAGGTGAAAATACCTGCCCTAACCGAAAAAATAAGAAAGCGAAAAAAATGAAAAAGTTATCCGCCCTCGCTTATCTCGCGCTTTTCTTAATAGTGGCAACCGCCCTATGGTATTTCGGACATCACCGGCCTACTCAAGAAATACTAAGGACTGAGCCACAGAAGATATATCGTAGTGTAACGTCATTAGCAACGGATACATCCGCCGCTAAGAAGCAGATAGCAGGAATCGATAAAAATGACACACATAGTCATCCAAACTATCAAAAAGGTGTAGAAACAGCACCGACGGCCCTATCCACAAAATCCGCGTCAATTCCATCCGTGGATCCAAACACTGCATCCGGAGAATCTGATCAACACGGATCCGACTTGAAAACCTCCCAACAAAACGATGAAAAATTAGCGAAAGAAGAGACCGAACGGAAAAAGGCAGAAATTCAGGCTAAAATACGTAGACTGAATGCGGAGTCTCGTGAACGAAAAAACGCATTCAGAAACGTGCTTAAACGTGCCAATAGAGTTAAAAAGGATGTTGAACAGAGATATTACGAGGTGGCGGATAAACTCAATGCTCTTTCGACTGAAGAACAACAGGCTTATTTTCAAGATTACCGGCGCGGACAGCCAGCTGCTGAGGAATTCATCAGATCTGTATTCGTTGAAAAGGCGAGGACTGAAGCAGCAGCTCAAGGCTACTCTGAACAAATGAAGGCACTCCTCAGTCAGATGAAACGAGAGGTCCTAGGTACCACGCCTGAACAGAGAGTAAAGCAACATATAGATAAACTTCGCGAGTATGGATTCAAACCGAAGTTTTAAAAAATCAGATTTTCTGGGTAATATCTATCTTCTTTTAGCGTTAGGCTTCGCAGAACACCTCGCAGCGTTTGTGCTGCTGCCCCGTGTCGTGCTTCTATCCATACGCGGCATAAAGAACTCTATCGCTTGCTTGGAACCGTCATCCGCCCAGACGCAAAGACTCCTCCGAAAGCCATCATCCAAGACACCGTAGGAAATCAGACACACATCGTCACTATCGGCGAGGCACTTGACACCGACACCCACGTCACCAACATCCAAACCAAGCGCGTTACACTGAAAAAGAACGGACAGCAGCGGCAGCTCACACTCAAAAGCAGTTTCCTCCAGCGTCGGTAATGTCGATCTGAAGCGGATCCCTTCAGAAAACATCGGTTAGCGCAGAACCATCCAATTTTAATAATTTATTGGTATCACGTCTTCTTTTAGGATCCGGTGTGGTTAGGAAACCGCGAAGAAACACCCATAGGTGTCAATTTAGGGATTTTCGCTAACATTTCCCGCGCAGATTCGTGTAGATGCCACCCCTACGGGGCTTAGGTTTGTGAAGCAACGTTTTTCTACAGAGATACTAAAGAAATACCCAAGCAAATAAACCCTACGGGATTCAAGAGGTTTTTGAAGTCTTCAAGGTTTCTGTGGAAAACCCGGTTCGGTTGGGAAACCGAACCTACCGGGTCTGAGTTTGAAACGGTTGTTTTTTTTAAAATTGACACTTATGGAAACAGCGAAGAAACACCCTATCAAAAACCCTACCGGGCCTGGGGTGAAAACAGGATTTACGCAATTTTGACTACAGTCCATTCTATTAGATGAGATTCTTCGGTAAACATAGCGTTATAGTGGCACAGGCTAACGGTCTCCTATGCTACAAAAGAACAGCATGCGTAAGCCCTAACTAAGGTTAAATTAGAGATAAAAAGAGGAAAAATATGCGAAAATTAGAGAAACCGAAAAAGAAGTGGACTCTCCTTATTATCATATTGGGTGGACTATGTTTCGTTGTTTTAGGTGCTGTTACTTGGTACTTCGGTTATGTCCGCCCTCGGCTAAATGCCGAGCCTATCCGGGTATATAAACCTGTCCAACCTACGCAAAAAACTGCCACCGGGGTAACGGAAAAAGGTGAACAGCAACACCTACTGGCGCTAATATGGATACCAATCAAGACGTTTTAGTTGGAACTGAAAGGGCATCATCTCACAAAACTTCAGAAAAAATGGCTACGGATGAAAATGGTGATTCGGTTAACTTACCTAATGAAACGCAACAGATGTCCTCCGAACAAAACGAGCAGGAACGCTTGCGAAAACGCAAAAGGCAAGAAGAGTATGAGAGAATAGTAGCAGAAAATGAAAGGTTCCTACAAATGATACCTGGGTTACTGGCTAGACAGAGTATCACCACAGAATTTCTGGATAATTTTTTGTTAGACTTGGAAGATGGCATGCCGGAAGAAGAACTGCGTCGTCAAATAGACATTTATTTCGATACGGTAATGCCCCGCATCGTGGAACAGTTGAAGGAACTACCTACTGAAACACAACGCGAATTTTCTGCGCTTTTACTATCAACAGTATCCACAGAGATGGAATCCCCAGAAGAAGCCGAAAAATTACAGAATCGGATGTCCGAATTACTCCGAACACATGGGATTCAACTTCCCGATTAAGGTACCCCTTGGCGGATATTGCATGAAAGATACCTACTTCCTATACACCGAAATAGACCAGACACTACAATTTCAATAAACATCATCGCAAGCACCATAACACGCTTTCTCATGTTCTTAACCTTCCAAAGAAACGTTTCCGCTTATCATTAAAAATCACAGAAATCACAGTTCAGATTTCAACACCAGGCACGGCGCGAAACCAATAATCTATAACTGTCAATTCCCAGGGCCATTCAATTCTTGATTTGGATCTTGGTTTTGCTTTATATGGGTGAACATTTTTAGGGAAAATCGCGAGCTCAGCTCGCTCCTACAGGTGGAAAATATCCACATACATAAAGTGAATAGGTACAATTGAATGGCCCTATGTCAATTCCCATAAATCCTTGACAACGGTATTGCATGTCAACTATAATTGTCTAAAATCGTTTTTTATAATAGCAAGTTTTGGCTTGCAAGCTACGCCGATGCAGGTCGCATCTGGGCATTTACCCCGCAAAAAGGTTAGCACCTAACAGGGACGGATTGCCGGACCTTCCTTTTCTTTGTTGCGTTTCGGCAAAACTCCCATCATTTGAATAATAACCGCCGCCGTGTCAAAAGTCTCTCTGTCCGGACGCGGATAGATGCGAGACACAAGCGGATAACTACTCTATAGGAGATAGACTCATGAATGTTTGGCGTTTTTTAACCAAGCGCGATATAGAATTGTCTTTTATCCAGGGATTTGTTTTAATTTTATGCATTACAGGGCCGATTGTCTTCCTGGATACATATAGGGATGAGAAACGTGAAAGGGACAAAGAGGCAAGGTATCAGCAACGGATTGATGAAGCCCGCGCCGAAATTCGGGTACTAAAAGCGGCGGCAGCCAAACGAAACGGTACCGCTCAATCCACTACTGCGTCGCTAAAGGTCTCCTCCGAGACGGATCCTCAGACACCCGCTGTGCACGCGCCCGATGACAGCGATGTTTCCATATCCGACGACACGGTGGAAATTGTGCATACAGGGCCTCTCAAAGGTCTGCCCCTGGATCTCGCCAAGGAAATCCATAAAGAATATACCGATGCGTCCATAGCGCGTGCAAAGCGGTATCACGAATGGGATCTTCGGAGAAGGGACTATAAAGAAAGGGAAGAGGCATTGTTTGAAAAAGAATTAGCCCATGGAGATGCCCTTCTCGCGAATTCAAAGAAGTTCGGCGAGACGTACTTAGCGAGTTTTGCGCTTATGTCCCCCGAAGCACTTGAGACGGCGCGGAAAGAATTATTGAAAACGCAGCCTGCCGAGGAAGTCGATAGTTTTTTTACGAAGGTCAAGGCGTACGGCACCTCCAAGTCCCGTGAGCAGATAAACCAGGAGGTGCAGGACTACAAGGAACCCCGAGAAACGCTGGCGGAATTGAAAGCGGAGCGGGAACAACTCCAGCGCGAGGAGGAAGAACTTCAGCGCACAAAGCCCCTCCCTCCGAATTTAGGTTTAGACGAGTTCTACACAGAATGGAAAGAACGTAATAGTTCAAAGCCTACCCCTCCATAGGGGATTTTTAACACCAAGATTTTTACATCAAATGGAGGTTTATTTTACTGACAGCCAAAGGCACCAGTGTACATGTCCAACTTACAGGGAAAAAGAAATAATCATGATGCGTCACCTCGGATTTTTCATTAGCGTTGCATGTCAACTATAATTATCAAAAATCGTTAAAGGGGTAGGAACAAACTGTGATGAACCGCACAACACCGAAAGTTGCCGTTGTGGGCAGTCTGAACATTGATTTGGTCTGCCACGCATCTCGGAGACCCGATAAAGGCGAAACACTCATCGGCGATGCCTTTGACATTTTCACAGGCGGGAAAGGATTTAATCAAGCAACCGCCGCCGCGCGGTTAGGTGCCGAAGTCACACTTGTCGGAAGTGTCGGTGCAGACCCCTTTGGAGAAATACTACGCACCGCAATAGAAAATGAACATATCAACAGCAGGTTTGTCACAAAACGTACAGACATCGGGACAGGTGTAGCAACGATTATCATTGAACCAGATGGCGACAATAGCATCATCGTTGTGCCACGCGCAAACATGGCACTCACGACAGCGGACATAGACGCTGCTGCGCATTATATTGCAGACGCGGACGTACTCCTCTTACAACTTGAAACGCCGATTGCAACATCCGAACACGCCGCAGCGATCGCCAAGAGACACAATACAACTGTGGTTCTAAATCCCGCGCCTGCACAACCATTACCAGATAGCCTTTTGAGATTTGTCGATATTCTCACGCCGAACCAATCCGAAACGGAATTGCTGTCGGGAATGAAGGTTAGCGGTCATGAAACGGCACGCCGCGCAGCAGAAGCGCTACGCGATCGAATGGTGGCTACTGAAAACACTGCTGTCGTGCTAACCCTCGGCGAACAAGGTGCTTTAATGTTGACAGCGACGACATCCGAACATGCCCCTGCCCGCTTTGTTGAACCTATAGATACCACAGGGGCAGGGGACGCATTTTGTGGTGCACTCGCAACCGCCTTAGCGAGCGGTGAAACTTTACATTCTGCAGTTGCGTTCGCAAATGCTGCTGGTGCAGCAGCAGTCACTGTTATCGGTGCTACACCGTCCATGCCAACACGTGCGAAAATTGAACGTCTATTGGAATCCGGAAACTAAAAAACAGAATAGAAGAATCACATTGGACAATCCAACAAAGGAACATAAAATGAAAAAAGTAGTGCTAAATCCCATATTGATAGTGCTAACCATGGGTTTAATATTCAATACGTCTTTCTTACAAATCGAAGCAGCAGAAAAATGGGAAACGAACATAAGAAAAGACTTCACAAAAGTCCTGCGAGAAAAGAAAAAGCCGGCCGAGAAACACCGTGAATTTATCCTCAAGTGGCAGAAGCAAGGACGACTCTCCACACTCCTAACGCTTTATGAAACAGCAAAAGATAATTCCGAGAGACAACAGTCCGCCTCTCGAGCAATGAACGCCGCATTTTACTACGGCATAGGATACGTACACGCCCTTGAGGCTACGAAATCCGGTGAAACGTTTGATACAGCCGTCACCTATCTACAACACGCCCTCGAAATCGAGCCGGACCAGTTCTGGGCGCATTTCAATCTCGGTGGCATCCATCAACAACAAGGCAAAGATGAATTGGCACTTTCGGAATTTGAGGCGTGCGCCCGCTTAAACCCCAACTACTACCCAGCTTACTATCGCATCGGCGAGATTCACTTAAAACACCAGCGTTACACAGAGGCACTTCAAGCCTTTCACACTGCGCGAGAGTTAAACCGGAAATGGGAATATCCGCAATACGGTATCGGTTTAGTCTATTTCGCACAAGGTGAGATGGACCGTGCCCGCGAAACGTTTGAAAATATTACCCATCAAAAGAAAAAGTTCGCACCGGCTTACATCAAACTCGGACAAGTCCTCGCTACACAAGGTTTTTTCGACGACGCATTAGCAGAATACGCCAAAGCCGCACAACATCAACCCTACGCCGCACAAGACCTTTACGAACTCGCCGTTATCTTCAATGAAAAAGGCAATACGGATGGCGCAATCCAACTCTATCAACGCACAATTGAAACTGAGCCAACCCATGCGCAATCCCATTTCGCACTCGGAGAAATCTTCTACACCAACGGAGACACCGAAACAGCACGACACCATTACCAACAAGCACTATCCGTGCTGCCGAGTCTTAAGGACACTTTCTATGAACCGCTGGAACCTTACTTCGCGGGGTTAATGACACCGGATCAAGCAATGCCAATGATAGAGAAAGCGATGTTCGTCCTTCCCGACGATCCGCGTTCCTCCTTTTATGCAGGCATGATTGAAACCGATGCAGGCAACACCGAAAACGCCATCCAACATTACGAGAAAACGCTTGAAATCATTGAAGCGGACACACAAGGGCGTAGCTTGCAAGCCCATATTGAAAGTCTGCAAGTTGAACTCCCTTTAGGCAATTTCATTGATACTTATTTCAAACTCGGTGAACTCCACCACCAACAGGGTGATATAGACACAGCAGTAGGGTACTTTAAACGCGCACTGGATTTGAATCCAGAGTTAGCGGACAGATTCATTGTGCAGGGACAGCGTGCTTTCGGTGAAGAAAACTATCAAGATGCCATTGAGCCTCTAAATATCCACCTTCTGCTATTTCCTGAAGATATAAGTGCCACCTATCTCCTTGGACAAAGCTACGAAGCAAGCGGCAACACAGACAGCGCGATTACCTTTTACGAACGCACCCTGACATTAAACCCACAACGACCAGATGTGCTTTTCAAAATGGTTCACATCTACCGTGGACGCGAGGCGCATCAGCAAGCCGTTGATACCCTAAAGCGACTTATTGAGATTGCCCCTGAAACCACTGAAGCACACTATCTATTGGCACTGTCCTACCTTTCGCTACAGCAGCCCAACGATGCGCTACCAGCATTCCTCGAAACTATTCGGTTGAGTCCTGATGATGTCGCAGCACATTACCACGCAGCGATCCTGTTGGAACAGAAAGGCGAGATAGATAACGCCATCGTGCATTACGAGAAAACAATCTCCCTTGATACGACACTGCTTGAAAACGACATCGGGCGTAGCCTACAAACCCCGATGCAAGGGGTCAAGGCAACAGAAGTCGAACCCTTTTTCCGTCTCGGTGCAATCTATCGTCAACGCAACGACGAAGATAACATTCTTCGCGTCTATCAACCCGCATTAGAGATTGAACCCGAACACCCTGAACTCCACCACCTCCTCGCCGTTATCTTTGAAAAGCGAAGCTTGCAAGCCGAGATAAAAAATAAACACGACGAACGTGAGAACGCAATTCGCTACTACGGGTTGGCAAATCATTACAATCCGGATAACTTCGATTGGCACTATAGTTACGCGCGGTTGCTCGATCAGCACGCTGAAACGCTCGGTGATGATTATCATAAACATGCGGAAATGGCTGTTAAGGAATACACGGCAACTATTGCTCTGAATCCAGACTATGTGGATGCCTACTTCTATCGCGGAATGCTCACGCTTCGCTATAGGCAAATTGGTAAAACACTTTATCGCTACAGCCAAATTTTAGAGGATTTCAAACAGGTGGCTGAACTCCAACCCAGAAACAGCGAGGCAAACTACCAAATTGGTGTACTTTATCTCGAAATTGACCGGCATCAACTTGCAAAAGAAGCCTTTAAAAGTATGCTCCCTTATGCCCCTAAATATAGAGGCATCCACCTGCATCTCGGCAAAATCGCAGAATGGGAACAGGCGTGGAAGGAAGCAATCAAACACTATGAAGCGGAAGTCGCGCTTATTCAACAACCTGTTGAAAAAGGCGATGATATTGCTGCCAACACCTATCAACGTCTCGGAGACCTTTACTACGCACATGTTTTGGATTACAACGCCGCGAAAGAGACCTTAGAGAAGGCGATTGCTTTAGATGATACCCACGTACCCACGCTACTCAGTTACGCGAATAACCTCTTCAGTATGGATTTACTCGGTGCAGCTGCGGAGCAGTTTGAACGCGTGATACAACTGGAACCGAGTAACCTGACTGCGAACTACAATCTCGCGTTGATGTACGAATACACGGAAAAGCGCGAGCAGGCGAAAGCACAATGGCAACGTTTCCTTGAACTCAATCCGCCAGAACAGTGGAAAATTGAGGCAGAAGAACATCTGCGTCAGTAGCATTATTAGTTTACATTTTCAGAAAAAGGAAACTAATCGTGGAATTTCATAAAAAAGATAGTATTTTCTTATACAGAGGGGATGCTCTTAGTTGGTATGATAAATGGGAAACACCTGTCGTTATTGTCTCGGATGGTCCCTATGGTCTTGGGAGTTATCCGGGCGACCCTCCTATTTCAGAGCAATTAGCTGAGTCGTACGAACCCCACATAATTAAGTGGTCCGAACATGCAACGCCCATGACAACACTCTGGTTTTGGAATACAGAACTCGGGTGGGCAAACGTTCACCCCACGTTAGTCAAACATGGTTGGGAGTACCGAAATTGCCATGTCTGGAATAAGGGAATCGCGCATATCGCAGGCAACACAAACGGCAAAACCCTCAGAAAATTTCCTGTAACGACGGAAGTTTGCGTCCAATACACGAAAAAAGCTTTGTTCTATGTTAACGGTACGAAGATGGATATGCAAAGATGGCTTCGGTACGAATGGGAACGAACGGGTCTTCCATTTTCCAAAACTAATGATGCCTGCGGCGTGAAAAATGCTGCCACGAGGAAGTATTTTACAAAAGATCATCTCTGGTACTACCCCCCGCCCGAAGCATTTGAAAAGATTGTTGAGTACGCTAATAGACATGGAAGTGAAAACGGAAAACCCTACTTCTCTGTAAATGGCACAACGCCCCTTACAGGCGAGGAATGGTCAAATATGAGGACTAAGTTTTACTTTGAAAACGGTATTACAAATGTCTGGCGGGAACCTGCTGTTCGTGGAACTGAGCGATTAAAAGATCAGTATAAGTCTCTACATAGTAACCAAAAACCTTTAAAACTCATGAATCTATGTATCCGGTCAAGTAGTGACGTAGGGGATGTCGTATGGGAACCGTTCGGAGGACTTTGTTCGGCAGCGATTGCTTCGCATCAATTGAAACGGAAATGTTACGCAGCCGAGATCCATTCGGACTATTTTAAAGTGGCCGTTGAGAGACTTTCAAATTACGACATCCAACAGGAGCTCGCACTCTATGAAGACTCCGGCCGAGCCTAAAAGAAACCCTCCACAGAGCGACCAGACCGTATACAAAGTGTACGAACGTGTACGTGAGGCACTTTTTGCACTTCCAACCTATTTTCAGTCAGATACATCCATAGAAGGAATATTGGCAACAGACATCTTCACTTTAAATGCTGCATTCGGAGCAACCATTGAAGACCAAGTCGTTTCAACACTGAACCGGATGCGGGAAGTTTGGGACCCCGATGAGAAATTTATGTATCATAGGTTTGTCCGGCAACCACAGACATTTCCAGACGTTCTGTTGAGAAGAGATGCAAGCGGAACAGATGAACATGAGAGTGAAATTCTATTGGGGATTGAGCTAAAGAGTTGGTATCTATTAGCAAAGGAAGGAGAACCAAGTTTTCGCTTCCAAGTAACCCCTGCCGCTTGTGCTGAACAGGACTTGATCGTTGTGATTCCTTGGGCTCTCAGTAACGTTATTTCAGGCCATCCGAAGATATTTTCACCGTATGTGGAATTAGCAAAGTACGCCGCAGAATACCGCAATTACTGGTGGGAATCTATTCGGAAAACAGAGTCAAGTACAGAAATCATGAGGCCACAAAATGTTTCTCCGTATCCTCAAAAGAGCGATAAAATTTCTGATAAGCCCGTATACGACCGAGGGAATAACTTCGGAAGATTTGCACGAACGGGAATAATGGATAGTTATTTGGGAATAGCAAAAAGAGAATTGCTGTGTGGAATTGGAGCAGAACATTGGCTGAATTTCTTTAAAATTTTTCAGGAAGAAAAGGATAAAGAATCTATAAACGCTGAACTTAGAAGACTGAGAGCGTTGATAATTGGTACAGATCGGGAGGATGAATCTTCTCTTATTGATGCTTTGGAAAAAATATTGACAGGTGTAGACGCGCTCTTGGATCAGAGGTGAACGACCTAAACATCCTATTTTTTAATATGCTTGTTGAGAAATACAAGGAAGTAAATTGCAAACAGACGAGAATTTATAATTTCTATGACCTTTTACCTTAATCCTGGAACTAAGGCAGGAAACGCTACTGGCATACTTCAGACTGCTCTTATCGGATGTAAAATTGAGCATCATACACAAGTCGCCTCCACCAATGATATTGCCATTGTGCGCGGGAAAACAGGGGCAGCAGAGGGAACACTCGTAATTGCGGAACACCAAACCGCAGGTCGTGGAAGGTATGGTAGAAAGTGGGAAGCACCACCGGGCAAGTGTCTGCTCGCGTCAGTTGTACTTAGGCATCGGTTGCTCAGCGACCAAGTCCCGCTCCCTAATTTCATCGGCGCAATCGCAATCACACAGGCAATTCAAAAAACATACAAACTTGACGCGCGGATCAAGCCACCCAACGATGTCCGCATCGAAAAAAGGAAAGTGGCAGGCGTTCTAACAGAATTCGCTTATGACGCACAGCAGCACCCGTTTTTTGTCTTAGGCTTCGGTGTGAATGTCAATATCGTATTAGAAGATTTTCCGCCCGAATTGCGTGAGACAGCGACCTCTGTGCGCATTGCGCGCGGGCATTCTGAAAATCAGAACACTGAGGTCTGTCGTGCCTCACTATTAAGGACAATACTCTGCCAGTTAGAAGATACCTACCTGCAGCTGAAAGCAGGTGAAGTAGACTTAATCATGAATCAATTCAAAGAATTGCGAGAAGATGAAGGTAGTTATTAGTGCCTGTCTCCTCGGTATTCGCTGCCGATACGATGGTGGCGACAGCCGAAATGAAACAGCAATAAAACAAAAGGAGACATCCGAACTTATTCCCGTCTGTCCGGAAGAGGCTGGTGGGCTGTCAACGCCGCGCCCGCCCGCAGAAATAGTCGGAGGCGATGGCAGTGATGTTTTGGATGGCAAAGCAAAAGTCATGACCGCTGACGGCACAGATGTAACTGAAGCCTATTTGAAGGGCGCACATCACGCCTTACAGGTTGCACAATCGCACGGGGCAACGCAAATGATTCTTAAAGCGAGGAGTCCGTCCTGTGGGTGTGGAGACATCTACGACGGCACTTTTTCAGGCACGCTCACGTCCGGTGACGGCGTGACCACCGCGCTCCTCAAACGGCACGGCATCACTGTCACTTCCATGTAGTCCCTAATTTGAAGAGATTAAACTTTGAACCTGTTTTCCAATATCAGGACTTCGCATCAACGACTCACCGACAAGCATCGCATGGATACCAGCCTCCTGCAGCTTCACCACGTCTTCACGCGAATAGATACCGCTTTCACTCACTACAACCTTATCCGCCGGGATAGTTTCACGTAACGCAAATGTTGTGGCAAGGTCCGTGTGAAATGTCCGCAAATCACGGTTATTGATACCGATAATCTGGGCATCCACATCCAATGCAACCGCCAATTCCTCACGTGTATGCACCTCCACGAGACACGCCAAAGATAACGACGCTGCGACACCCATGAATGTTTGCAACTGCGATGCGGTCAACGCAGCAACGATCAGTAAAACTGCATCCGCTCCAGCGACACGCGCTTGGTAGATATGATATGGATCTATCGTGAAATCTTTTCTTAGCAACGGCACGTCAACAGCCGCACGGATTGCGCGCAGATAGTCGAGTTCACCCGCGAAAAAATGTCTATCTGTGAGCACGGAAATAGCAGCAGCCCCGTTTTCAACGTAGGTTTCAGCAATCGACACCGGATGGAAATCTTCTCGGATAATACCTTTACTCGGAGATTTTTTCTTTACCTCTGCGATAAGTTTGACAGTCCCGGTCCCCGTAATGGCATCACGGCTTTCAACAGCAAGTTTTGGCTTGCAAGCTACGCCAAAATCACGCGTTGGCGGAAGGTTCTCTACCTCCGCTTCTAACTTCGCAAGCGGTACCGCTGCCTGTTCGGCTGCTAACTCTTTCTGTTTATGGGCAATAATAGTGTCTAATATCAATCCGTCAACCTCTTTCTATAAACGGCTAATTGTTTGAGGCCGTCTTCAGTCCTTCTAACTTCGCGAGTGCCGCGCCTGAGTCAATAGATGCGTTTGCAAGTTCAATCCCTGCATCAAGGCTATCCGCTTCCGCACCAGCAACAATCGCTGCACCGGCATTTAATACAACAATATCCCGTTTAGGTCCCTTTTCGCCCTTCAGGATATTGACTGTAATCTCAGCATTCTCTTCGGGGCTACCCCCCAAGAGTGAAGCAGGTTCCGCCTTCGGGATTCCGAACGTCGTTGCATCAAGCCTGTAAGTTCTGACAGCACCGTTTCGCAGTTCTGAGACGCGCGTAGCGGTCGTCGTCGTGATTTCATCCAAACCGTCATCGCCGTGTACAACAAAGGCGTGTTTGCATCCAAGGTTGTTTAAAACATTCGCGTGCGTCTCAGTGAGTTCCGCCGCATAAACCCCCAGCACCTGTGCCTGCGCACCAGCCGGATTTGTCAGCGGGCCTAAGGCATTGAAAATCGTTCGGATACCGATCTCTCGGCGCGGTCCGATAGCATACTTCATCGCACCATGCAGTGCGGGGGCAAATAGAAAACCGATACCGATTTCGTCGATGCATTGCCCAACATGTTCAGGACTAATCTCAATATTTACACCTAATGCCATCAGAACATTCGCACTGCCACTCTGCCGCGTTACGCCCCTGTTCCCATGCTTCGCGACCGGTACACCTGCCCCCGCGACAACAAAAGCGGAAGTCGTCGAGATATTAAAAAGACTCAGCCCCGTGCCACCTGTACTACACGTGTCAACAACTAACGAATGTTTTGTCGGAACTAGCGTAGCTTTGTCACGCATGACGCGCGCCGCACCCGTAATCTCTTCGATTGTCTCACCTTTAAGCCGCAGCGCAGTAAGAAAACAGGCGATCTGCGCATCTGTCGTCTCACCTTCCATAATCTCGTTCATAGTATCAATCATCTCTGCTTCGGTTAGGTCATCTCCTGCCATAACCTGCTGAATCGCTTCACGAATCATTCAATTTCTCCTATAAATGGCTATCAGTTAATATCTTGTGGCATTCAATTTCTTCTAGCATCCACAAAAACCTTGATACCATAACAAAGTAACTGATAACTATTAAAATAAAAATCGGTACATCGGTTGGTTCGTCGTAATCCCTATAAGGCTCCATACGCTGCCGATAATGAATTCGCCTAAGATGAGACCAAGAAAGAACGGAATCAGCTTTCGGTGTGCACTCACACCCCCGTGCCGAAGAATAATCCACTTAATGACGGAACTTACTAAGATCGAGAACCAAAACACATTCATTGACCAACTGCTTGATATTGCAAACCCAGCAGGATGAAAAGGCCACCAAAAAAGTCGCATTCGCATTATCATTAAGAAACCGGTGATCAAAAAGCCGATACACATCGCAACGATCGCTGGCACATCCGGTGCTCTCGGCGAGGTCAGCCAACTCTGGAGACGGTTGAAAGGTCGCCCCGCGAACCAATCCCGCGCCCCCTCAATATAAGAGATATGATAAAATGCCCAGAAAGACGCGAATGTCCCGATAACAATCGCAATGCACATAGCGATTAATAATCGTCGGTTGGAAATACCGGTCCGTTCCGCTAATTTAAATCCCTCCAAAATGTGTGGCATCGGATGCCCGCGGTAAGCACGATTGAAAAAGAAGAGATACGCCATTATCGTCAAATTGTGTGGACCCAACAGCCGCGTTCCAAAGATACGAGGCATCATCTCATCCGGTCCAATAAAGTGCAGATCGTGCACCGGCGAACCGAGTTCCGCACGCATCCGGGTTACCGCAGTAGAGATGGCATAATAGATCCCAAAAAACACGAGGATCACCCAGATAGACATACCCGCTGTCTTACAGAACCCGACAATAAAAACAAGACTTGCGAGAAGTCCTAACACCGTCACCCGATAGGACATCGGTTCATCTGAGTCGTCAACGCGCGGGTCATTCCTAAATAACTTACGTCCAACCTGTGCAAGATGCTTTCGCGTCGCCACAATTGCGATAACAAACAAACCGAGATACGCCCCGAAAGACTGTTCATCCGTGAACGGGAAATTCGGCATGCCCCGCACACCCAAGGCATCACCAAAGACACGCTCGACCTTCCAAAAGAGATAAAAAAACCAGCATGAAAACGACAAATCAAGTGGAATAAAAAAAGCGATGCCCACCGCGAACGGAAAGACAGCGATAGGTGTCCAACCCACAGCACTCCACGGTTTCTGTGTAAAGAACGGACGCAAATCGTAGAGCCTTCCTCCCAAACTCGGCACACTCGGATAGAGATAGTGAAGTCCATTGAGGATGTCAATAGCACCCGCAATCCCGAACCCAAGCCACATCATCTTGTTCGTTAGCAAATTCGCTCTACCACCACTCGTCAACTCAAGCGGCAACTGAATAATAGGATAACTCAGCTTCTCGTGTTCCGTCCACTGTTTCCGAACGAGACTGTTGATACAGACCATCAGGAATACCATCACACATAGGAAGCCGCCCCACGCAACCGTTGTCGTGAGCCAACCTTGGACAATCTCCCATTGGTAAAAGGTTGTCTCACCGCGATAATACTCCGTTAAAAAAAGCCGCTCCTTAACAACCATCCAATCCGGGATATACCGATGGAACAGGTCTGCCCAGTCATTTTCTGGTGTCGCATACCAGAACGCATACGGAATCATCGGAATCAAAACGCGAAGTACATCGTGCCCCGCCAACGAAGAGGCGATCGCCAACATGACGTAAACCGTCAGCAATTCGCCCTGTTGCATAGCGATCCGAGGCGCCACCCGTAGCAAAATAAGATTAGCACCCGTGATAACAAAAACACAGAAAATGACGTTAAAATAGAGAGAAATAGTCGTCGGATATCCTTGCCCAGCAGAGTCCAAAATCCAGTACATGTTCGGAATAATAAGGACCGTGCCGAGTAGGATCGCTCGCCATGACGCGCCAAACTTAGCAATTCGACTATTTTGTTCGGGAGGTTCTCTAAATCTATAAGGTTCTGAAGTCAATTCGCTCTTCAAACTACGTAGTGTTTTCTCCTTATCACACATCTTTGCGCGTTAAATTTTTTTAGCTCTGGTCAATTGTTGAGAAACCTTTGACAACTTAGAGACAGTTGGACTTAAGCGAAAATCACCGTGAAACGAAGTGGAACGGTTTAACTATCAACTCGACTCCGTTATAAATGTTAAGGCACGAGTGGATAGTTAACAGATTTAATAATTTTAAAAATTGATTTTTTTCGGCACATCTTATATAATGCATAGCATGATTAGAAAGAATCTCGGTTTGCGGATCGAGTCTACTTTCAGCATAACTATAAGGATAACCCTATGGATACTATAACTGATGCTGCCGAAGCAGCAATCTTTACACCACAGCACAAGGAATTTGTTGAGAACAACGGGTATCTGTTGATTAAAAACGCATTACCCGCCGATGTCGTCTCAGAAATTGATGCCGCTGTTGACGAAGTATATGCGAAAGAAAAAGCTGCAGATCGCCTTGAAGCAGGCGGTAAGTTGAATCTCCGTAACTGCCTCACGCACCACGAAGCATTCCTTCAACTTCTTGATTGGCAGAAAACCGTGCCACTCGCCTACGGCGTGCTTAATTGGAACGTACAAATGATTACGTCCCACCTCATTGTACTCCCTTCAAAAGAGGAACCACCGCCTGAAGTCAAGAACCGGATCGGCTTGCACCGTGACGGTGGCACATCACATGCCGAAATGCAGGAACCCCATCCTCGGATCATGCTTAAGATTGCTTACGCTATCAGCGACCAATCTGATCCCGCCTCGGGCGCGACTGTGCTGGTACCCGGAAGTAACCGATTGACAGGCAAACCCCCAACCGACCCAGATACGGGTCGGGCACGCGGTGCTATTTCTATGAATGTCAACGCCGGAGATGCCTTTCTCTTTGAACAACGCACATGGCACGGTATCGGACACAACTGGTCCGGCATGCCGCGCAAAACCATCTTCATGGGATACGCCTATCGCTGGGTGAAACCGATGGATTACATCACGATGCCTGACGAACTGGTTGCCAAATGCAACCCGATTCAGAAACAATTAATCGGAGTGGTCAGCGATCCGCTCAGCTACTATTTACCGAAAGACCAAGATGTGCCGCTGCGCGCTGCACTTAATCCGGAGGCGTAATAATTCACAAGCACAGAAATAAAGTGAGAATGCGCATTGTTCACTATTCAAGTTTGCTCTTCAGCGAAAGGCTATAATCGAGAAGCGCGTTCGCGTATGGCATATTGTGTAACCCGTACCCGCTATCGCCTTTAACCATGTCATAGTTCAGTTTCGCGTCCAGATAGTCCTGCGAAGTTTTGTCAGGTGCAGCGTCCAGCATCGCTTTGACGGCTTGCATCTTCGCCTCTATCTCAGCACGATACTTTGGTAACTTCGTCTCCATGCTGTTATCCACACTATCGTGACAACCTGAAGTACTACATGTCGAGAAATCCGCTTTGAATGTATGGCCCCCGTGTTTGGCGACTGTCTCTGGATCCTCCTTTGCCATGTGGCAATGGACGCATCGCTTCTTCATTGCGCGCACGTGCGGCGACGGCATTCGCTTTACGCCAGCCCCCTCGCGTCCAAGGAACATCTCCGACTGAGACTGGTGAACGATACCAGCACCTGCACATCCACAGTCCATTTTATGGCAGGTGACACATAATTTTTTCGCGGGTTGCACGAGTAAATGTTCCGATGTACTCGTGTGGGAATGGCACATAGAACAAGAAACAGCATTTACCGCTGTCTCTATGTTATACGGATGCCCCGGATAGACCCGTTCGCTAAAAATATCGTAACCCGCGGAATGGCAGCTCAGGCAGGAGGTCTGCACCTCATACGGGCCTTCAATCAGGTTCACAAGCGCGTGTGAGTGTCCAGCGTGTTGCCACTCTTGATAGGCCGGTTCCGTCCCGTGACACTTATTGCAGCCTTCAGCAAATGGTGTTTTCGTGTCAGACGTAGTATCTTCTATAGGTGCTGCGTGGAGCGTCGAAACTTTATCGTAACCACAGAGTGCGAAAAGCGCAATCGTTCCCATCAGTAGGGCTAACCCTAAAAATAAGAAAACCTGTTTCATAAATTTTTATTGTCCTTGTACAATTTCTGTTTTAAGTCGCTCAACTATGTCGCTTACTGAATAGTCTTTGATGATTAAATATAATACCTGATTTGGCGAAATATGTCAAAACTTTTAAATGCACCGAACCCGCTAATCGTGCTTTTTATGTTTCGCCAAACGCATGGAAAATGGGAGGGATTTTATGTCTCAAGCCGACAACACAATAAATCTTTTCAATGGTAAAAATATGGACGGTTGGCTCGCACGAGGCGGCGCACCCGATCACGAATGGGATGCCGCTGGCAGCGTTGTTCTCAACCCTGACGATACCAAATTGCTCACAACGACAACCGGTGAAGGCATCTTTTACAACGGTGCCACTGGGCGAACTGCCGACATCTACACCGAAGCAGAATACGGCGATTGTGAACTCCACGTGGAGTTTATGGTACCCCAAGGCTCTAACTCCGGCGTTTACCTCATGGGTAGATATGAAATCCAGATATTGGATAGTTGGGGTGAAACTGAACTTCGCTACGGCACCTGTGGCGGTGTATATTGTCGCTGGATCGACAATCAGCCAGTAGACGGCGTGCCACCCCGTGTGAATGCAAGTAAACCCCCTGGAGAGTGGCAAACGTACGACATCACTTTCCGCGCACCAAAGTTCGATACCGATGGTAATAAGATTACCAATGCTACTTTCGTCAAGGTCGTGTGGAATGGACAAATAATCCATGAAGATGTTGAAGTGGTGGGCTGCACGCGTGGAACCATGATCGAAGAAGAAGCCGCTACAGGTCCAATCCTGTTGCAGGGCGACCACGGCCCCGTTGCCTATCGTAACGTTTTCTTAAAACGTTTGCCACCGCCCCGTTCCTGACCTTGGCAAAAACGGGTTTCTCATGTGATCCACAAGTTTTTGAAGGTCTAACGGTAAAAAAGAAATGTAGTCCGTAATGAAATGGAGGTGTTTTTGCTTGGGTGTTTCTTCTAGACATACGGAAAGCAACGTTATTAATCATTTACCCTAACCGAACCGCAAGGAAAATTAAAAATATGGAAAAAAAACTAAAACTTGGTGTGATCGGAGCAGGCGGTATCGTCTGCCGACTGCATCTCCCTGACCTCGCACGAGGTTCCGATTTTGAAGTCAGTGTTATCGGCGGTAGACGCGAACACCGCCTCAAACACCAATGTGAAGAATTCGATATACCCCGTTGGACACAGGACTACGACGCAATCATCGCCGATGATACGCTTGATGCCATACTTGTCGGCACGCCACACCCTTTACACGTCTCGTGGGGTGTCAAAGCGTTGGAAGCCGGGAAACATCTGCTCATGCAGAAACCGCTCTGCGGTGAGATGGATGAAGCGAATCAATTTGTAGCAGCCGCCGAAGCCAGTGGCAAAACGGTAATGTGTCTCCCGCATTTTAGTGCCAGTGTCTACAAAATCCGTCAATTAATCGCTGAGGAGGCAATTGGGCGTGTCTCTGGCGCGAGAATGCGGAGTAGCCACGGCGGACCCGAAATCTATTACGCAGAGATCCGAGATATTTTCGGTGAAACAGGCGAAGATTTGTGGTTCTTTGATGCGAAGCAGGCAAGTGTCGGCGCACTTTTCGACATGGGGGTCTACGCTGTTTCCAGTCTCGTCGCAATGCTCGGCACCTTCAAACGGGTAACCGGTTTTGTCTCTACGTTCGATAAACCGACCGAATTAGAGGATGTCGCGACGCTCGTGCTTGAGATGCAATCCGGTGGAATCGTCACCGCGGAGACAAGTTGGTGCGACCCTGCACGCACGGGTGAAGGGAGTGTGCACGGCACAGCAGGTAAATTCATAATGCCCGGTCAGGATGGCGCAGCACTCAGTCAATTGACACCCACTTCTTACACGCGCGAACACGCCCCCGTTGATGTCAAAGCGATAGACTGTTCAGACGCTGCACCGAGTGGGATGCACGCACACTTCGCCGAACATATCCGCGAAGGAACACAACCGCCACTCTCGAATGTGTATACAGCACGGCATGTTACGGAAATCCTACTCGCGGGACTCGAATCTTCTGCAACAGGTAGGGCGATTGAGCTAACCACAGAAGCGCACAATTGCGGAAATTGTTCATCGTCGAGTTGTTGTTAGGGAACCAAAGCAGACAGGACCCCCGTCATTCCTTCGGGGGTTTGTGTTTTTCTTTCCACTGTGGATAAGCATCTGTGAGTAACCCGGCGGCCCAACTACCGTAGTAGGCGTAACCGGTGCGGCGCTCCTGTCCGAGCTCGGAGAACGCGTAGCGAACCACCGAATCGCGGTCGAGAAAGATGGGACGGTTGCTCCCCAGCTCGTAGAAACGCGCCCAGAGCGGTCCGGCATCGGGATCCACCACGACTCGTTTATCCTTCTGCCCTTCTGTGTCAGTGAATGTCTCTAAACGAATGCCGTAGATTGCGGTACTTCTGAACCACTCGACAGCCCCCTCAACAGCAGCGATGATCGCAGGCGTGGGTTCTTCGACTGACATTAGGAAACGCACGACATCGACGCTTTCGGCACCTGAGATTGATGGCGGTTCGTATGAACGTGCCCACGCAGGTGCAAGCGTTTTTTCGTCATGCTGCGCACACCATGCAGTGAGCTTACCGTCCTGTTTGATCTGCGTGCGCAGAATACAGTCAACGCCCTTGGTTACAGCAGCTTTCGCCTGAGTCCGGTACTCCGTTTCCAGGAACCCATAGTCTGAAGATTCAGAGACATCTCCGAGAAGTTCGAGAATTCGCACCATAGCATCATCATTGAACGTGATGTGGCGATGGTAGCTTTTGCTGAGCGGATAATACTGAGGCCACCCGCCATTCGGGTATTGCGCCTGAAAAATATGGAAAAGACCTTTGAGAAATGCCTCTCGGTAGCGCGGCGCGTTTGTCGCACGAAACGCACGGGCAAGAAACCGTAGTTCGTTAATAGTGGCACTGTTGTCAAACGTTCCGTGCAGATCGTCAACGTTGCCATCAAACGGTTCAGATGCCGTGTCTCGATTCTTCGGCCAACTGCCATGTGGTGTCTGCCACGTAAGAACATTGTCCGCAATGCGACGGCCTTCCTCGCTCTGGAACCATTCGATGGATTGCTTCGCGTATCGGGAAGGAACGGTTGCATCGGAAAATGACAGCAGCAAAAGACACAAGACACAGATGATAGTAAGTTGTAACGTCATGAAGGCACCCTGTCCTTAGTGCCGTAGCGGTTAGGTTACCTAATCCGTACGAGCGTATTGTGTGGCTCCTATAGTTACGGGTCCACGTTCTTTCGGGTCTTACATAAGTTGAACTATAACAAACTGGGTTAGGTCGGGAGGAAAAGAGGTATGTTCCATGTAGGCGCGGTTAGAACACGCCTACATGAAATATCTGAACGTTTAATCTAAACTGGCGTGTAATTCATACCAGTCATCAAGGTTATTGAGATTAACAGCGTCTAAGATAGAGCCGTCGTCTTCAACACCGCTTGCACCGAGAATGCTTCCGCGGGTATCGTCATCGTGATTGTAGCCCTCAATTGCGGCATTCAGTTCATCAACTGCTGCTTGATCAAAACTGCCGTTTTCCGAAACCCACGCTTCAAACTGTGGATAGGTCGGTGAATTGTCATTGATGTACGCCAGCGTAGCATCCTTATCCAAACCCAGTCCATCCAACACCATCTGATCGAAGCCTGCCCCGCATGCGGGATAATCTTCATGGAGGACACCTTTGGCATCCATTAACACTTTCGACCAGAATCGCGGAAGATGCAGCACGCCGAGCGGTCCTGCAACCCCAGAACTAATTGTTGGAATCAATTGTGTTTTCTTTTTTCCGAACATTCTGTTCTCCTCCGTTACTTTGAACGTTGAGTAATAGGTCGGTATCATCGACATAACAGGTGTAGTTGCCTGCCGTCTGAAACTCTACACTATTATAGCAGCATCCGGAAAAAAAGCAAGAAAAATTTAAACACTGTTATGAATCACTTAACAGTGTCAGGTTTAACCACTTTAAATTTCAGTTCACCAGGTCTAATATAACCGAGCCGTTTTCTGGCGAGTCGCTCTTTTGTTAACTCGTCATCCTTTAGCATTTCGACGCGTTTTTTAAGCCTGTCACGTTCGGTTTCCAACGTCCGGATCTCGGCACGATAGGCTTCCTCAGCGATCTGTGCCCGTTGCCAATCGTCATAACCATTCATGAATTGCCTGACACTGACCACGAGTAAACCGAGTGCAATCAGGAATAGGATTGGACGAAAAATACGCATAAGGTGTACCTCAAAAAAGAAAATTTTGGAACAGTACAGGAACCGTTTCTATATAGATTAGAACTTACGCAGCCCCATTGCAGGGTTTTTGCTGGGGTGTTTCTTCAGGGTTTGAAACACCGCCTGCAGTGCGTAATACGTCCGTTATCGTGGAAAAATGCGTAAATCCTGTAGATGCCAGTACCTAACAGAGACCCGTCAAATTGTAGAATACTTTCTTCCCAGCAAAGATAGCACTATCTCCAAGTTCTTCCTCAATGCGGAGGAGCTGGTTATATTTACAAACACGATCCGTACGAGAGAGCGAACCCGTCTTTATTTGCCCCGAGTTCGTCGCAACAACGAGATCAGCAATAGTTGTATCCTCCGTCTCACCTGAGCGGTGTGAAACAACAGCCGTATAGTTAAATCGTCGCGCGAGTTCAATAGCATCAAGTGTCTCTGTTAAGGTGCCAATTTGATTGACTTTGATCAGAATGGAGTTACCGATCTGTTCCTCAATTCCCTGCTGTAAGCGGGTCGTGTTGGTAACAAACAGGTCGTCGCCAACGAGTTGAACCTTATCACCGATCGCCTCGGTCAACTGTTTCCAACCCTTCCAATCATTCTCATCCATACCATCTTCAATAGAGACAATTGGGTATCTTTCACAAAGTTCTGTGTAAAAAGCAACCATCTCTTCAGGCGATTTAGTTGGCTGCGCCTCCGCTTTTAATTCGTAGGTGCCGCTGTCTCGATTGTAAAACTCACTTGAGGCAGCATCCAACGCTAACAGCACATCATCACCCGGAGTATAACCCGCACCTTCAATAGCTTCAATGATCACAGCGATGGCTTCTTCATTAGATCCCAAGTCCGGGGCAAATCCACCTTCATCACCGACAGCCGTGTTGCAATTCCGTGCCTGTAAGACTGCCTTGAGGTTGTGGAAGATCTCCGCACCCATACGGAATGCCTCCGTAAAACTCTCCGCTCCCGCTGGCATCACCATAAACTCTTGGATGTCAACGTTGTTGTCAGCGTGCGAACCACCGTTCAGGATATTCATCATCGGCAACGGAAGTTCTTTCGCATTTGACCCACCAATGTAGCGATAGAGCGGAAGTGCCACTTCATCTGCAGCCGCTTTCGCTACAGCCAAAGAAACACCTAAAATCGCGTTCGCACCGAGGCGACTTTTGTTCTCCGTCCCATCAAGCTCACGCATAGCGGTGTCAATATCACTCTGTGCAAAGACATCTTCTCCCGCCAAGGCTGGCGCGATGACAGCGTTAACATTCTCAACCGCCTTCTGGACACCTTTACCCAAATAACGGGCAGCATCCCCATCGCGCAATTCAACAGCCTCATGTTCACCTGTAGATGCACCCGATGGAACAGCGGCGCGCCCGAAGGCTCCTGATGCTAAATTAACGTCTACCTCAACTGTCGGGTTACCACGCGAGTCCAATATCTCGCGTGCATGGATATGGATAATTTCTGACAAGGTAATTCTCCTTCTAATTTTTCCGATGCCAAACACTTCCCGTCAGCACACCGCCAACGGAGTCTTTAGACATTCAAAACAAATTCATTCCTCAATAACAGCACCCGAAAGCAGATACGCGGATGCTAAAAAGACAAAACTATAGCCAATGAGCAAATTGAGCCAAAATCCGTTATCCAAACCACCGGTCACCAAAAGCGAAACAGTACATTTCGCACCCCCCATAATGATCGGAATGACAAGCGGGAGTAGAATGACGGAAAGTAGACTTTCGCCACCACTTGTGCTTGTAGACATCCCAGCTAACAACACGCCTACAGCACAGAATCCAAGTGTACCGATACCTAATACACCGAACAGTTTCAGCAATGTACCCACTGTTACTACGTCAAGCAGATCCAAAAATTGAAGTGCGATGGGAGTAATGACAATTTCCAATAAAAATAGAAAAACAACGTTGCTCACAACTTTGGAAAGGTAAAGATTACTCGCATCAACACCGGTAAGCCGAATGCCGTGCAAAGCACCCTGAGCACGTTCGACTATGAATGAACGGTTCAAGGTAATAATTCCTGCAAAAACGAATGCTGCCCAGAGCACACTCGCAGTTAATTTGCCACGTTCTACCCTTTCAGGAAAAACCGGACCAAACGCAAAAGCAAAAATAAGAACAACCAGCACGCTGAAAACGAAGATTAATACCAGCGTCTCTTTTGAACGGAATTGAAGTCCAAGATCCTTGCGAATCAACGCACCAATCTGACGGAGTGCCTTCATCTGTGTCCTAATTCTTTAGGACTTACGTATTATACACCCTGCAGGCGGGGTTTCAAACCCTGCAGAAATACTTTCTTCGCATTGGATTTTAGCGTTTGCAAAAACCCTGCAAAGGAGGTGCGTAAGTCCTGTTCTTATTACATGCCATCGTTCACGCCTTTACAGCAAGCTGTTTTGACGAAAGAACGCCGAGCGAATCCAATCATCCAATCATTAAAGCGTTAACCGATCCTCGTACATCTGCAATAACGTCTCTGCTGTAACTTCGCCTTTCCGCGCGACTTCTTCCAATTCTCCATTTATCATAAAGAAGAACCGTGTCCCCACGAGATACCCCAACTCTGTATTATGTGTCGTAATGACGATGCCTTTACCATCCTGTTGCTCTTGTTCTATACGCGCTATGACAAACTGCTTGGCAGCAGCATCTAATCCAGAGAAAGGTTCGTCGAGTAGTAACACGGAGGGATGATGGAGAAGGGCTCTGGCAATCATAACACGCTGGGTCATGCCACGCGAGAAGATGTGCAGAGGTTCGTGAGCAAAGCGCTGCAAGCCGACTTCAGCAAGGAGCGTTGTCACGCGATGTTCTAACTGTTCAACACCGTACATCTGTCCAAAAAACCTGAGATTTTCATACGGACTGAACGCCGGATAAGCGAGCATTTCATGAATAACGACCCCGAGCGCGCTTCGCACATCTGAATAATCCGCTATGGCATCCGCGCCTCCAATCTCAAGTTCACCCGACGTCGGCTTTAAGAGGGTTGCGAGAATTTTGATGAGCGTCGTCTTACCGGCACCGTTAGGACCGAAAATCGTAACGACTTCTCCAGAGTTAACCGAAAACGTGGCGTTTTTGACAATTGAGCGATGCCCGAAGTCCTTTGTGAGCTCGAAAGCACGAAGACGCATGGTGTGTGAACAACCCTATAGTAGGCAATAAAAAAAGGCAGTGGGCGGGATAAACCCGCCCCAACAGCCAATATCACAAATCAAACGGATAGACTCTGTCGCTCCGTTCATCTTTACATCATTTTCTGGAGGATTGCATCGCCTTGTTCATGGGTAATACCGAGTGGCTGATGCGCTATAGGACCGTTTTCCAAAACAGGTTCCATTTGATCCAGTGATTGCCGGCTCGTATCGTGATAGAACAATCCAAGCTGCGTTTCATGACCCGTCTTGACCGCTTGCGCAAGTGCAGCGGCTCTGTCACTTGTGTCATGATCTTCAAGAAGGTGAACCCGCTCCTTCCAATAATCGAAAATTTGCATCTTCTCCTTCTTCCAGGTCACACACGGACTGATAACATCAATGAATGCAAATCCTTTGTGTTGCATCCCCTTATACATCAATTCCGCAAGTTGCACGCGTTCCGAACTAAACGCTCTCGCAACATAAGTCGCACCCGCGACAATCGCCATCGCAACAGGATTCAGAGGACTCTCTAAATTACCGAACGGCGTGCTTTTCGTCTGTTCACCTACCACAGTGGTCGGTGAGGCTTGTCCGACAGTCAAGCCATACGTCTCGTTATTCATGACAATGTAGAGGAGATCAATATTTTTTCGCATCGTATGAATGAAATGATTACCGCCGATGCCGTAACCATCACCATCACCACCGGTGACAACAACATTCAACTCGTGATTAGCAAATTTAGCGCCGGTCGCCACAGCAAGCGCACGACCATGCAGGGTGTGCATCCCATAAGTTTTGACATAGCCAGGGAGGTTAGAGGAACACCCGATCCCACTCACAGTCAGATGATCATGAGTGCCTTTACCGAGTTTCGCATAAGCGTTTTGCAGCGCACTCAGGACACTAAAATCGCCACAACCGGGACACCAATCCGGATTAACATCACCTTTAAAATCTCGCGCTGTAGGCGCGCCTTTAACGGATCTTTCCCGTCGAGTAGTTCTTTCTCGTTTCGCCATCTGATTCTTCCTCCTTTATTAAACAACAATCTCTTGGTAGGGAACATAGAGGTCTGTTTTTTCTGCTAAGAGTTCACGGGCACCATCAACGATATGATGCGGCATAAACGGTTCACCGTCGTATTTGCGGATATGGCCATCTGCCTTAAAGCCGGTCTCACCGCGTAAGAACCGAGCGAACTGACCCGTGTAGTTGCACTCAACAATAATGGCGTGTGCCGATTTTGAAAGCACTTCGTTGACAGCATCTTCATCCATCGGATAGAGCCACTTGAAGTGGATATGATTGGTGACAGTGCCGGCTTCAGTTAACATTTGTGCCGCTTCACTAATCACACTATGCGTGGATCCCCAGCCAATCAGCGTAACTTCGGCATCTTCCGTACCCTCAAGCGTTGGAGGCGGGAGAAGTTCAACGATGCCTTCCATTTTGCGTTGCCGTTTCTCCATAATATCACGACGTTTGTGAGGATTCGTGAATTCATCACTAATCAGACCGCCATCTTCATCATGATCGTCCGTAGCAACAACGTGTGTATGCCCAGGCGTACCAGGGATAGCACGCGGCGAAATACCGCTGTCTGTGATTTGGTAGCGCAGATATTCACCATCTGGCTGCCCTTGTTCGGCGATTAATTCCCCACGGTCAATTTCCGGCTGCCAGTTGATAGAATCCGGTACGAATGTAGTATGACCTTCCGCCAGCGACAAATCCGTGAGGACCATGCCGGGGCATTGGAACTTGTCAACGAGGTTAAAGAGTTCAGGTATCGTATTAAAGCCGTCCATAATACTGGTAGGTGAAACAACAATTTTCGGAAAATCACCTTGACTCGCACCGAGAACTTGCCATAAATCTCCCTGCTCGGTTTTCGTAGGTAAACCTGTGGAGGGACCGCCGCGCTGAACATTCACAACAACAATCGGAATTTCCATCATCCCCGCACTGCCAATCGCTTCCGACATGAGCGCGAAACCGCCACCCGATGTCGCGCACATCGCGCGGGCACCAGCATGAGCAGCACCAATTACCATGTTGACAACACTGATTTCATCTTCGCATTGCCGGACGATAATACCGAGATCGCGAGCGTTCGGGGCCATCCAGTGAAGAATACCTGTTGATGGACTCATCGGATAGGCAGCATAAAATTTGACACCCGCTGCCGCACCGCCCATTGCCATCAATGTATTACCGCTGCCGAATGCTAAGGCAGGCTCTTGTTTCTCAAATTGGACATCAAACGGTGTAAAGTGTTCAGCGGCGTAATCGTAACTTGCCCGCGCAGCGGCGATGTTCGCATCTACGACCGCCTGACCCGTACGTTTGAGAAGTGCCAGAACGATGATGTCCTCAAGCTCTTCTAAATCTATCCCTACCATTTGCAAAGCCACGCTGGACATACAAACATTCAGCATCTTGGCTTTTCTATCTGGATCGTTGGTGAGCTCTTTATAGGAAATAGGACACAATTGGATGTCATCGCGTTCCGGAACCTCTTTCACATGCTCGCTATTATAAATTAAAGCACCACCGGGGGCTACATGCGGCAGATGCTTCTCTACGCTATTGGCATCCAGAGCAATAATCAGGTCAATCTTGTCCCCGTGGTTCGCAATAGGCTCAGAACTGATTCGGATAGTCAGGAAGGAGTGACCGCCGCGGATGAGGGATTGATAGGCGGTGTAAGTAAAAACGTTCAGCCCATACCGGGCACAGATTTGGCTAATGCTTTTGCCAGCAGTTTCGATACCCTGCCCGGGTGCCCCTCCTACAGCGATTGCAAAATCGTACTTTGCCATCTTGGCTCCCTTCTAATAATTTTTCGTATTCCATTCTGACACCACAGTTTAGTTCAATCAATGTAGCGACATCAGATGGATGGACAAATAAGCAAATTGATTCGTTTATTAATTACATTGCGATATTTGCGCCTTTATTTTTAATCTTCATGAACACATAATAACATTCTACTTTTTTTAATTATACCATATTTGAGCGATTTTTTCAAGTTTTTTAACGTCACAATAAATGCACTATATAGCAAATTTTATAAACCTCCGCCTCCGATCAGAGTGTCCCTATTTAGATTACAACTGATCATTTCCCAGGGCGTTTCCATTAAGCTTGACGCAATGCCACGAGTGCCTGTTTCGCTTCCGGGGTTCCAATTTTTTCTAATGCAAAAGCCGCATGATTTCGGACCTCTTCGGATTCATCAGCAAGCGCCTTGATAAGCGCAGGCACCGCATCCGCTGCTGCGCCCTCCATTTTGGAAAATGTGTAGGCAGCATAAGACCGAACCACATCCGCGGGATCCATCAAAGCCTCAATAAGCGCAGGGATCGCACTAATTGCGGCACCCCCCATCAGATTCAGCGCACGCGCTGCATATTCGCGGAACTCTTCATTGAGCTTATCAGATAACGCCTCAACCAAAGCCGGTATGGCCGGTTCACCGATACGGCTAAGCGCATCACCCAGAGCAAGTGCATAGTACCGCTCAGCTATCGCCATTTGATCAATAAGCATAGGGATTGCCGGTTCACCGATGGCAGCCAAGACATCAGCCGCTTGATCAACGACATCCCCAAGGTTATCAGCGAGTGCCTCAACGAGTTGCTGAACAGCAGGTTCACCTATAGCAACTAATTCTGCCTTTGCAGCCTCACGGATATCGTCATCCAACTCCGACAAATCATCTATCAAGTCGGCTACAATGTGTTCCGTCTCCATCTACTCGCCTTTCTTAACATACGCCAACATCGTGATAAGACGGTCCGTCTGTTCGGGTCGTAAGTATTTATAAAACCATTCCGAAAATTCGCGTTCGGCTCTGGTGAGCTCCGCTGTCAACTTAGGGACAGTAGACTCTCCGATACATGCCAAAATCTCCGAAGCGTTATTCGCCATCTGCTCCATGTAAACGGGGATAGCGGATTCTTCGATATGAGTGTAAAACTCGGCACCATATCCGGATATATGCCAGCACTCTTGGGTAAGGACATCAATAAGCTGCGGAATAGCAGGTTTACCTATGGCAATCAACTCTGCCTTCGCGGTGTCCCGAACGTTTTCGTCTATATGACCCAACATAACTATCAAATCAGCGATGTGGTGTTTGCTATGCATTGTTTCCCCTTTTTTGTGCTTCTAAGAGTGTGGTGAGACGCTCCGTTTGTTCTCGGCGCAAGCGTTTGTAGACGCGCTCCGAGATTTCCTGCTTCTCGTACTTATCATCAAGATGCGTAATAAATTCAAGCCTCGCGACCCGAACATACTCGCGATCGTCAGGGTTCAGTTTACGAAGCCAACCCGCGTCTGATGGTGTTGAAGTATTATCAGCATCAGGTGCTGTGATATTATTCGTTGCCCGAAGTTTGAAGAGCGCTGCTACAAAAAATCCACCCGCTAATGCCGCAGCAACAGCAATAAGAATCAACTGTCCAAGATTAGATGTCTGCTCCGGTAAGGCACCAGCAGCAGCACGCATATTCACATTAAGTAATAAGTCAACTGTTTCACCTGCCGCGAATGTCTTGTTCTCATTGCTTTCATATATTAGATATACGACATTATGGATTTGTTCGCGTTTCGGCGCACCGAAAAACTTGGCACGCGGCACAAAACCGATACCTTCAGGAACAAAGAAATAGAATCTCATCGTGTTAAAATTCAAACGACGAGATAAGTCCAACTTATCTTTTTCAACGTGAAAAATGTAATTGTAACCTAACTGCGATTCCCCTGGCGGTAATGGCGTTTTGAGGACGGCTTGATTGGTGTTAGGGTTCATCCTAAGTCCGAGCGGTAAATGTGGTTGAAACCCTTCAACACCCCTTGGAAGGGATAAATACGCACCCACTTTTTGTGTGTCGTGCACTGTTCTAAATGGAAGATCGCTTAGATTTTCAATCCCAATTGCCTCAGCGATTGTGACAGCCCCATCCGGCGCATGGTCTGCAGGCGGAGGCCCAATGATGAAAGTATATGATTTGACACGAACTTGCGCATTGTCATCCGTAAACGCCCCAATACCAAAGTTAATCTTGAGACTCGGAACCCAAGTTGACAAAACCAGGTCCTTCTCATCGTAATCCGTATCGTCATAGACAGTTGAAACCGTGTAATGGATATTCGGATCAAGCGGCAAATTCCCGAAACGATAATTTCCGTTTTCATCTGTAGTCGCCGCTTGTGTTTCAACGGCATCGGCTTTATGAGCAGTAAGCGTTACAGAATGTGAAACAAGCGGTTGCTCACGTTTTTTGTCAATAACTACGCCATGAATGTCACCAAGTTCCGCCGTTTGTGCTTGTAGGATGGAAAGCCAGAAAAGAAGAGGCAGAGCAATCGCAAATAGCCTGATTATACACCGGATAGTGCCTGAGTTAAACTGCGAAGTGCCCTTTAAATTACAGGATGAAAATTCGTTGGTAGGCATGTTATGTTCCACGTTGCTGTTTAAATCTCTCAATTTCTGCTTCTACATCTGACAAAGACTCATTTTCGAGTTGCATGATGACGCGCGCAGTCTCTTGTAAAAGTTCTTCGCGTAGTTCCTGATAATCGGCTTCTGAAAGTTTCCCCGTCTCATAATCTTCATCGAGATCTGCCAACGCTGCGTAGCTGCTTTCACGTTCCTGAAAGAGTGTCCGCCGCCGTTCTTCAATAACTTCTTCCGACGAGGCAATAACTTGAGGACCCGTTTTTGAGAAAATCGGAAATCCCAGATAAGCGAGTAGCAAGATTCCAAAGATTACCATCCATAAAAGCAGAAGAAAAGACATAAAAGCCCCTTTTTTCAAACACACGCAACGGCCACGAAAAATTTACAAGGTCTAACTTTCCCGTTTGTACTTTTCAAGTTCAGCCTCAACCTGCTTTACCGTCTTATCAGCAACTTGTGAGGTAGACGCTTCACGCACATCCGCTGTTACAGACCCACTTCGCATTGACCTTCGGAGCACAACGAAAGCGATACCGCCAATAAAGACAAGTATGACAACCGGCATAGCATAGGCAAGAAGGTTAATACCTTCTACAGGCATGACTGCATAATATTGCGGTCCATACGTATCAAGATAATCGGTACGAATCTGTTCAACCGTTTCACCAGCGAGTAGGCGATCGCGAAAATTGTTCTCAATATTCATCGCCGTGCCACACGTACACACTTCAATTGTCTCTCTCGTGCACCCGCAGTAACAGTAGACCGTGGTAAGCAGCTCCTGTAAATCGGACTTAACTGCGGCATCCGTCACGCCTTCCGGTTCTGCTGTCTGAGACGCGCCGGTCTGCGCGCACACCGTGACAATAAAACTACATACAACAAGAAACACAACAATCGCAACCAAATTGAGAACTAAAAATTCATTGGACGTTGTAGTGCGCGCAAATCTTTCAGTTTTCATCGCCTTACACCTCGCTTACCAATGCGTCTTTACTGCGTTCGGATTTCTCGGCTATCGCAACAATTCCGCCCAACACCATCACAGCAACACCGATCCAAACAATGCCAATCAGAGGGTTGTAATACACCTGAACGTTCACAACACCTCCAGTCTTGATATTTCGTGGAACGCTGGCAAGAGCGATATAGAGGTCGTTCACACCCAAGTGCTGGATGGCTGATTCCTTCGTAGGTTCCTCATCTGGCTTCGCCGTGTAGTAATCGTGAAGCGCGGGCTCCATTGTTCCTATTCGTTTTCCGTTCTTTTCAACATCGAAAATAACACCGCTTCGGAGATAGTTCGCGTATTCTTTCTCAAACGAGTCTATCATTGTGAGTTTATACTTGCTTACTTCCATGGATTCCCCGAGGGTCATACTTTGAGATTCAAGTAGAAAATAGCCTTTCGATCCCATAATACCTATGTATAAGATAACGATGCCGATATGGATGATGTAACCACCGTATCGTCTCTTATTACGCTGGATCAGGAGATTCAAACCGTTGACGAAAGATGTTTCTTGCCGTTTCGCGCGGAGTTTCGCTCCGCGATAAAACTCAGCAAAAATTGCAGCAAACACAAAAACAGCAGCAAAACTACACAGCACTGAATACAGCGGAAAGATATATCCTATTAATGCGAGGAATCCCCATACCAAAGCACCGCCAACTAAACCAATAACAAGCGGCAACAAAAACATGCGTCGGAAGTTGTTAGGCGTGATCTTCTTCCATGAAATAATAGGACCCGCTCCCGTCAAAAACAGAAGCAGCAACCCCGGAATAATCACAACTTTATTGAAAAAGGCTTCAGGAACAGTGGATTTTTCGCCATTAATCGCCTCAGAGATAATCGGCCACAACGTGCCCCAAAGAATAATTAGGGTTAACCCGACAAGGAGCCAATTATTCAAAACAAAGGCACTTTCACGGGAGAGAAGGGATTCTAAACGATTCGCACTCTTAAGCCGGTTCCAACGATAGATGATAAGTCCGATGACACCGGCAGTTGAAGCGAAAATGAAACTCAGGAAATACCCACCAATACCCGATCCGCCGAAAGCATGTACCGATGTGATAATTCCGCTACGCGTAATGAAAGTCCCCAAGAGTGTAAATTGGAAGGCAAGGGTAATCAGGAGGATATTCCAAAGTTTGAGCATATTCCGCTTCTCTTGGATCATCACGGAGTGTAAATAAGCCGTACCGAGAAGCCACGGCATAAAAGAGGCGTTTTCGACGGGATCCCATGCCCAGTAACCACCCCAGCCGAGTTCCTGATATGCCCAATTGCCACCGAGCGTAATACCGATGGTCAGTATAATCCATGAAAATAGCATCCATCTGCGCGAACGCAGGATCCAACCGCTGCCGATTCTACCAGACGCAAGCGCGCCAACCGCGAACGCAAACGGGATCGTCAGGCTAATCCAACCGATATATAACGTCGGTGGATGGATCGCCATGAGCGGTGTCTGGAGAAGTGGGTTCATGCCTTGCCCATCGGCAGCGACCTGTCCATTAGGGAACCGGGCAAGTGGGTTGTAAATCCCTTCGATTAAACCTGTGACAAGGATGACGAAGAATAGCTGAACAATAGCGATCGGAATCAGGGAGTAGTCGGCTAAAGTATCCTGCGTCTGTTTGTTACGTTGGTAGTTCTGCCAGACAACAATAGCACCACCAACCGTAAGCAGCCAGAGCCAGAACAAGAGCGAACCAGACATGGCACCCCAGAGTGCAGCGATTTTATAAAGGACCGGTTGTGCAGCACTCGATACCTCAACAACATATTTCATTGAGAAATCATCGGTCACAAAACCGTAGATTAATGCACCCGTCGCAATACTGATAAGGATAAAGGTAGCAACAACAGCGTTTCTACCACTCTGAATAGCACGGGCATTTCGTATCCATAAACCAATACCAAGGAAGACGATTGCCCATAAACATGAAAGCACAGAAAGATATATAGCGGCTTGTCCGATTTCCGCAGTCATGCGCTTCTGTACCTCCTTAAAAAGGTCTTTTTGAACATACTGCTAACGTGTTGTGTATTCCTTACTCTGAAATATATGAAGTTTCATCTGTAGATACGGCACTTTCTGCGCCCTCGTACTTTGAAGCACATTTCGTCATGAGTTTAGTAGCGACAACGAGGTTCTGTGTTGCGTCGTATTTACCTTCTACAAAAACGCTACCACCATCCGTAAAGTTGTCCGGTTTAAGCCGATCCTTATAAATTACATTCACGGTTGATTCAGTTTCGCGATCCCGGACAGCAAAAGTGAGCTCAAAATTAGCAGCATCCCACTGCGAACTGCCCGCTGCAATGAGACCATCAACTTGGACTCGCTGATCGTGTGCCTCATCTCCAGCTGCCACAAGCAAAGCTGGCGTAAAATGTCGCATACTTGTGCTTCTCGTCATGGCTACCACCAAAAACATCATACCCGCCAGCAAAACCGCACTCGCAGCTATAATTTTAAGTCTGCTCTGTTTTTTCACCTTCACGCCCTCCATTAACACAATCAATAGGCACTATTTGGCGCAACTTGAAAGCCAAATCTTGCTATGATAAAGTCTACTGTACCGATAGGATGAATGCTTCTTCTTAAAATAATACTTGATTTTACATGCAAAATCAAGTTAAAATAGAATTAAATCGGAAAATTGTACGGAAGTCTATTATATAGTAACGTATCTTGCGAAAACTGTAACTGAAGTTACAAACTTATAAGGAAAGCGTTGTGAAAATTTTCGATTTCGCAACGTCTATACGGTAAATATGAAACTGAATTGGCAGCATCATCCGTGGGCGGGTGTATTTCCGGCGACGCTCTGCCCTTTTCATGAAGATGAATCCATCGACGCAGCCGGATTGCGCCAGTACATGCAAGAACTCGCAAGCGTCCCAGGCATAAAAGGGGTCGTCTGTAATGGACACACCGGCGAAATTATGTCGCTCCGTCTCCATGAACGTCAACAAGTCACGCGAATCACTGCTGAAGCCGTAGGTGACAAAGTTAAAGTCGTCTCAGGTGTTAGTGCTGAAGGGAGCCTGCCAGCAATTGATGACGCACTCGCCGCAAAGGAAGCCGGCGCGGATGCTATCCTATTGATGCCCGCACATCACTGGTTACGATTCGGTAGAACACCTGAAACCGCAGTCGGTTACTTCCAAGATGTCGCCGAAGGCGCGGATATACCAATTATCGTTCACCAATACCCCGCATGGACAAAGGCTGGATATAGCCTCGAAGAAATGCTGGAGATGGTGAAAATCCCACAAGTTATCTGTATCAAAATGGGTACCCGCGACATGGCGCGCTGGCGATGGGACTACGAACAACTCAGAGAAGCAGCGCCCGATGTGCCTATCTTAACCTGCCATGATGAATATCTACTCGCTTCGCTACTTGAAGGTAGTGACGGGGCACTCATCGGATTTGCTGGCTTTGTACCTGAGCTGATGGTAGATGTCGTCCACGCTGCCCTCAACGACGATCTTATCGGGGCACGCAAAGCGCGCAGCCAAGTGGATTCATTGGCACGAATCGTCTACAACTTCGGGGAACCCAGCAGTGATGCCCACCAACGGATGAAATGCGCACGCTGGCTGATGGGCAGATTCCCGTCAATGACAATGCGCCGACCGCTCCGCCAATTGTCTACAACTGAAGTAGATAAAATTCGAGAAAGACTCGAAGCAACCGGCTATCAGTGCGTTAACTAATCAATCTCTCTACCACGTTCACCTGCTGTACACGGAGTTGGAGGAACCAAATGGCACGCCTAAAATACGCTTTGATCGGTCACGGTAGACGCGGCGCAGGGCATCTATCAACAGCCGCTACACTAAAGGACACTTTTGATATAGTCGCTGTGTGTGACGCACACCCGGAATCCGCAAAGGCAGGTGCAGCAAAAGTCGGCACTAAAGCCTATACGGATGTTCGGAAAATGCTTGATGAAACCTCGCCAGATGTCTGTGATGTCGTTGTGCCAGTTTCTCTGCATCATATTGTCTCCTGTTACCTTTCACGGCGCGGTATCTCGCATAACGTAGAGACAGGACTCGCACCAACGCTCGGGTTGATGGACATGATGATTGCTGACGCTGCCGAAAATGGCGTGAAACTCCAGACATCCGAGAACTTTCCGTTTGTTCCAGTAGAACAGTTTGTCTGTAAACTCATCAAGGAAGGTGTCATCGGAAATGTTCATAAATGCCATCGACTCTTCTCTACAACCGGCTACCATGGACTCGCTGCAATACGGTGTCGCATGGATGCCAACCCGAAAGCAGTCAGCAGTATCGGACACACGATGCCTGTCACCCCTTACGTCGACCGGGCAAAACGAGATTTTAATCGCGAAAACCTTGAGTTTTACGCCATAGATTTTGACAACGGCGGACTCGGGATCGCTATGGTAGGCAATAAGAATGGATGCCTCGGACGGAACAAACTCGTCGGTTTTGAGACATGTGGTGAGCGCGGCACAATTATCACCAACGGAAATCAAGGTGCCACCGGCGGCGAAACAGTCAATGTTTGCACAGATGAAGACCTACGAAACGGAGGCAAGGCACAAACTTATGAACTCCAGAGAGAATACTGCGACAGTGGCACTTTGCAACGCATCTTTGTCGAACTCCCTGAGTCTCTCGGTGGCACTGTGGCGTGGGTAAATCCTTATCGGCAAACAGATATTTCAGAGACGGGTATCTCATTGGCAACGATGCTTGACGGTATTGCACGCGCCGTTCGAGAAGATACACAACCACTGTGGACAGGAGAAATGGGTAGAGCCGATCAGGAGATGGTGATTGCCGCACATCGATCCATCCGGACGAATCGACAACCGATCCAACTACCACTTGAACCCGATCCGGCAGAAGAAGATGCTTTTGACCGAGATTTTGAAGCACAATTCGGTGTCCATCCGCGTGAGGACATCGAAAAAGCACTACAAGTTAATTTCAAGGCACGTTAATTTGAACCAATATCCCCGTAATATTGTCTAAATTCTCTAAATTCTCATAAAGAGAGGAAACATGAAAGAAGTTAAAATCGGATTTATCGGATGTGGTGGTAATGCCAATGGACACATGAACCAATTAGCTGGAATCGAAGGGGCAAATGTTGTGGCTGTGTGCGACGTTCAAACTGAACGCGCCCAAAGCGCAGCCGAGAAGCATAATGCTGACCCCTATACCGCACATCAAGATCTGCTTGAACGCGATGATTTGGATGCAGTCTATCTCAGCCTCCCCGTCTTTGTTCATGGGCAACCAGAACGCGATGTTATTGCGCGCGGCTTACCGTTTCTTGTTGAAAAACCTGTGGCCATCAATATAGATATTGCACGTGAAATCGAAGCCGCAGTCGCAAAAGCTGGACTAATAACATGCGTCGGTTATCAACTGCGTTATCTCGGTTCAACGCAGATAACACAGCAAATCCTGAGAGAAAGAACAATCAACATGATTGTGGGTAAGTACTGGTGCAGTACCGGACATGGCGACCCGAATGCATGGCTCCGCCAGATGAGCAAATCCGGTGGTCAACTCGTTGAACAAGCGACACACACGGTTGACATGATGCGTTACATGGGCGGTGAAGTGGAGTCGGTCTACGCGATGCAGGCAAATCGGTTCCTCAAAGAGACAGATTGCCCTGATGCCAATAGTGTTTCACTTCAGTTTGCAAGTGGTGCTGTCGGTGCATTGACTGCGACTTGGGCGTATGCGGGGGACTGGTCCAATGCCAATGTCTTGGATATCTTATATGAACAAGAACTATTGAATTGGAATCCATCAAGGGTCTCAGTAAATGAAAATGGCGAACAAGTAGATAAAACAGAACCGGGCCCCACAATTGACGAAATATTTGTGAATGCAGTGCGTAGCGGCGATGCGTCTCAGATTTTAAGTCCGTATAGCGATGCCGTCAAAACACTTGAAATATCGCTCGCGGCAAATCTCTCCGCGCAAGAAAAGCGGTTGGTAGAAATATCCTCACTATAAGTGAAATGAGTTGTAGAAGCGGTTTGTAACTCTTAATCCACTGACAATTCTAATGCTAAGGTAAAATCATGGCGAAAAAATATCGAGTCGCGATTGTCGGATGCGGCGGCATCTCTCATGCGCATGGCAACGCGTGGCGTAATCTGCCAGAAATTGAAATCGTAGGCGCGTGCGATGAAAAATTTGAATCGCTTGAGCGTTTTGCTACCGAATACAATGTACAGAACACTTACAACGACCTCCGGCAGATGTTGGAGAAACAAGAACCAGACGTGCTGGTAGTTGCCACGTGGCCCTCAAGCCATCTGAAAAATGTACTGGAAGCCGTGCGCTGTAATATCAAAGGCATTCTTGTTGAAAAGCCAATTGCTGTTAACACCACGCAGCTGGAACAGATGATTCAAGTTACAGAAAACGCCAATATCCTAATGATGGAAGCGTTCATGTATCGGCATCATCCATTGACACTCGCGGTAAAGCAGAAGATTGAAGAGGGGGCAATCGGGGAAGTACGCTATGCCCGTTCTACTTTTTCAACAGGACTCACTGACCGTCAGAATTGGCGATTGAGAGGCGACCTCGGCGGCGGCGCGGTCATGGATTTAGGGTGTTATTGCCTTAACATCATTCGTTACCTCATTGGACGCGAACCGCAATCCGTCTGGGCAACAGGCAAATTTGAACCGATTAACAACGTCTGGGAAACTTTGATTGGAACCTTAGACTTTGGCGATGGTATTACTGGGCAATTGGATTGTAGTTTTGGATGGACATGGCGTGAATCCTATGAAGTCACAGGTACAGAGGGTACGCTTTTCGTTCAGAGCGCGTGGGGTAACTCGGAAGGCGAGGCACACTTCACTGTGAACGGTGAAACCTTTAGCGTCAACGGCGTGAATCCTTACGGGGCTGAAATCTTGGATCTCTGTCAGGCAATAGAAACTGGCTCTCCGACTCGTTTACCAATATCGGATGCACTCGGAAACATGCGAACTATTGATGCCTTACACGAGTCCGCGCACACAGGACAGTGTATTAAAATCCCTGTGTAAAGACTTGAGAATAGTCGGCAGCCAGTACTTGATAAAAAGCGGTTGTGTTCGTTCTGGCGTGTTAAAAAACCTGCGCGATTTTAAGAAGAATGTGCAGAATGAACAGAAAACCTGCGCGGAACGTAGTGGAGCGCAGCCCAGGAGGCCATAAATTAAAAAATGTTTGAAACAATAATGAAGTACCCCATTGACGTTTTTCGAGAAGGAAATTTCTCGTTTGGGGTACCGCTACCAGGGCTTCTCATTGCTGTTCTACTTATCGTGCTTGTGGCCGCCACTATCTGGGCATATCGGAGCACGCAAGGACGTATCAGACGTGGGTTTCGCGGGTTTCTTATCTTTCTGCGAGCAATCGTGCTCTGTCTGATCGCCTTTTGTCTACTCAAACCGTTTCTAACAATTTACCAGTCAAATCCTGACGACTCCTATCTATTGGTGATGGTTGACCAGTCCAAGAGCATGCAAATTACGGATTCCCCTGCTGCAGAGACGCGATTGCAGCGCGTCAATCAGCTGCTCTTTGCGGAAGAGGAAGGTCTCCTTGAAAAACTGAACGCTAAATTCAAAGTGCGACTCTTTGCGTTTGATGCTACGGCAAAACGTATTTCCAGCCAACCCCTAACGACGGCAGAAGGCGAAAATACGGACATTCCACAGGCATTAAATGAAGCGCTTGATGATTTGCAAGGAATCCCTCTCTCTGGTGCTGTCGTCTTGACAGATGGTGTGGACAGAAGCGGTGCTGACATCACGAAATTCGCGATGCAAATTCGAGAACAGAAACTACCTATCCACACTGTCGGAGTCGGCTCAGAAACAGGCAATCCAGACCTCGAAATCGTCAAATTGGACGTTCCCCGCACGGCAGAAGAAGATTTCCCGGTCGAAATCTGGGCAACCGTAAAACGAAAAGGATTTAACGGTAAAAAGGTTAACCTGCAATTAAGAAACGACACACGGGTCCTAAAAAGTGAGTCTGTTGACCTTGATGAAAGAACACCTTGGATACCACAAATCGGTGGAACAGACGCATCTTCTGATGTAAAAACAAAACGCGTGCTGCTCAAATTCACGCCACGCCAAGCTGGCACCCAGAAATTTGAGGTACACGCGGAGTTAGGAGAACCCGAAGCGGTACCACAAAACAATACAAAAACGTTTTTGCTGAAGGTCGCTCCTACCAAACGTGTGAAAATCCTATTTGTCGATGGCAAACCACGTGCTGAATTTGGGTTCATAAAACGAACATTGCAAAAGGATCCCAACATCCAATTAACCGACCGGATCTTAACAAGACTTTCAGATGACGGCAGCAGAAATTATCTCGGCACCCGTACCCAAGTGATACGTGATTTTGAATTTTATCCAGATGATAAAGAGACGCTTTTCGATTTTGATGCTATCATCTTAGGCAACGTGGACGCCTCCCAATTTACACCAGCGCAGCTCGAAAATACACTGGAGTTTGTACGCACTCGTGGCGGTGGATTGCTCATGTTAGGGGGTTCAAGTTCCTTGGGTAACCACGAACTCGCTGGTGCCTATATCAACACGCCAATTGCGCAGTGCCTGCCAGTAGAATTGGAACTCGGACCCGCACCCGCACCGATAGCACCGAGGCACCTCATTCGGTCCCGTATCGGTTCGCAGTCCGCTAAAAATATAGAGTATAAATTGCAACTGACATCAGAGGGAAAGATCGAAAATTTGATGGCGTTGGCTGACACACACACCGAAAACATGGAACGCTGGCAGATCTTGCCCACGCTGAAGGGATATAGTAAAGTGAAACGAGCGAAAGCAGGCGCACTGGTTTTAGCAGAACATCCAACTGCTCGGAACGAATTCGGGAACCGGATCCTCATCGCAATACATAATTACAACGCCGGGCGCGTCATGGTATTTACGCCACACACCTCTCAACGGTGGCAGATGATACCCTCTCATGAAAATGGGAATCAACGATCCTGGCAACAAGGGGATAGTCCGGAACGGTTTTGGAGACAGGTCGCCAGATGGTTAACAACTGCCCCCAAAGATCATATTCAACTTGATATCGCTAAAACTGCTTACACGTTAAAAGAACCTGTTGTCATTGAGGTTACCGCTACGGACGAGCAATTCCAATCGACGAACAACGCAAGGGTCCGAGCCGTGGTCATCGACGAAGCAGGAAAACGCAAAGAATTAAAACTTGAACAGGTTCTCGGCAAAGATGGACTCTACACGGCACGTTTCATTCCGAATCAATTTGGCGAATACACCGTCACCGCCACCGGTACCCTTGACGGCAAACCCCTCGGCGAACAACAAACCCTTTTTGAAGTGAAAGCATCTTATGCCGAATTTAGTAATGCCGAACTCAACGCTGCGCTCCTCAAAACACTTGCTGAAGGGAGCGGCGGAAAATACTATGCCATGGAGGAGGCAGCACAACTCGTGAACCAGATTCCACTCGTCGAAAGTGCAACTTCAAAAATTACGGATGTCGACATTTGGAATATTCCGCTCATTTTTGGAGCCTTGATCGCCTTACTCGGATTTGAATGGTTCTTGAGAAAACGCGGCGGCTTGGTGTAATTCGTATTGGCACTTCTTGGGTAAATCCAAAATCCAAGAAAACCGAAAAACAAAGCAAAAAGGAGACGAAAACATAATAGCACATCAAAAGAGGAACCAAAAGCATGACACAACAAGAACTCTATGAAGTCGCACAAGGGACTCGCGCACCCGAACAAGTCTCCATGACATTGGCGGAATTTCTTGAGAACGATGTAGACGGATATGAATACGTTAAAGGAGAATTAGTGCCGATGTCGCCACCAACAAGAATACATAGCAAGATTAGTGTCAACGTTATCCGGCATTTGGACCGGTATGTACGTGAGAATCAGTTAGGGGAAGTCCATGTAGAGGCAACTTTTCAGGTCGGTGAACGTGGGCTGAAGCCAGATGTGGCGTTTATGCCAACTTCCCGGTTGGATGGAGACGAGAATACAGGTGAGGATGTCGTGCCGGGATTTACCTGCCCGGCCTCACAACTTTTTGAGTAGTTAAGTCTTTTCTATTAGCGTGTAGGTTGTGTCAAACGAAAATGAAAGAACTCTTATTCATAGGAGCACCATGAACAATTCCTATAAAAACGTTATGTTCGTCATCGCTGACGATTGGAGCCGTATCGCAAAGTGCTACGGAAATGATGTCATCCGAACACCAAACATTGATGCATTTGCGGAACGTGGTGTCGTGTTTGACCATGCATTCTGTACCAGTCCTTCATGCGCCGTGAGTCGTGCGTGTATACTCACCGGCCAGCACAGCCACACACATGGGCAATACGGGCACTGCCACGGAATTCACGGATTCCGCACACACGAATACATGCAATCCGTACCAAAGATACTCAAAACACACGGATTTGCTACGGCGTGTATCGGCAAGAAGCACGTAGAACCCGAAAGCGTCTATCCGTTCGACTTTGAACCGAAAGTCAACGCACGGAGTCCCGTCGATGTGGCTGCAAAGGTTACACAATTCCTCAACGCGAACATAGATACACCTTTTTATCTCCATATCGGTAGTGCCTACCCCCACCGTGCAGGTAAAGGATTCGGAAACGATCAGACGCATCCAGGCATCGAATCACGTCCCTATGCCCCGGATGAAATTATTGTCCCAAATTTTCTACCCGATGTACCCGCTGTCCGTGAAGACCTTGCCGACTATTACGAAAGTGTCTCTCGGTGGGATACTGTCGTCGGGGCAGCTTTAGACGCACTTGACGCTTCCGGACGCGCAGACGAAACTCTCGTTTTTGTCACAACCGATCACGCCATGCCTTTTCCGGGGGCAAAAGCATCAAGCTTCGATAGCGGACACCACTGTCCACTGCTTATCGCCAGTCCTACACAACAGAAACGCGGTTTCCACAATCAGGCACTCGTCAACTGGGTAGATTTCTGCCCAACGATGTTAGACTGGTGTGGCGTTACGCACCCTGAGGGAGACGACGCACTGCCGGGCAGCTCAATTCTCTCTATCCTTGAAGATGACAGTCCGCACCCTGGCAACGGTGAATGGGAGGAAACTTACTTCTCGCACTGCTTCCACGAAGTGACAAACTACTATCCATATCGCGTCTTACGCGGTAGACAGTATAAATACGTCCGTAATCTCGCGTACCAACTGGAGACACCGCTCCCAAGCGATCTATTCCGATCAATCTCATGGACAGCCGTCCGGGATGATAACGTCCAACAACTCGGAGAACGCCAGCGCACCGATTTTCTACAACAAAGCCGGGAAGCATTGTTTGATGTCCAGAACGATCCTGCGGAGTCGCAGAACCTCATTGATGCACCAGAGTTACAAGACATCGCCAACGAGATGCGCCGAAAAGTCATCGAGTTCAGGCAAAAAACGAAGGATCCG
This sequence comes from Candidatus Poribacteria bacterium, assembly GCA_022394775.1. Lineage (GTDB taxonomy): Bacteria > Poribacteria > WGA-4E > WGA-4E > WGA-3G > WGA-3G. The sequence continues at coordinate 60,292 of JAGFCB010000011.1, forward strand.
TGGCTTGAGCAATCTTTCCAAGAAGGCGAAACACAACCGTTTTTTGTGTAAATCTAACCAAGAAAGAAAAAAAACGAGATGGCAAGTTGGAATGGTGGATGGATAGGTGCCGCTTCCGCAATCTTCCAGTTTTCCTATCTTGGTAATCCTATAATCCTGTAAATCCTGATTCAGACAGATGCAAAAAAACTACGACTTAGAAGCGATGAATGCCCGCATCCAAGCGGATAGCGGGTTAGTTCAGCAGATACTCACAGAGACCGGGAAAGTTATCGTCGGACAGACGGCGTTATTAGAGGGGTTGATCATCGGACTGCTCTGCAACGGGCACATTCTCCTCGAAGGCGTACCCGGACTCGCAAAGACAACCGCTGTCAGTGCACTGGCACAGACCATTGACGCTTCTTTCAGCCGTTTCCAGTTTACCCCCGATCTGCTCCCCGCAGACCTTATCGGCACACTAATCTACGACCAACAGAAAGGCGATTTTTATACAAAAAAGGGACCCATTTTCGCCAACGTTATCCTCGCCGATGAGATAAATCGTGCCCCCGCAAAAGTGCAAAGCGCGCTCCTCGAAGCAATGCAAGAACGGCAGGTAACGATTGGAGGTACGACCTATCCACTCGATGATCCGTTTCTCGTTTTAGCAACCCAAAATCCGATTGAGCATGAAGGCACCTATCCGTTACCGGAGGCACAAGTGGATAGGTTTATGCTAAAGGTTAAAGTTGACTATCCTTCGCACACAGAGGAGTTGCAAATCCTTCGTCGGATGACGACTGAAGAAATTTCTACAATCCAACCCGTGATTTCCCCGGAAGACATTATCCGGTTCCGAGAGGTTGTCCGAAACATCTACATGGCAGAACAGTTGGAGAGTTATATTGTCGATTTGGTGTGTGCGACGCGCACACCGGAAGCATATCAGTTAGACGAACTCAGCACACTCATTGAATACGGGGCATCTCCACGCGCGACCATCTTTCTCGCTTTCGCTGCAAGGGCAAG
>JAGFCB010000136.1 GCA_022394775.1 Candidatus Poribacteria bacterium
CCAGACTTGGTGAAGAAATACTTCGGTACAATCATCCCGTCTGCGGATAACCAGTTTGCAGCACTCAACAGCGCAGCCTGGAGCGGCGGCAGCTTCGTTTATGTGCCGCCCGGCGTAAAGGTCGAGTACCCACTGCAAGCCTATTTCCGTATCAATAGCGAAAACATGGGGCAGTTTGAGCGGACGCTCATCATTGCTGACGAAGGTTCACAAGTTCATTACGTTGAAGGGTGTACCGCACCTACATACAGCAGTGAATCCTTACACAGCGCGGTCGTTGAGATTGTTTGCATGAAAGGTTCGCGGGTCCGTTATACGACTATCCAGAATTGGGCGAACAATGTCTATAATCTCGTCACGAAGCGGGCATTTGCCTATGAAGACGCGCAGATGGAATGGGTCGATGGGAACCTCGGCAGTAAGTTGACGATGAAGTATCCAAGTGTCTACATGATGGAACCCGGTGCTCGTGGCGATATTCTTTCGATCGCATTCGCCAGCAAAGGGCAGCACCAAGACGCAGGTGCGAAAGTCTACCACTGCGCACCGCACACCACTTCACAGATTACCTCCAAAAGCATCAGTAAAGATGGCGGAAGATCGAGTTATCGCGGGTGGGTTGATGTCGCGAAAGGTGCGAAAGGTTGCAAATCACACGTCGTTTGTGACGCTTTGATCCTTGACAAGGATTCCCGTTCGGATACCTATCCAGTTATCGAGATCGGTGAGAACGATACAAACATTGAACACGAGGCACGTGTCAGCAAAATCGGGGAAGAACAACTCTTCTACCTGATGAGCCGTGGGCTTTCGGAGGAAGAAGCCTCTACAATGATTGTAAATGGGTTTATTGAACCTCTCGTTAAGGAACTCCCGATGGAATATGCTGTGGAAATGAATCGTCTCATCCAACTCCAAATGGAAGGTTCAGTCGGTTAAGATGGCAGTCGGTTATCGGCTATCGGCTATCAGCAAGAAGGGGTGTTCTTAAACGAAAATCTCTTAAAACTGACTGCCGATGGCTGACGGCTGATGGCTATTACAAGGATTAAAACAAAATTGCAAAACGGTCATTTTTCAAAAGAACTTCTTCAAAAAATAACAGCAACTGAGCCACAGTGGATGCGTGAGAAACGGTTGGAGGCTTACGCTCATTACGAATCTTTACCGATGCCACATACCACTGAAGATGATGTGTGGCGACGCACCGTTGATATGCGTACCCAAGACTATTGGCGACGTACTCGACGATATCTTCGCGGTTTCGCACTCGAAAAGTATCATCCAAATGGTTTGACAAACGGTGAACCCGCCTCGGAAAGCATTGACTATAATGGCGAAGAAGCAGCAGACGTACTTGTACAAGTTGATGGACAACTTCAACAAGCCTCCGACGCTGAAGCCCTGAAAGAAAAAGGGGTCTATTTTGCACATCTCCACACTGCACTGCAGGAACAGCCGGAACTCCTCCGCGACTACTTCATGAACAAGGCAGTGACCTTGGAGACGACGTTAAAAAGTGGGAATATCGCCCAACATAACAAATTTGATGCGCTCCACGGCGCATTTTGGCAGGGTGGGTATCTGTTACACGTTCCGAAAGGGGTAAGCGTTGAAGTGCCACTTCGAGTCCATATCAAGATGTCCGAAGCGAATCAAGCCGACCTATCACATACGCTTATCATTGCTGAAGAAGGGAGTCAAGTTGTAATTTTGGAGGATAACTCATCTACAACTTCAGATGCAACCGGTTTCCATAGCGGTGCTGTTGAAATTTTCACCGGACAGAATGCGAACGTGACTTACGTCCAGGTGCAGCGTTGGAACCAGTCCGTCTGGAATTTCGCTTCACACCGAGCAATGGTTGCCAGAGATGCACATCTCTGCTGGGTGACCGCTACGTTTGGTGGTAGGCTCAACAAGATAAACCAAGCCGTTGTCTTAGAGGGGGCAGGCGGGAACGCAAAAATGTTAGGACTTGCTTTCACGGATGCGCGTCAGCACTTAGATATTAGCACCGCACAGGAACACGTTTCACCGCATACCTTCAGCGATTTACTGTATCGGACTGTCCTCAAAGATAGAGCGCAAACTGCATGGGGCGGAAATATTTACGTCTATCCATCGGCAAACCATACCGATGCCTACCAGAAGAACGATAATCTGCTGCTCAGTGAACGTGCACATGCCGATACTTTGCCCGGATTGGAGATCCAAGCACACGAAGTGCGTTGTACACACGGCGCAACCGCAGGAAAAATTGATGCCGAACAAGTCTTTTACCTAATGAGCCGTGGTTTGCCTTATACGGAAGCAGAAAAATTGATTGTTGACGGATTTTTTGAACCCGTCATGGAACGTATCCCGTTAGAATCTGTGCGCGAAGAATTGAGTACGTCAATTACACGTAAACTTGAGTAGTTACTGAAAACCGATAACTGACGACTTATAACTCACAAAAAAGGAGCATTTCAAATGAGTCAACCTAAAATTATCGCTTATATGAAGCCCGTCTGCGGATGGAGCAATGGTGTCCGTGCCATCTTCGCCAAATACGGTTTGGAATACGAAGATAGAGACATCATTAACAACGAAAACAACTACCGTGAAATGGTTCAAAAGACACGGCAACCTTACCAGCCGTGCGTCCAGATCGACGATGTAATGCTCGCCGATGTCAGCGGCGATGAAGTAGAACACTATCTGGTTACGGAAGGGATCGTCAAATCCAGCGACGCTGAAACCGATGTCCCGACGGATCAGGCGTGTGAAGACCATGGACCATCTGCTGTTAATATCGGTTTCCCAAGCCGATAGTGTATTTAATCGATCTCCAATAGCAGGCACGCTCAAAAGAGTGTGCTTGCTTCGCATAGGGTGATAAACAGTATGCATGCTGCACACTTTCGTCCGCTTGATGTGGAAAGCATCCGCAAAGATTTTCCGATCTTCGCGACAGAACCGCCGTTGGCTTTTCTCGATAACGCCGCGTCAACACAGACACCGCGTCCAGTCGTTGAGGCGATGGATGCCTATTATGACACCTATCGTTCCAACATTCATCGCGGTATCTATCGTATCTCAGAAGAGGCGACGGAGCAGTATGAGCGCGCGAGAGAGAAAGTGGCGCAGTTGATTAATGCGTCCCGCACGCGCCAAATCATCTTTACGCGAAATACAACGGAATCTATTAACCTTATCGCTTATAGTTGGGGCACCGCGAACATTCAGGAAGGCGATGAAATTGTCCTCACTGTTATGGAGCACCATAGCAATCTCGTGCCTTGGCAGCTGCTGGCACAGCGGACAGGTGCGGTTCTCCGGTTCCTTGAGATTACCGACGAGGGGTTACTTGATTTTACACAACTCCGCGACGCTCTCACGGAAAAAACGAAACTTGTCGCGATGGGACACGTTTCTAATGTACTCGGAACGATCAATCCGATTCAGTCTGTCATTGAGGCTGCGCATGCTGTGGGCGCGAAAGTTGTCGTCGATGCAGCGCAATCGGTACCCCATTTTCACGTGGACGTTCAACAACTCGATTGCGATTTTCTTGCGTTTTCAGGACATAAGATGTGTGGACCAACAGGTATCGGGGTATTATACGGCAAGTTAGAACTCCTTGAAGAGATGCCCCCATTCCTCGGTGGCGGTTCGATGATTCGGAGTGTTGAACGAGATGTGTCCAGCTACGCGGAACTTCCAGCGAAATTCGAGGCGGGAACCCCAAGCATCGCTGAAGCAATCGGGTTGGGGCACGCTGTGGACTATATCACAGAAGCAAATTTAGCGGCAATCCATGTCCATGAACAAGAACTCCTAAAATACGCACATCAGCGCTTACAAGAAATCGAAGGTATCACGCTCTATGGACCGTCTGCCCCACATCAGAAAACAGGCGTTATCTCCTTTAATATAGAAGGCATCCATCCGCATGACGTGGCTGGTGTTTTAGATACGCACGGCATTGCCATCCGGGCAGGTCACCACTGCGCACAACCGCTTATGAAAAAGTTGGATGTTATTGCCACTGCCCGTGCCAGTTTTTATCTCTATAACACAATCGAAGACGTGGACAGATTATATGATGGGTTATGTAGAACGCAAAAACTCATGAGTCGGAGAAAACAATGAACATATATCAGGAAGACCTGCTTGACCATTACGAGAATCCGAGCAACTACGGGACGTTGCCGGACCCTGATATTTCGCACGAAGAAGATAATCCGCTTTGTGGTGATCAGATTCGTATTGATCTACTCGTTGAAGACGATAAGATCAAAGAGGTACGCTTCTGTGGCCACGGCTGTACCATCAGTCTGGCGGCTGCCTCTATGCTAACTGAGAAGATTGAAGGCAAAAGCCTTGATGAAGTCAAGCAGCTCACGAAAGACGATATACTGGATATGATCGGTATCCCTTTGGGACCTGTTCGTCTCAAATGTGCTTTGTTAGCTCTCAAAGTTCTTAAAGCTGGTGCGTATGGTATCCATGCGTGGCCCGGTGAAGAAGACGAGTAGCAGAGAAACGATTTTGCTTTCTCTACTTGGAAAAAAGGAAACTATGGCAGAATTCTATAAAATTGCGAAAGTTAGTGAAGTACCACCGGGTACGAAACACTTGGTCGAAGTGGATTTCGTTCCCGTGCTACTCTTCAATGTTGATGGCGAATTCTACGCGATGGAAGACGTTTGCACACACGACAACGGTCCTTTAGGTGAGGGTTGGTTCAAGGGCGACGAGATAGAATGCCCTCGACACGGTGCACGCTTTTGTGTGAAAACCGGGGAACCGCTCTGTATGCCTGCTGTGGAACCTGTGGAATGTTACGCCGTTAAGATTGAAGGTGATGATATCTTGGTCAGTGTTGACTGATTAATGCTTGGTCTTATAGGAGGAACTCAATGGTATCGGCAGAATCTATATTAGAAACGATCAAAGAAAACATTATTGACCCGGAACTCGGCATCAACATCGTCGATATGGGACTTATCTATGGCGTGGATATCAATGACACTACTGTTGATATTACCATGACCTTGACGAGTCCCGGATGTCCTGCGGGTGGGCAGATTGTCAACGGTGCTCAGCACGTCACACAGCAAATGGATGGTGTTAACGAAGTCAATGTTAATGTCGTCTGGGACCCACGTTGGACACCAGAGATGATGAGCGAAGACGCAAAGGACGAACTCGGCATCTTTTAATAGCAGTAGGCACACGCCGTGTGCCGAAACCCAATAGCAGCAGGTGCGCTTCGTATGCCGCAACTCGCAAACTATAAATCAGCGTGACTCCATGGACAGGATCGCGAAACAACCAAAACGCCTCAAGAAACACGACAACGCCTTTCAAGTAGAGTGGAAAGACGGACATGCGAGTTGGTATCCATATACCTATCTCCGACAGATGTGTCCGTGCGCTGAATGTGCCATCGTCCGGCACAAAGGTCGAGATATCCATTCCCTCTTTGCACCGCAAGGCGACGGAGATATAACACTGATTGAGGTCTCAGACGATATCCAACCCGTTGATGTCCAATTAGTCGGTCGGTATGCCCTCCAATTCAGCTGGAGCGATGGACACGACACCGGCATCTATCCGTTTGAAGTCTTACGCGAGACGTGCCCGTGTCCAGAATGCGTGCCCCTTTGTGAAAATTCACCTATCACATCGGAGAAAGAGAACTGAGTTATGCAGAATACGCTTCCTGAAATTTCCCCACAAGAATTAAAACAGAAACTCGACAATAATGAATCTGTGCTGTTACTGGATGTTCGAGAACCGAGCGAATACGACATCGTACATCTCAAAGATGCGCGATTAATACCCCTCAACACCTTGCCACAGGATATAGACAGTCTCCCGTCAGATCAAGAAATTGTCGTCTATTGCCATCATGGACAGCGGAGCCTCTATGCCGTCGCCTATCTGCAGCAAAACGGGTTTAATGAGGCAAAGAATCTCATAGGGGGCATCGACCAATGGGCAGCCGAGATTGATCCAACCCTACCGAGATACTAAATCGTCCTGAACAGCATAGAGAAAAAGATTGACTTTTTCCTAAAAATGCGGTATCATGTTATTAACATTACTGCTATTCAAGGAAATAGGTATGGCATCTCTTCCAGCACAAACTCTCTTCACCCCTGAGACGTACATTACCCAAGAACGAAAGGCACTGCACAAAAGTGAATACCTCAACGGGCAGATATTTGCAATGTCTGGGGCAAGCCGCGCACCTAGTCTTATCACAAGCAATATATCCAATAGACTTTATAATCAATTGATGGAATCAGATTGTGAAGTCCATTCGAGTGATATGCGCGTACAGCCGAGCCTAACCGCCTATTTCTATCCAGATGTCCTTGTTGCCTGCGGTGAACCACGCTTTGCGGATGATGTCTTCGACACACTTCTGAACCCTGTTGTTATCGTAGAGGTACTTTCACCCTCCACTGCAGCCTATGACCGAGGAGAAAAATTTGAACACTATCAACAACTTACATCACTGCAAGACTACATCCTCGTCTCACAGAACAGCTGCCGCGTTGAACATTATCGGCGACAAGATCAACACTGGGAGCGCACAGAATTTTGTGCCCCCGAAGATGTGATGTCACTCATTTCAATCGGATGCAAGATATCCTTGCACGACATTTATAGGCGTGTTACTATTGCCGAGTAAAACTGCCTCTTAGGTAGAAGCACGTCGTGCTCGCGATTCAAACTCATGTTAGTATAGAAAACGTAGCCTGAAACGAAGCGGATTTTAAAAACGAACTTTCAGGTACCAAATAACGTGCCTTAACCACAAGGAAAATTAAAAATATGATTGTTGAATTTGAAAACCGCTCCGGCGAAATGGAACAAGCCGAAATGGAAATTGACGAACCCTGTCCAACCTGTTGCGGTATGCTTTTCCCTGTTGTGGAATCGAAACCCGAGAGTGGATACCGCTGCAGCAGTTGTGGGCTTGTTTTCTCTCCTATAGAAGAAGAATAGAACACGCTGTTTTCATATTTAACCCATCTCTGCTGGTGAATTTACCAATGAGGCACATCTGCGCTTGAAGAAAACCGCGCTGGTATTGCTGCGCTAACGCATAATCCAAACGATGTTTGGCTAAACCTTTCTAACAATGCAATATGCCATTAATGAAACCGTGTCAATGTGTTTTTAATTTGATACAATTCCGTGAATACCCCTCCCTGTTGTGTTGAATAACACACACCCCCAAATTATAGTAAAACCAAAAAATATATCGACATTTTAGGGACCAATAACCCTTCCGCTTCGCTGAGACGGTTTGGAATCCCGACCTCTGTAAGTTTATAGTTAATTGCGGGCTTTACTATACCCGTCCATTTTAGCATCTCTGCGTTGGTATGATTCTTGCATATTTGCATTAAGTTGCCACCTTTCCTGAGAGTGGTATAGATTCAGTGAAGGTTCTTCTTTTGATATGTATATCTTTTAGGACTTACGCGTTTCCTCTTAAAGTCCCCTGATAAGGGGATTTAGGGGGTTTAAAACTAAAAAATCTACTATCGCGTGCTAAATTTGCGTAAGTCCTGCCTTAAAAAAAATGGAGACTTCCCATGAAAGCAAAGCTGTTTTCGATTTTTTTGGCACTTCTTCTGATTTCAACGCTGTTCTTACCCACAACCTTCGCCGAGTATGAGAGTTATACGCAATTAGGTCTACCTGAGGGTGCGAAAGCGCGTCTCGGTAAAGGCTGGATAAGCGAAACCGCATATTCCGCGATTGCATACTCCTCGGATGGTGCCCGCCTCGCTGTGACGAGTAGTGTGGGTATTTGGCTTTATGATGTGGAAACAGGTGAGACACTCGACCTGCTCGGAGGGCATAAAGATGTGGTCAATAGCGTAGCCTTTAGTCCGGATGGCAAGACCATCGTTAGCGGCAGTAGCGATAGAACGCTCCGGTTATGGAACGTGAACACCGGCAAACCCATTCGCACATTCACAGGGCATAAGGGTTGGATCCTTAGCGTGGCGTTTTCCCCGGATGGCGAGACTGTCATTAGTGGGAGTAGTGATGGGACACTCCGGTTATGGAACGCGAACACAGGCAATCTCATCCGAACACTCACAGGGCATAAGAATTCGGTCCTTAGCGTGGCGTTTTCGCCAGATGGAGAGACCATCGCCAGCGGTAGTTCGGACAGGATGGTGCGGTTATGGGACGCGAATACCGGCAAACCCATCCATACACTTATGGAGCATACGTATTCGGTCAAGAGTGTCGCGTTTTCGCCCGATGGAATGACTGTCGTTAGCGGCAGTCGGGACAGGACGCTTCGTTTCTGGGAGGCAGACACCGGCGACCTCCGCCACACACTGACAGGACATGCAGATTCAGTCCTTAGCGTGGCGTTTTCGCCAGATGGACAAACAGTTGTTACCGGCAGTAGTGACAGGACGGTCCGGGTTTGGAATGTGAACACCCGCGCCGTCACCCACACACTCACGGGACATACAGGTTGGGTCAATAGTGTGGTGTTTGCGCCGGATGGAAAAACGATCTCCACTGCCAGCCAGGACAATACACTCCGGTTATGGAATGCAAACACAGGCGAACTTCTCCGAACACTCACAGGGCATACGAGCCCGGCCCTTAGCGTCGCATTTTCGCCGGATGGAAAAATGACTGCTATTGGCAGTAAGGACAAGACGGTCCAGTTATGGGACGTGAACACCGGCAAACGCCTCCAAACACTCACAGGACATGTGGATTGGGTCGAGAGTGTGGCGTTTTCACCTGATGGAAAAACGCTCGTTAGTGCCAGTCGGAACGATACGTTCTGTTTGTGGGATGTGGACACGGGCAAGCTCCTCCGAACACGCTCCGGGTATCCGAGTTCGATTGAGAGCATCGCGTTTTCGCCAGATGGACAGGCACTTATCAGCGGCGGTTGGGACGGTGCCATCCGGTTATGGGACGCAAACACTGGCAAACTCACTCACACACGCTTGGGGTATAGAAGTCCGATCGAGAGTGTCTCATTTTTGCCGGATGGAAAAACTATCCTTGGTAAAAGTGGAACCAATACAATCTGGTTATGGGATGCAAACACAGGCAACATCGTCCGAACATTCACGGATTATACAAGTTCAATCGAGAGCGTAGCGTTTTCGTCCGATGGAGAGACTATCGTTACCGGAGGTAGTAACAATACAGTCCGGTTATGGAATGCGAACACTGGCAAACCCATCCGAACATTCAAGGATCGTGCAAATTGGGTCTTTAGCGTAGCGTTTTCGCCCGAGAGCAAAACTATCGTTAGCGGCAGCTCTGACAACAAGATCCGGTTATGGAATGCGAACACTGGCAAACCCATCCGAACATTCAAAGGGCATAGGAATTCGGTCTTTAGCGTAGCGTTTTCGCCCGATGGAAAAACCATCGTTAGTGGAAGTATGGACAGTACGCTCCGGTTATGGGATGTGAACACAGGCAAATTCACCCGAGCACTCGGGGGGCATACAAGTAGGGTCGAAAGCGTAGCGTTTTCACCCGATGGAAAAACCATCGTCAGTGGAAGTTACGACAAAACAGTTCGATTATGGAACGCAAACACGGGCAAACTCATCCACACACTCACAGGACCTAAGGGTTTGGGTGGAAGCGTGGCATTTTCGCCGAATGGACAAACCATCGTTGGTATCGGTAGCGATAATACGATCCTGCTATGGGACGTGAATACCGGCAAACGCATCCGAACATTCAGAGGACATGCGGATGGGGTCCGTAGCGTGTCGTTTTCGCCCGATGGACAAACTATTGTTAGTGGGAGTTATGACAATACGGTTCGGTTATGGGATGTGAACACGGGTGAACTCCACCGAACATTCGCCGGGCATACCAGTCTGGTCCGTAGCGTGTCGTTTTCGCCCGATGGAGAGACTATCGTTAGCAGCGGTTGGGACAAGACACTCCGGTTATGGAAGGCAGATACCGTTACCCTCATTCGCACACTCATGGGGCACACAAGTTCGGTTGAGAGCGTTGCGTTTTCACCCAATGGACAGATGCTTATGAGCGGGAGTCGAGACAAGACGGCGCGGTTATGGGACACACACACTGGTAACCCTATCTTCACATTCACAGGGCATACCGGTTGGGTCAATAGCGTATCGTTTGCACCGGATGGACGAGCGATCGCTACTGGAAGTCAGGACAATACAGTCCGATTATGGGATGCAAACACCCGCGAACGCATCCGAACATTCACGGGGCATACGCGTGAAGTCAATAGCATGGCGTTTTCTCCAGATGGAAAAACACTCATTACCGGGAGCGCGGACGGTACAGTACTGTTGTGGGAACTCACACCCGAACCCGTCTTTGAATAAATTTCATGAGATCCGAATTTTTGTGTATTGTATACCAAACTCACGTCAATAGTTTGCCGGCATCTACCTCGTCTAATATCAGACGGGTCAAATCGGAGACAAAACATGAAGCAACATCTTCAAAACACACTTCTTGGACTTTCCATTTTACTGATGCTCAGTTGTTCAGTGGTGCATGCTGACCGGACAACCTCTGAAACTTCTGAGATCGAGTATCACCGTTACGATGTTCCAAGTGATCCCGAAGGGCAAAGGTATCACCGCTTTTTTCCTGGTCCGGCACCAGAAGAACTCTTTTACGATACCCGGCAGAAAATTGTTGCAAATATTGATGACACACCCCAAAAAGAGACCATTGTTTCAATAGTTGCTGATTCAAAACATGACGCATTCGCGGGCAATTGGTCACACGCGTTTCTGCTGATTCTTGATGAGACTGAGGCAGGTGTGCCGAAGAAAAAAGCCTTTTTTAAATTTTTAGATTCGGCCACTTCTGATCTCGATGACCCAGCGAAAACCGTTGAATTTCAGAAACCACCCTTCGTCTTTAATCTCGGTAGTTATCCGGGGCACGGTATCCCCTTTAGACTTGTTGATTTGACAGGTGATGGCATTTTAGACGTATGGTTTGACCTTGGCGAGGCTATTGCTGTAATTTCATTTCAGAATGGGGAGTTCAAAGTAGTCTTCAGCTGCTATATGAATCCCAGGCATCAGGGACCAGAATATGTTGACTTGGATAACGATGGCAGCTATGAAATCAAGATTCCATACGACATCTACATGGTTGATCTTCCGGGCGTGCGATATGTACGATGGATAAGCCTCTACGAGTGGGATGGTAATATTTACGTCTTGAATAACGAAAGATTCTATGCTGAGAATGACGAGTTCCTCATCGCATTATTAAACCAGTATAATGATCTGCTAACTCGATATGGCAGATATGAGCCATACAGTTTCTACTTAGGGTTGGTCTTCTACTATCGCGGGAATGCCGCAATGGCGAGGACGCATCTACAGCGGGTCGTTAAACATGCTGAGAAGCGAAAGTATACGCGAACCGTTAAAGCACAAGATTATATTCAAGCCGCTGAATTCCTCTTGAAAAAGTTGGCAAAACCGCGAAGATAGATTGAGTTTGAAAAAATTAACTTCCCGCGTCTAACATCAGGCGGGTCAAATCGGAGCCAAAAACCATGAAGCGACATCTTCAAACCACACGTTTAGCACTTTGTATTTCGCTGATACTCATCTGTTTTTCTATCGTGAATGCGGACACCTCTAAAACGACAAATTCTGATATCCGGTATCAACGGTATTCTTGGCGTGGCGGTCAAAAGTATCACCGTTTTTTGCCCGCCACCACACCGAAAGGACTCTCTTACAGCACCGAACTGAAAGCCACCGCGAATATTGATGACACCCCCGGAAGAGAGTCCGTTGTTTTAATGCTTCTTAATGTGCCTACGACGCAGTACTACCCATTCACTGGCAAGTGGGTCCAAGCATTTCTGTTGCTCGCTGATGAAACCGAGGCGGGTGCGCTGGAGAAAAAAGTCTTATTCAAACTTTTTGATGCGGGGACGCATGCGTTGGAGGTGCCAACCGCGAAACCAATTGAACTTCAAAGTCCAGCATTCGTCTTCACCGAACCGCCGAAAGATGCTCTTAAATCTCGTGCTGCTACCTTTAGACTCGTAGATTTGACGGGCGATGGTATTTTAGATGTATGGGTTGAATTTGGCTATGCTGTTGCTGTGATTTCGTTTCAGAATGGCGAGTTCAAGGAAGTCTTCAGCTGCTACACGGTTCCCGGACTTCTGCCGGATGCCGAGTACGTTGACCTGGATAATGATGGCAGCTACGAAATCAAGATCCCCTACAGTATACCTGTTGACGAGGTACCCGGCGCGCCGGATCTGCCATGGATGAGCCTCTACGAGTGGAATGGAACCGATTATGTTTTGAATAACGCAAAATTCTATGCCGATAATGACGAGTTCCTGATTCGCCTATTGAACGATTATAATCATACGCTGCTTCGACATGGAAGTATTATCAACCTGTGTGAGACATACAAATTCTATTTAGGGTTGGTACACTCCTATCGTCGGAGTAGAATAACGTTCTCGAGCGTGGCAGACGAGTTGATACGCCACCATGATCAGGACGGAATGTCATCGGAACTACAGTGGATTCTTGAACATGGAAAGAATGAAAATTACATTCACGCCATAAAATCTATCTCGAAATCGCCACCGCTGGGAAAATAAAAATAATCTAACATCAGATGCATCGAATCGGAGACAAGACCTATGAAACAATACTTTCAAATCCCACTTCTTGGGCTTGCTATTTCGCTGATACTCAGTTGTGTTGCTGTGAACGCGGAGACCCCCAAAGTGGCAACTGCTCAGGTCAAGTATAGCTACTACTATCGCTTCAATACTCATAGCGAGCAAAAGTATCACCGTTTTTTGCCCAACCCTGTCCCTGAAGAACTCTATTACTATATCCGGATGACAGCCGATGGGAATATTGATGACACCCGCAAAAAAGAGACCGTTGTTCTCATGGTTGTGGGTTCAAAACCTCACCTACCCTACGGCAGTCGCGAATTCTTCGGTAACTGGGTCCAAGCATTTCTCCTCATTACCGATAACAATGCAGGACAGCCTGAGAAAAAAGCGTTCTTCAAAATTTTTGATACAGGGACACATGCCTTGGAGGTCCCAGCAGCGAAGGGCGTTGAACTTCATGCGTCCCCGTTCGTCTTCACGCGACCGACCGATGTCTTCTTTAGACTCGCGGATGTAACAGGCGATGGCACTTTAGATGTCTGGGTAGAATCTGCCTACGGGGTGGCACTCATCTCTTTTGAGAACGGAGAATTCAAGGAAGTCTTCAGCAACTATACCGTGACCAGAAAGAAACTCACAGCAACACCTGAGATCGAGTCTTACTGGTACCAGGTCCGGCATGAGCCTGAGGGGCATAAGTATCACCGGTTTCTCCCTCCCTCGCCTGCCAAAGGAGTTTATTACGATACCCAGAGGAGAACCACTGCGAATATTGATGATACCCCCGAAAAAGAGAACATTGTTCTAATGACGACTGAAATAGAAAATAGCGAACCTCGCAGCGAATCGGTCCAAGTGTTTCTCCTCATTGCTGAAAACGAAGGAGACATGTTGAAGAAAAAAGCGTTATTCACACTTTTTGATGCGGGGACTTATGATTTGGAGGTCTCAGCGAAAAATAGTGAACTTCAAAGGGCACACCTCGTTCTCCCAGAAATACTCAATAGTCCGGCTTGGTTGTCGGGTCATGTCTGGTTTAGACTCGTAGATTTGACGGGCGATGGCACTTTAGACGTATGGGTGGAATCTTATTACGGCGTGGCTGTGATTTCTTTCCAGGATGGCAAGTTCAAGGAAGTTTGCAATGTCTATAGTTCTCACAGAAGGGAGGACCCGATAGAATACATTGACTTGGATAACGATGGTATCTACGAAATTAAGATTCCCACCAGAATATCTGTCGACGGTATCCCGGGCGCGGCATATCCTGAGTGGGTAAGCCTTTACAAGTGGGATGGTACGACTTATGTCTTGAATAACGAAACGTTCTATGCTGAGAATGACCAGTTCCTCAATCGGGCATTGCGCAACTATAATGGTTGGTCCCAGGGCTTTGGGAAATGTGAGGAACAGAGATTCTACATCGGCTTGATATACTACTATCGGGACAACGCCCCAAAGGCACGAGAGTTTCTACAATGGGTCGTCGAACATGGAAAGAAACAAGATTATAGAAAAGCCGCTGAATCGTTCTTGAAAAAGTTGCCACACCACTGAAGATCAAAAGCGAAGTGATTGATATAATCATAGCGAGTTTTGCGTAGTACTACCTCGCAGACGATGCTCGCTGATCAACTGCTATCTATCATTCTATGTTCCGAAAATCCGGAACTTCCATCGGGGCACCACCGTTCGCAATGGATTGCTCCGAAACCAACCCCGGCACCGTAAAATCCATCGCCGTATAAACATCCATCGGCGGATCTGTATCGGTGAGGATACTATCAACAAAATCCCGTACCTTGAAATACTCACCAAGGTCGCCAGCATTTTCAGCCTCAGCAGGCGGGTTTTTCCATCGTTCGGGCATGCAGTCTTCAAATTGGGAGAGCGGTCTCCACTGTTCGCTCACACCGAACTCACTCAACCAAATCTTCGGTGCAGCACCGAGTCCACGCGAACTCTCATAACACCCATCTGTCCCTTGTAGACTGAAATAGGAATTTGCCGGACGGTTCGAGAGCATATCAATCCGAATCTTGATTAGCCCACCGCAATCCGTTTTACACAGCATCATCACCGTATCTTCCATCGCATGCTCAGGGTCGGTATTAACGCCGGTACCAAGACAACAGACACTCGCGACGCGACTGCCGAACCACTGCAGCACCGGTCCGAGGCTGTGCGTCGCATAGTTGCACCGATTAATGCCGACTTGCCAGTAATAACGCCACGTCGGATTGCCCTCTGCATCGTGATGGAGCGACTTGATGTTGTGGAGGTATTCGCCTTCCCCGAAATACACTTCCCCAAACATACCCGCCTCAACCATGCTGCGAATCAGCACATTAGACTTAGAATAACACGTATTTTCAGCCATCGTGTATTTCGCAGACGACTTCCGAACCGCCCGCACTAAATCGTAGCACTCCTCTAAATTAACGGCAGCTGTTACCTCGCTGATGACATGTTTTCCCGCCGCTAACGCTTCAATCGACTGCGGCACGTGCAGATTTTCTGGTGTCGCAAGCACCACGAGATCCACCGCGTCCAGCATCGTTGTATAATTTGTGAACTGCTGCGGAACATCGAACCGTTCAGTGACGTTCTGGAGCGTCTCTTCATTGAGGTCACAGAACGCCGTCACCTCTGTTTCCGCGATTGCTTTAAAAGGTGCGACATAAGAACTACCGCGATGTGCCCCAACAATTCCGACTTTGAGTTGATTTGCCATTGTGTATTTCCTCCGATTTCAGCATAACTTCCAAGTTTCCGAAACTTGCTCTACAAAGGTCTATTGCGATAGCATAGCACATTGTATAGAATTTATCATCAAACTTTCGTGTCCTGTCAGCCTTTCAATCGTCTCCCGTTTTAACTTGCAAGCGCGGTCCGAATTTGTTATACTTAACGCGTCCATCGGGGTACTATATTTAGGTCGTATTAACCAATAGGATTGCAAACTCCATTGAGAAGGAAACACCACAAGAGACAACCGAACACGGCCCTCAAGACGGGTTTATAAGTTCCGGTCAACATGCAGTCAATGAACAAGAAAACGCTTGATCACTTGCTAATCGCGCTCACAGTCCTATTCGATTTCTGTTTCGTTGCCACCGCAATTGTTGTCGCCTACTGGGTTCGCTTTGAATCGGGTTGGACCCCCGAAGCCCTCGCGTTGCATAAAGGCGGCACCCCGCCCCTTGACGACTATTTCCGACTCATTCCGCTGATGGCAATCATCTGGCTACTGACGCTGAAGACATTAGGACTTTACCAACCGGAAAGCAACGCAACGCTTTCAGCATTCTGGACGCTCTGTAAAGCTGCCGGGATCGCGCTGATTGCCACGTTAGCGGCTCTCTTCTTCATCTATCACCACGATGCCTACTCGCGTTGGGTGATGCTCCTCGCTTCTGGGCTCAGCCTCGTCTGGCTATTTTTGGGGCGACTCGTTCTGCAGCGTTTCCGTCAAGCGATTCACGCGCAAGGGGTCGGTGTGAGTCGGGTTGCACTCATCGGTTATGATGCCCAATCCGAAAATTTTATTAATGCCTTAAAAGCGAAACCGAATAGTGGATACGAATTAGTCGGTATAGTCACCGAAAAGGTAGATACCGATGATTCAGCGATGCCGTACCTCGGTGAAAGTGAAGATATACTGATGCTTGTGCAAGCGCATCAACTTGACACGCTCTTCATTTCATCGCCAGCGGTGCCGAATGATGCTATCCTCCAAATTCTCCACGTGTGCGAAGGTGTGCCTGTTCAAATTAATGTCCTACCTGAACTCTCGGAGTTTATCAGCAGCGGCACCGCTATCACTTTTTTCCAAGGTATACCGGTGCTACAATTGCGAGAGACACCGATGCAAGGCGTGAGCGGTATCATCAAACGTCTGATAGACATCGCCTTCAGCGTGTTCGCACTGATAGTATTAAGTCCGGTTATGTTAACGATCACGGTGATTATACGCCTGACATCTCCGGGCAAAGCGATTTTTCGGCAGGAACGCGTCGGCAGAGCCGGAAAGCTTTTTAACATTTATAAGTTCCGCTCCATGCGTGCCGACGCTGAAAAAAAAGTCGGGCATGTCTGGGCAGAAACCGACGATCCGCGACAAACTTCGCTCGGCAAGTTTCTCAGACGCTGGAGTTTGGATGAGTTGCCCCAATTCTTCAACGTCCTCAAAGGCGATATGAGTCTCGTTGGTCCGAGGCCGGAGATGTCAGGTCTGATTGATACGTTCAGCGAATCCATTCCGCACTATCTGGCGCGACAGCGCGTCAAATCGGGTATGACCGGTTGGGCACAAGTCAACGGGTTCCGCGGCAACACCTCGCTTGAAGAACGGATATCTCACGACCGGTACTATATCGAAAACTGGTCGCTCGGTTTGGATATCAAGATCATCTTGAAAACATTGTGGGCAATTAAAAAAGGTTAGCGGTAGCTCTGTTTATTCTTCAAAATACCGCCGCACAAAGGGCCACGCGCCTGATTTGTAATAGCGGTGTCCACCTTCTCCGATAAAGAGTTCACATCTATCTGCAACGCCAGCGACATCGTAGATAGTTTTCAGTCGCTCATAAGCGAACTCAACGTGGTCTATCGGAAAGATGCCGTCATCTCGTCCTGCGATCGCGCAGAACGGACGCGGCGCGATTAAACCTGCGACATCGTACATCTCTCCAAGCCGCATCACACCGGGGACATAATTGCATTCACAGTGTCGAATCATGCCGATGCTCCCTTCAAACGTACAGAAATAGCAGCTCGGCACTGCCACGGTGATACGGGTTTCACATGCCGCTGCGAAAAGCGAGACCGTCCCGCCACCCGAATTACCCGTAATCGCGATCCGCTCAGCATCCACCGGTAAATCCTCTGTTGCCCAATCAATAAGACGGGACATGTCCCACACCCGTTCACCGATCGGGGTCCGCCCGACGAGTATGCTATGAACCAACTGATGTCGGCAGGAATGCGTATTATTTGCCTGTTTATCTGCGTCAGTCCGCGTTTCACCGAAAGCGCGCGTCGTCGGTGCGATAGCGATATAGCCTTCCTCCACGACCGCCTGCCGTGCGATGTCACGCTCACCTTCCAGCATGTGTTCTTCCTCTGTTTCCGAATGCGCAATGCCTGCATAGAGATGCGGATGGTTATGCCCGTGCGGTGCGAGAATCAAGGGAAGTTTGCCTTCGATTGTTTTCGGACGGAGTAGATAGAACGGTAGCGGCACCGTCGGCTCTACCCACAGATACCAACTTTCCCGGAAGTGGTCGTCCATATCCAAGACTTCCAGTTGTTCCGCTTTCGGAACGTAGCCTGCCAGATCGGATGCCATGTTATCCAAGCCGAGGATTTCCCGCAACTTCGGACGAAAATTGGCTTGCCACGCCACCAACTCTTCGCGTGTCGTCGCATGAAATTCATACTGTCTTGGAACAGTATCGTATAAGTTTTTGAAGTGTGTATCAGCGTTGTACATTACAGTTTCCTCCGAAGGTTGCGTCGCTTGACAAAATTCTTGGCACTGCTATAATGTTGACGAACGTAATTCCAAGTGATCTGTAAAATATAATAGAGGATACTCCGGCATCTGTCAACTCAAAATATGAAAGGTCCTATGTGATGAAAGTATTAATAACCGGCGCGAGCGGTCGGCTCGGCGAGTATGTGATCCGAGAATTGGCATCGGAACACTCGCTGGTGTTGATGTCTCGCAGAACGCCACCTGATGAATTCTCGCACCTACCCTTTATTCAGGGTGACTTGAACAACTTTGAGGACTGTCAACGTGCCGTTGAAGGTGTGGACGCAATCCAACACCTCGGTGCACAACCGGGTCCCGTAGACCACCCAGATTTACGGGCAGGTGCTGAAGAGAGAGGCATCTCCTTCGATGCAACCTTCAAAACGAATATGCTCGGCACATACTACCTCATGCAAGCCGCTATTGAGGCAGATGTCCAAACAGTCGTGATGTCCGGCAGCAATTGCGCATTAGGGCACGGCTTCCGAATCAGCAAAACCCATATCCCAGTAGACTACCTACCGATCGATGAAGAACATCCGTGTTATCCTGAAGATTCCTACAGTTTCTCCAAACGCTGCGGTGAAGATCTCTTGGCGAGTTATACCCGTGCGTACGGCATCCGCACGTACATTACGCGTCCGGCAGGTATCAGCCCGGAAAAACGTCGAAAGCAGATGGCAGAAAACGCCAAACCGACAACCGCTTGGACACCCTGGCTCTGGTGTTGGGTTGGGAGTGAGGATGTCGCCAGTGCACACCGCTTGATTATGGAAAAGGCAGATACGCTGCCACCGCACGATGTCTATTTTCTTAACGCTGATGATACCTCCGCTTTAGAGCCTTCTCAGGAGCTGATTGAACGTTTTAAACCTGAATTCCTGCCGAAAGTGAGAACACTTCAGGGACATCAATCGTTTATCAATTGCGACAAACTCAAAACGGCAGTCGGATGGCAACACGAAACATCGTGGCGATAATAGAACAGTCATCAGCAGTGAATAAGATAACTCTGGTTTATCAGAAACCTTTTGCCGAAAGCCGAAAGCCAAAATTGGAGGAAGGTTATGGCGACTCATAACAAAGTTAGGATTGGTGTTGTCGGTGTCGGAAGTATCTCCGTGCGTGGCATCCTTCCGCATCTCACACAAGACGACGTTCAAGATAGATTACAAGTAACCGCTGTCTGTGATCCGGTTCCGGGTCGTGCGCAAGCCGCATCTGAAAAATTCAATGTCCCACACGCATACCAGACCTACGAAGCACTCTTAGCAGACGGACATGTAGATGCCGTTACGATTGCCTCACCCATCGGTTTGCATTACGAGCAGGGCAAACTCGCGATTGAACACGGGCTGCACGCACATTTCAACAAGACCATGACAACCACCGTCGATGAAGCGGACGACCTCATTGAATCAGCAGCACGTAAAGGTGTGAAATTAGTCGCTTCCCCAGGGCAGATGCTCCGTCCAATCCATCAAGAAATTCGCAGGCTTATTAACGAAGGCACCATCGGAACACTGACATGGGCAGCCACGGGTTCCGCTTTCGGAAGATACCACGAAAACGAATCCGTGAGACACGGAGATGATCCACTCTCTAACATCAACCCGGCGTGGTATTTCCGCAAACCGGGTGGCGGTCCGCTCTACGATATGACCGTCTACGGTCTGCACACGATGACCGGTATCCTTGGACCCGTGAAGCGCGTAACCGCGTTCTCCGGTGTGCGCGTCAAGGAGCGCGAATTCCGAGGCGAGATGCTCCCGTGTGATATGGACGATAACACCTTTATTCTCCTCGACTTCGGCGAGGCGTTCTTCGGCTTTATCTACGGTGCAGCCGCGGGGCATGGCATCAAAGGTGGACTGGCAATCCACGGGACAGGCGGTGCGATTGAGGGCAGCACCCTTAACGGTGAACCGATTGACGCACCGAACATGGAATTGCCGCACGTCGTCGGACCGCATCGCGATATCCAAGAGGCACACGTCTATGAGGACATTATGCAGCTGGTAGACTGGATTCGCGAGGATAAACCGACGATCGTCACAGCAGAACACGCTCGGCATGTCATAGAGATTTTTGATGCTGGCTACCGATCCGCAGAAACCGGACAAGCACAAGACTTGCGCACAACATTTTGATTTTTTCTTTTTTCATTGGAATCCAGCAGTATAACTGCTATACTTTAAAAAAATCTGTATAGGGACACGAGATTACAGTAGAATCCGAAAATATGTTTACACTTCGCGGTAGTACCCCACATTGCCCCTTCGTAGGGTCTGGGTTCCCCAGCCCGTACGAACTTACTATGC
The DNA here is from genome assembly GCA_022394775.1 of Candidatus Poribacteria bacterium. Classification (GTDB taxonomy): domain Bacteria; phylum Poribacteria; class WGA-4E; order WGA-4E; family WGA-3G; genus WGA-3G. The sequence goes on from JAGFCB010000136.1 coordinate 20,546, forward strand.
GTGCAAATAATTATGGGATTTACTATAAAAAATCTCTGACCCTAAAACATAGGTATAGAATTACCGAAAACCTGCGCGTAATGTAATGGAGCGCAGATCAGAGGTCCATAGTTAAAAATATGCCAGAAGCTTTATGTATCGGTGAACTCCTTATTGATTTCGTTTCCACGATACCTGATGTAACACTCGCCGAAGCCCCCGGGTTCATCAAAGCCCCCGGCGGTGCCCCCGCTAACGTTGCCGTCGGGTTGGCAAAACTCGGCATGGATGCAGGGTTCATCGGCAAAGTCGGCGCGGACGCTTTCGGCGATTTCCTGCGCGAAACACTTCAACAGAACAACGTAGACATAACACATCTCATCGCAGATGAGTTCACTCGGACGACTTTAGCCTTCGTCGCCACGCGCTCCGACGGCATGAAGGACATCACCTTCTACCGCCATCCCGGTGCCGATATCCAACTCTCTCCCGATGAAATTAACGCCAACTATATCCGGTCAGCAGAACTGTTCCATTACGGTTCAGTCAGTCTCAGCCACTCACCGACCCGCGAAGCAACCCTTGCTGCAATTCAGGCTGCAAAAGCCGGTCGCGCGCGCCTTTCTTACGATCCAAATGTACGGTTGATGCTCTGGGACGATGCGGATGATGCCTGGCATTGGATATGGGAAGTGATGCCCTATGCGGATATCGTCAAAATTTCAGATGAGGAGTGGGAATTTATTACAGGCGATGCAAATTTGGAACAAGGCATCAAACATATCCTCGAACTCGGTGTGAAGTTGCTCGTTGTTACATTAGGTGAACGCGGGTGTTATTACACAAACGGCTTTGTTGACGGCTTTGTCGACGGTTTCGGAGTCGATGTCGTGGATACACTCGGGGCAGGAGATGCCTTCGTCGCTGCTATGCTCACACAATTAAGGCAGTATATGGACCTTACCTCACTTGAAAAAGATCAACTGGATCCTATCATGCGATATGCAAACGCCGCAGGTGCACTGGCGACCCAAAAAGTTGGCGTGATCCCTTCACTCCCAACCCCTTCAGAGATTGAGCGTTTCCTTAACGAATACCTTAAGAAATAATTGACAGATTTCGATCTCAACCCTGTTTGCGCTCCCTTTTTAGACATGTTATACTAACGGATTATAGATGTTGTGTCTTCATATTAATTATTCGATTTCGTTATTCTGTCTATTGAGGTAACGACGAAAAATATTTTCTAAATAACGGAGAAAATAGAAAATGAAATTATCGCGCTTATTGAGTCTCATAACATTGTGCTTATGCGTTATTTTCGGGTTTACTCTAACGTCAGCGGAAGCCGCGACTTTGAACATCACCGTGACGAATGCCCAAACTGGCAATAAACTAAGCGGTGTTTCTATTACTGTCGCATCGGAAACCGGTGATGCTGACCCAGGAATTAGCGACGCGAACGGAACACTTGCGATTACAAATTTAACCGCAGGTGCCTATACACTTACTGCATCCTCAGTCGGCTACGCCGATAAAGTTATCACAGATGTCACACTTACCGCCGACGAAACGAAATTTATAACAATTGCCCTATCTTCAAAGGTTATTCAACTTGAGCAGGTCTCCGTTACGGCATCGCGCCGTCGGGAAAAGGTGCTTGAGGCACCCGCCTCGGTTGTCCTTGTTGGCGACTCAGAAATAAAAGATCGAGTCACGCCAAACATTACAGAGCACTTAAAATCGGTGCGCGCGGTAGATGTTATGACCGCTGGACTCAGCACGTCGTATGTTGTCATTCGCGGCTTCAACAACGTTTTTTCGGGGTCGCTGCTCTCACTCGTGGATAATCGGATTGCGAGCGTCCCTTCGCTGCGGGTCAACAGTTACAACTTTATCCCGACCATAAATGAAGATATTGAACAAATCGAAGTCGTCTCGGGACCCGGTTCAGCACTCTACGGTCCAAACAGTGCCAATGGTGTCATGCACATTATCACTCGCTCACCCTTCACATCCGAAGGGACAACTATCAGCATTGGCGGCGGTGAACGACGTATACTCATGGGGGCACTCCGACATGCAGGTGTGATCAACGAAACGATCGGCTATAAACTTTCGGGCAATTATTTCCAAGGAAACGATTGGGAAGCGGGGCGCGCAAAAGAAGACCTCGAAAGTGAAGGTGGACTGATATTCGACACCTACAAAGCCAGTGGCGAATTTCGGGTCGATTACCGCCCAGCCGCTGACACGACCGCTATTATTGCCAGCGGTCTTACGCAAGCCACCGGCATTGAACTCACCGGTATTGGTGCAGGTCAGGCACAAAACTGGTCCTACGGGTATCTCCAAGGGCGGTTCATCCACAAAGATCTCTTTGCACAAGCGTTTTGGAATCGCAGCAGCGCTGGAGATTCTTATGTCGTGCGGAGCGGTGATCCGACTATTGACAATTCCGATCTGTATGTCGCACAGATTCAACACGGCTATAGTTTTGGCAATCACCAACGCTTTACCTATGGACTGGATGTGCTGCTGACCCGTCCCGATACCGAAGGGACCATTAATGGCATGAATGAAGCGGACGACAACATCAACGAGATTGGTGCTTACTTACAATCAGAGACCAAAATCCTTCCGCAATTGAAGTTCATTGCCGCCGGGCGGATTGACGACCATAACCAACTTGAGGATATGGTACTCTCCCCGCGTGTCGCACTCGCTTTCCAACCGAACGATGACCATAACTTAAGAATAACCTATAACCGCGCCTTCAATACGCCGAGAACCTCTGACCTATTTCTCGATATTTTGTCAGCAAAAGACGCATTTGGGTTAGGCACTAACTTTCAATCAGCGTTAGGTTTCAGTCCGAATATCGACATACGGGCACAAGGTGTCCGCTCCGAAACAGGGTTTACCTTCAAACGAAGTGCGAACGGTCGTCCAGAGTTTCGCTCTCCGTTTTCTCCGTTGGCGGGACTCTCCTCAGAAACTTACATTCCGCTGGATGACCCCGTTTTTACGAATGTTATGTGGAATGTGGGACGAAGTGCTGTCCTAAGCACTTTTAACGAAGGTCTAACCGCGCAAGGCCTTCCAGAACCGAGTGTTAAAGCACTCGCCGCTGGGCTTGACAACCTGATCCCGCAGCAGATCGTTGGTCTGAAAAACGTCTTACGTTCACTGGATCCACAGACAGGCAGCTTTGTTGACGTGGAAGATGTAAACGACGTTAATCCTCTTAAGCCAACAATCACGCAGACTTATGAGGTAGGATATAAAGGGATTGTCATGAATAGGTTGGCGTTTTCCGCTGATGTTTATCATTCAAGAATTAACGATTTCGTCGGTCCCTTGGTCGTTGAAACCCCGAATGTCTTCTTGGACCCCGCAACGTTAGGTGCAACCATCGGAGAACAAATAACCGTAGCCTTAGCGGACCCGGCAAACGCGAACCTAAAGCAGGCACTGCTCGCATTTGACGCGCCTGCCCAAGGCGGGAACGGCAATGGTTCACCTGTCGATGAATTGGTGAAAGTGATCGCGTCTATTCCCTTTGGCACGGTGACACCCGAAGAGGCAGCAGATCCAAACGCACTCATGCTCACCTATCGGAACTACGGTGACATTTCGCTCAACGGCTTGGACCTAAATCTTACCTATTACCTCAATCCGAGTTTAAGCTTTGGTGCCAATTATTCGTTCGTCAACAAAGACCTTTTTGAAAACGTTGACGGACTCGGTGATATCGCACTCAACGCACCGAAAAACAAATTCGGGGCAAGCGTCCAATATGTTAACGCCGATCTTGGATTAGGGGTAGGACTCCGAACGCGCTTTGTAGCAGGATTTCCTGTGAGATCCGGCGTTTACGTCGGTGAACTTGAATCGTATTATACAATTGATCTAAACGCCGGCTACGAGCTGCCGATCGCTCCCAGACCGCGCCTCTCTCTGACAATCCAAAATCTTTTGAACCGTCAGCATCAGCAGTTTATCGGCTCCCCAGAAATCGGGCGTTTATCAATGATTCGTTTGACCCAGACTTTCTAAAGAAAAAATTTGCAACTAAATCCCCTGCTTGGTGTATATTATAGACAAGCACCTCCGGAGGGACCCGATGCCTGAGTTAGACGATGAACTAATGGAACGCTACCAACAAGGGGATGAAAACGCGTTTACGCTTCTTGTACGCCGGCATCAGCAGCCGCTCGTTAATTTCATCGCTCGGTTTATTAATGATAGGGATAGCGCAGAGGATCTCGCGCAGGAGACATTTATTCGTATCTTTAAAGCAGCGAACCGCTACAAATCGGAGGGTGCACATTTTAAGACGTGGATGTATCACATCGCCTCGAATCTTTGCAAAAATGAACTCCGAAATCGAGGACGGCGCGACCGCCACAGAGTTGATAACGTTGTGAACAGCGGAAGCGACCGTAACGGAGATGTAGAACAGATCGATCTGATTGCGAGTGCTCCCGCGGACCCGGCTTTTGAACCAGAAGTCGCACTCGAACGCAAGGAATTACGGAACGCCATCCAAAACGCAATCACCGAATTACCAGAACAGTACCGACTCCCGCTTATACTTCGGGATTTACAAGGGCTGAGTTACGATGAAATTAGTGAGGTATTAGAACTTCGGGGCGGGACAACGAAATCTCGTATCAACCGCGCCCGGATCATGCTTAAGGAAAAGTTAAAACCGTTTATTTGATGTTTTAGGAGTAACCCATGAACTGCTTACAGGCTGAGGAACACTTCTCTGCCCACTTTGAGGATACACTCGGTTATCAGACGCTGCAGGGTTTTGAGGAACACCTCGCGGAATGCGAAGCGTGTCAGCACGAATATACCCAATTTCAGGCATCTGTTAAGGCAACACAACAATTGCCACAGATAGAACCTTCGCTGTCCTTTATGTCAACATTACAACAACGACTCACTACAGAACAACGTGAACCTGATAGCGTTACGGATATTACGGCAACAAGTTGGGGCAGATTGTTAGACGTATTTAAACGACAGCACTTCGCTTTCCGTCGCCCCAGATGGGCGTTCAGCGGTATCATCGCATTAATGCTCGCCGCAGTCGGGACATTTTTCTATCAAG
>JAGFCB010000061.1 GCA_022394775.1 Candidatus Poribacteria bacterium
GCGATATTCCCGTCCTTTGCTTCGGCGAGTGCCCATGTGAAATCCTCAAAACTCCAATGCGGACCGGAGGCACCTGTCGTCGGAATCAAGAGGGGATGGTGTTGGGTAGGATTATAAGCAGGTCCGCGCCCCCCTTCACCGTCGTAAGGGAATTCTGGCGCGACGCCGCGTCTGGCAAAATCGAAACCGTGTTCAGCAAGCACCCCAGCAGACGCTTCATTGTGGCTATAACCCGGATAGCAGAACGTTGTTGGCTGTGAGATACCGTAAGCCTCGCATTGGGCATCAATATGTTCAAGATCCGCGCGTAGTTCCGCCGCTGGCTGTTGCGTGACGTTTCGGTGATGACGCGTATGATTACCGATCTCGAAACCGGCATCATGGAGTCCACGTGCCTCTTCCCACGTCATATAGGCTTCTTTATTCGTCAAGAAGTTCAAACCTTCCGTAATGTAGAAGGTCGCTCCAAATCCGTAAGACTTGAGCAGTGGACCAACGAAAGTCGCTTGCGACTTGCAACCGTCATCAAAGGTAAGCACGACGAGTTTATCAGGGATCTTCTTGTGTAAAACGTTTTCCATATTTTTCAACTTATGTGTATTTAAAAAGTTCAAAGTTCAAGGTTATACCACATTGCCAGACTATTATAGCCACAAACTGCTGCTTAAATCAAGGAAAAATTACATCAGCAATCTCTCCGTATAGGAGCGACCACTTGATCGTGATACCTCGGTTTCTTGTAGGAGCAATGCTGAATCGTGCCCCAAAATCTGCACAATCCGCTGTATCCGCGATTCAAATTAGCTGACAACTGATAACTGGTAACTGAAAACCATACAAAATGCTTGACAAAAAATTCAAAGTTATTTAAAATACCCACAGGAAAATAACGGAGGTATAAATTATGATTGATCGACGTGCTTTTCTAAAATCGCTCGCGGGTTTGACAACTGGCATTCTTTTATCTTCTGCATGCGCAGAAGGTGATGAAGAAAATAGCCACAGTGACCGTCTTGGCACGCTCCTACCGACACGAAAATTCGGACGCACAGGCGAGGCTGTGACGATGCTTGGGGTCGGCGGATGGCATATCGGAGATATGGACGAAAAAGAAGCGCAAAAAACAATCGAAACCGCCTTGGAAGGCGGTGTACGTTTCTTTGATACCGCAGAATCTTACCAAAATGGTGGTAGCGAAAGTCGCTTGGGAAAATTACTTATACCAAAATATCGTGATGATGTGTTCCTTATGACGAAAACCACAGCGCGGGACGCAAATGAGGCATGGAAACACCTCGAAGGTTCCCTCACACGCCTCAATACAGACAAGCTTGATCTTTGGCAAGTACATGCGGTGCGGAATCCCGCGGATGTAGATGAACGCATTGAAAACGGCATTTTTGAGGTGATGTTGGAGGCGAAGGCGACCGGTAAAACACGGTATATCGGGTTCACAGGACATTCAAGTCCAGATGCGCATCAACGCGTCCTTGAAAAATCCGATATTTTCGATGCTTGCCAATTGTCAATGAACCTTGTGGATGTAAGTTACGAGAGTTTTATTGAAAGAATCGTGCCGACCCTCGTAGCGCGCGATATTGGTGTGATTGGGATGAAAGCGTTGGCGAACGGTGGGTTCTTTGGGGGTTCACAACACGGGCGGCACGGCACGAATCCAAAAGTCGTCCCGAATCGTGTCAGCGTCTCCGAAGCAGTCCGGTTCGTCTGGTCGCTACCGGTTAGCACACTCGTTACGGGGCCAGACAACGCTGAGCAGATGCAAGAGAAAATTGACATCGCAAATAATTTTATCGGCATGGAAGACGGCGAACGGCAGAAATTGATAGAAAAGGTCGAGGATATGGCTGGAACAACAGTCGAGTTCTACAAAGCCTAATTTCTCGCGAATCATTGTTTAGAAAAAACAGCATGCGGACTTTTGTTGTTGCGTTCGTACTTATCTGGCTATGCATCGCTGCGAAAGCAGATGTAAAATTTACGGATGTCACTGACGCAGCGGGTATCGGATTTCAGCACTTCACTGGGGCAACTGGCAAACGGTATATGCCGGAAACGATGGGCGCAGGCTGTGCCTTCCTCGATTACGATGCCGACGGTAATTTAGACATCCTACTCGCAAACGGGACGCACTTGACCCTTGCGGATGCAACACATACCCCTCGGCTCTACCGAAATGTTGGGAACGGGAAGTTTGTTGATGTTACTGAAGCCGCATCGCTAAATGTTCCAATGTATGGGATGGGCATCGCTGTCGCTGATTACGATAATGATGCTGACCCTGATATCTATTTTACCAATGTAGGTGAAAACCGACTCTTCCGAAATAACGGCGATCAAACTTTCACCGATGTTACCGAATTCGCGAATGTGGGCGATCCAAGTTGGTCAACAAGTGCTGCCTTCTTTGATGCCGACAACGACGGCTGGTTAGATCTGTTTGTTTGCAACTACGTCGAATGGACACCTGAAACAGATATTCCGTGTGTCGTGAATATCGCAGGTGAAACGCCGCCCCCTCGCACCTATTGCACGCCGAACGTCTATATAGGACAATCCTGTCGGTTCTATCGTAACCAAGGGGATGGCACTTTTACTGACAGAACATCAGAAGCCGGATTGCATAACCCGATAGGTAAGTCGCTGGGTGTTACCCTTTTGGATTACAACCGTGACGGTTGGCTCGATCTTGCTGTCGCGAACGATACCGAACCCAATTTCTTATATCGAAATAACGGGGATGGCACTTTTACCGATGAAGCCCTCGTCATGGGGATCGCCTTCAGTGAGACAGGGAAAGCGCGCGGGAGCATGGGGATAGACGCGGCGGATGTCTATAACAACGGCGGCACCGCAATCGCTATCGGCAATTTTAGCAATGAGAAGACGGGATTCTTTTACGCAAAATCCGACGATCTCTACTTCTCTGATGTCGCTGATAATGTGAACATTGGTAACACAAGTTTCAGGTCTTTGACTTTCGGACTCCTGTTTTTCGATTGCGATTTAGATGGCGCGCTGGATCTGTTTTCTGTGAATGGGCATATTGAGCCAGAAGTGTCGCGCTATCAGCAGCATGCCCCGTATGCGCAAATGCCTTCGCTGTTCCGAAATCGAGGTGATGGAACGTTTCAAGACATCACTAAGCAAGTGGGCCTCACACGCCCAGGCGTTGGGCGCGGATGTGCTTATGGCGATTACGATAATGATGGTGATCTTGATCTACTTGTAAGCAATAACGGCGTAATAGAAGATTACAGCAAGATATGGCTTCTACGCAACGATAGTGCGCCGTCATATAACTATCTTCGAGTCAGAGCCATTGGCACCCGCAGCAATCGCGATGGCATCGGGGCAAAGGTGCGGGTGAAGTCGGATGATGGGCTTCAACAGCAGATGGTGCGCACCGGTAGCAGCTACTGTTCCCAAAGTGAGACGGTGCTGACTTTCGGGTTGAAGAAAACTGAGATGGTAGCACACCTCGAAATTGTGTGGCCCTCTGGTGAAATAGATCGGTATGTAGAACTCAAGGCGAATCAACTTATAGAGGTGACCGAAGGAGCATCCGAGAAATGAAATTGCGAGTGTATGGATGCCTCTTTCTGATGATTTTAGGGCTGATTGGCGGATGTCAGGGTGACGAAAAGACGCCAGCAAAAAAACAAGCGACACCCACAAAATCGGCTGTCTCGCCGACTGCACAGGATTATAACAACAGAGGGACGGCTTACCAACAAGCAGGTAGACTCCATGAGGCGGCGTTGGCTTATCAACAGGCTGTTGAACTGAAGCCGACGTTGGTTGAAGCGCATCATAATTTAGGTACTGTGTACGTCATGCAGGGGAAACTGACTGAAGCGGTTGTTGCTTATAAACGTGTTGTTCAATTGCGTCCTGATTTGGCAGAGGCGTATGTTGATTTAGGCAGAGTCTATGGACTCGCAGGACGGCTTGATGAAGCCATCGCCGAATACCAAAAAGCCCTGACGTATGATGCTACGCTCATCTACGCGCATTATGGGATCGGTCTCGCTTACAGACATAAAAGCATGTTTTCGGAAGCTATTGCTGCATTCAAACAGGCATTACGCCTACAATCCGATTTTCCCGACGCGCTGATGCAGCTTGGCTATGTCTGCCGGGACACAGAACAGTTCGCCGAAGCAATAGAAGCCTTTACGACAATCACGCAAATCTATCCGAAGCACGCGACAGCGTATCACGAACTCGGTGTGTGCTATACAAAACAGGGCGCGTACTTCAAAGCCATCAAGGCTTTTGAAAAGTCTTTACACCTAAATCCCGAAGCGGTTGAGACACAGAATCTGCTGCGAGTTGCTCAGGCGCGCGCCGCGCGTCAAAAGTAGTCTGACGAACAGTTTTGTAACGAAACTCGCCTATTTTATTTTGCTTGTAAGTTTTGGATCCAGTTTCAGGGTTCCTGGACTGTCGATTAAAACTTGAAATCGTTCCCTAATAATCTGTCTAAATTTAACATTTATTGTCACAAGTTGTACGGTTACTGCCGAGGCTTACGTACTACGATTCCCCGTATCCGCGTTTGAAAATCGTTTTCAATAGTGGAATAAATGGGGTTACGGAATTCATAGGAATTCCAGAGGAGGAAAAAATGCGTCAGGTTATGCTTTCCACCGTATTGATAACGGTACTCGCTATGGTGACTTTCTCGGTGAACGCTGCGGATATTCAGGATGGACTTTGGATGTATCTGCCACTCAATGAAGGGGCAGGCGAAAAGGTTACCGACTACGGTCCCCACAATTTTGAAACAGAACTCAGTGAAGCTGCACCGAAATGGGTAGATGCTGACCATAGCGCTATCGGAAAGGCGATGGAATTTGATGGTAAGTCGAACTATGTCAAGATTGATATGGCGACGCAAGGGAATGATATTGATTCGCATTTTGACCCGACAAAGGGGCTAACAATTTGCGCGTGGGTAAAACCGATAGACGTTGGCACAGATGCGCATGGGCAGACCCGTCAGCCCGTCGTTATGAAAGGCGGTGCTAATCAGTGGGAGTTCGCACTCTACGTCTACGATGACTTCGGTACTGGGATGTCCGTCTGGACGTGTCCGGGGTCAGGGGTCTCAGAGCCGAGTGCCGCTGACACTGCACCCCAAGGTGAGTGGATCCATCAATGTGGTACATTTAAGTTAGGAGAGGGTGTACGCGTTTATTTGGATGGAAACGAAGAACCCGTCGCGCAGGCGGATGATAACGGCAACGGCCCCTGTGAGGAGGGCGAGCGTCCTGTCTACATCGCGCATCGTGAGGATGGGCAGTGGCTAAATGCTGTCATCGCTGAAGTTTATATATGGGCGCGCGCCATTGATATTGATGAAATCAATCTTGCCATGAACACAACTGGCGGATTGACACCGGTTCAACCGGGCGGTAAACTCACAACGACCTGGGGTAACATGAAACGCCGCTAACCAATTGATAACACCAGAGGAGAAAAAAATGCGTCAGATTATGTTTTTTATCGGATTAATAGCAGTGTTTTTCGTATCAACACTGCTCGTGAATGCTGCGGATATTGAAGATGGACTTTGGATGTATCTGCCGCTGAATGAGGGAGCCGGGCAAAAGGTCGCTGACCACGGTCCCCACAATTTTGATACGGAACTTAGTAAAAGTGCGCCGAAATGGGTGGATGCTAAGCACGAGAGTATCAAAAAAGCGATGCAATTTGATGGTAAGGCAAGCTACGTCAAAATTGATATGGCTGGTCAAAAAAAGGACATTGATTCGCATTTTGACGCTAAAAAGGGGATGACTATCTGTGCATGGGTGAAACCGATCAAGACTGGCACAGATGCGCATGGTCAGACCCGTCAACCGATCGTTATGAAAGGTGCTGGCGGTCAGTGGGAGTTTGCACTCTACGTTTATGACAACTTCGGTGCCGGGATGTCTGTCTGGACGTGTCCGGGGCAAGGTGTTTCTGAACCGAGCACTGCTGGCACTGCACCCCAAGACAAGTGGACCCACCAATGCGGTACGTTTAAATTGAAAGAGGGTGTGCGCGTTTACGTGAATGGAGAAAAAGACCCCGTCGCGGAAGCGGGTGATAATGGCAACGGACCCTGCGAGGAAGGCAATCGTCCTGTGTTCATCGCACACCGTGAGGATGGACAGTGGCTAAATGCTGTGATCGGTGAGGTCTATATGTGGGACCGCGTCATTGATGTTGATGAGATGAGTCTCGCTATGAGAACTGTCGGCGGATTGGCGGTTCAACCGGGAGGGAAACTCACAACCACCTGGGGCCACGTGAAAGGTCGTTGACCGCTTTGAATAAGATTTACACAGCCGCTTTGCAGGCGGGGTTTGAAACCCCGCCTGCAGCAGTATGGTTTCAAACCCTGAAGAAATACCCAAGCAAAAACCCTGCAGTGGTATATAGGTAGATGTTGTCTGTCAAAGTGTAAATATATCTTCAGGTTTTGCTATAAAACGTTCCATTTTATTCCCCAAAATGGCTCGCAACCAGGGTCAAATCTAAGATATTCACTACATTGTCCCCATTAACGTCAGCGGGGATATCTCCCGTCTGCCCAAAATTCGCTGCTACCAAAGTCAAATCCAGGATATTGATAACACCGTCTTTGTTAACATCCCACGGCGGTGTTGGTGGTTCAACGATCTCACCGTCCTCAGTCGCCACAGGAAGTGCTGTTCCTATCGGACTTGAAAGGATCACCTCGCCTAACGAAAGCGTCGATGCTTTTACGGCAAGTACTTCAAATGTTATCGTCAATAGAGTGCCTTGTGGGGCATCTGCTGCTACACCGGATGTCGCTCCGAGCGTTATCTCGTCTGTTCCAATAATATCGGGGATAGCAAAGGTGGCACTGGGAAGGTAAGTTCCCTGTTTCCATGAGATATATTGAAGCGCAGCCGGATCGAATTGAAGTGATACTTGGTAACCCGCTACGTTTTGAGCGTTGGCAACATCGACAGTGATGCTAAACTGTTCACCGACATCAGGGGACTCGATTGAGGCGGGCACTATGCCGACAACAATTAGCGGTGGTTCGACGCTGAGAAGTTTCGCAAGTGCATCGATCTCAACGGGGTTCTGAAGCAACGTATGAAGGTCTGGATCATTAATGAACACCTTAACATCCGCATCTTCCTTGAGAAGCACTATGAATCTATCCTCGATCTCAGGAACGATCGTTTTGAGTAGGTCTGGATCCTCTGCTACCAGTTTGATTGTAGCAGGTTGCAATAATTCCTGTGTTTCTGGGGTTTTAAGTATTATGAGGACATCAGGCAGCAATTCCCGAATATCCTCGCGTTGAAAAAGTGTTTGATACCTCTCAAAAATCAGCGGTGCGAGTGTGGCTGTTCCTATTTCAAGGAGACTCGCGAGTTCGTCAATCGCTTCGGGATCTTGCAGGAGCATTTGAACATCTGGATCGCTGAGCAGCGTTTGGATGTCAGCGTCCTCTTTCAGAAGTGTTATAAATTCGGCACTAACATCCGGTATGAGTGTTTTGAGGGTGTCCGGGTCATCTAACACTGCGTTTATCGTCTCGGTTGTCAGAAACGGTTGATTTTTCGGTTTCTTGAGTTCAATCAGAACGTCTGGCAGCACCTCTTGGATGTCTTCGCGTTGCAACAGTTCTTGGTACTTCTGAAACACCTGTTCAGCAAGCGAAAGTTCTTGTCCGGAAACTTTGGTTGCGTAAACCAGACATCCACCTAACATGAAAAGAGCAAATAGACGTTTTAATAAGATACAAATCATAACATTTTCGCTGGCGGGGTTTGATGAAGTTTAATAAAACAATTTAACATTACCGAATTACAGGACTTACGCATTTTTCCATGATAACGAACGCCCTACACACTGCAGGCGGGGTTTGAAATCCCGCCTGCAGGAGGGCTGCGTAAGTCCTATTCTTAATTTTCATCCAAACCCGCCATAACCTTAACGAGTCAGTCTATAACCTTATATATTCTAAGCCATTACTTCTTCAGATGTTGGGTTCACCTTAAACCCACCCGCCATAATATTGTTATAAGGCTCTTCAGGCGCACGTCCAACAGGCCGCATCTCTGGTGTGTGATACCCGAATCGAACCGCTTTCCGCCATTGATCTGTCCTATTGACCTCGGACCAGTGGATGAGGCAGTAACTGAAGAAAATAACGTCGCCTGCTTTCGCTGGAATCGGGATTGAGTCGATGAAATCTGGGTGAAACTTATCGGTCGGTAGATGTGGAGCAGTCCCTTCACCGGTGATGTGTTCCCGCGGTCCCTCTTTATGGCTGCCCGGGACGACCCGCAAAGCACCACTTTCAAACGGTGCATCGTCAAGGTGGACGAGACAATCAACAAAATCGAGTCCATCGTGCGGATAGAACGGATAGTCCTGATGCATCGGGAAGGGTGTGCCTTTTTCAGGCGGTTTCGCATGTAGCACCGTATGATGCCATTGGATCGTATCACCGATAAGTGATTGTACAGCACCTGTCAGGCGTTCGTGAAAAATCACTCTACCCCATGTCGCCGAATAGAAGTGCGGATTATGCATAAAGACTGCCTTTGTCGTCTGTTGATCCTCTTCTTTGAGGTAACGTGTACGCCAAGGTCCGGGCCAACCGATTGTTTCCTGTCCCCAGTTGTTAATAATCTGCACCATCTCAGATGCTAATTCTTTTGTTTCCTGTGGCGTGAAAAGTTGGTTGACCTTGAGATAGCCGTTCTCATTGTAAAAGTCAACCTGTTCTTGCATTAGCATGTCGCTCTCCTTATTGCTATTGGATCTGTTCGCGTAAGTGCAAAAAAATGTTGGTTATTCTGAATTTTACTTCATAACTCCATATTTTGTCAACTTTCTTTGTCAGGACTTACGCAGCGTCCTTTGCTGGCGAGGTTTTAAACCTCGCCAGCGGCGTGCGGGCCGTAGATCCTCATCAGCAGATTGCGTGAGTCCTATTTATATGTAAATGCAGAGATGTTCAGTTCTTCTGTCAGTGAAATCTCCGAATCCCGAAACGCTAATTCATCAGTATCTAACCTGTTTGGCGAGATTTCTTAGATTAGCGACCTAATGCATCTAATTCGGCACGAAAACGCTTTTCACTGGCAGCGAGCAAATCTTCGATGACTTGCTCCGTACTTCCAGCCTCCGCGACAAGCGATTCCATCTGCTCTACCGCAAAAGAGTGAACGTGACTAAAACAATTCTTAGAAGATTTGTCAAGATGGTTCCCAACGTTTAGACTCAACACTAACAAAAGCGCGCGTTCCAATCTTTCGATGCGTTCGTCACGCGCTTTAAGTTCTTCCAACATATCCATTTGCTTTTTCCAACCCAGTCCTTTATCCCCCTGTGAAGAGGTGGGAGGGCGGTAGACATGCGCGCGAGGTGCTTCGCTGTGCCGCCCAAACCGGTGTTATAGAGTATACCAAAAAACAGAAAAATTACAAAGCCCCTCAAGGCTGTCCAGAACCCTCCGGTTTTTGGCTGAACGCGTCACGTTCCGTTTCCTGTCGTATTGCTACAAAAAATGGCTTTGGGTAATCAAAAACCAGATCTTGAATTAATTTGCAATCTGTTGTATGATAACCGCATCTTGTATCAAGGAGAGACACAGCAATGAGCCTTTTGGGAATTGATGTCGGCACAACAGGGTGCAAAGTCATCGCATTTCGCGAGGATGGGGTGCTGCTTGCACAAGCGTATGGCGAATATCCGTTGATCCATCCGCAACCCGGTTGGTCAGAACTCGACGCAAATATCGTTTGGGAAAATATCGCAACTGGTATTCAACAGGTCGCCGCAGAAACAAAAGCCGACCCGATTGAAGCAATCAGCGTCGCCTCGCAGGGTGAGGCGGTAACACCGGTATCCGCGACGGGACAAATTTTAGCGAACGCAATTACAACTTTCGACGCTCGCACGGCAGGCATCTGTGACGCATTAAAGCAACATATAACGCCGCTCGAAGTGATGCAAATCACAGGAATGCCGATCAGTGATATTCATACCCTTCCGAAACTGATCTGGATACAGCGGCATCAGCCCGATATCTATCGGCAAGTATCGAAATTCCTCGGTTTTGAAGATTTCGTCTACTTCAAACTCGGTATTCCGCCCGTAGTGGACTATTCCCTCGCGGCACGCACGATGGCTTTTGACATTATCGACAAATGCTGGTCAGAAAAGATGCTGGGTTTAGCAGATGTGGATGCCTCTCTTTTCCCAGAAACTGCACCGTCAGGGACCGTCATCGGTGAAGTGAGTGCTGAGATCGCTGACGAACTCGGTCTCCCGAAAGGTGTCGTCTGTGTTACTGGTGGACACGACCAACCTTGTGGTGCTTTAGGTGCCGGAATTATTCGGAGCGGTGAGGTCATGGATGCGACGGGCACCGTTGAATGTATCGCTCCCGCCTTCACAGAACCTGTCATCAACCAGCAGATGATAGACGGGAATTTCGCCTGTTATCCGCATGTTGTTGACGGGTTGTATGTCACACTCGGTTTCGTATCAAGCGGCGGTGTGGTGCTGCGATGGTATAGAGATACCCTTGCACAGGCAGAAGTCGCTCAAGCTGAGGTAGAAGGGCGTGATGTCTATGACATACTGCTGGAAGCTATTCCTGATTCACCGGGGACAGCGATGGTGCTACCCCACTTTACGGGTTCAGGGACCCCCGCTCTTGATTTAGAATCGAAAGGCGCGATTGTCGGATTAACACTCTCGACGACCAAGGGTGAACTCGTCAAAGCGGTATTGGAAGGCATCAGTTACGAGATTAAACAAAATCTTGCTATGTTGCAAGATGCAGGCGTTGTCATAAACGAGGTGCGTGCTATCGGTGGTGGTGCGAAATCTGAGAAGTGGCTTCAGTTGAAAGCGGATATGTTTGGTAAAAAGGTCATCGCTTTGGATATTTCGGAGGGTGTTTGTCTCGGCACGGCTATTCTTTCGGGGACTGCGATAGGTAAGTATGATTCTATTGCGTCAGCCGTTGATCAGTTAGTCACACCGCGCGACACATACTACCCGCGCGCGGAAATCGCCGAACAATACGATGAGAAGTTGAAAGCATACTCACAAATTTATCCCGCACTACGCGACCTGAATTACGAATTGTAACGCAGTTTGAAATACATTGAATCGGAAAGAGAACTGATGGAAACACACGTTGTTGGAATTGACATCGGCGGTACTAAACTTGCCACCGTCGTCGCTGATAGCACCGGACATATCCTGAGTAAAGTACGGAAACCGACGCTTGCAGAAAAGGGACCGGCATACGCGCTGCAGTTGCTTTTTGATATGGTGCGTGAAACGGTTGAACAGGCGGGCTTGGCGCAGCGGTCAATTTCAGCGATAGGTGTCAGCTGCGGCGGTCCGTTGGATACAAAAACCGGGATCGTCTATTCACCACCGAACTTACCGGGTTGGGACGCGCTACCTCTCAAGGCGCAGCTTGAATCCGAATTCCAGATACCCGTAACGATTGAGAACGACGCGAATGCAAGCGCACTCGCAGAATTCAGGTTCGGCGGCGGGCGTGGCTATAGTGCTGTCCTCTATATGACGATGAGCACAGGCATCGGTGGCGGTATTGTTATCAATGGCGAGATCTATCACGGTGCTAATGATAGTGCAGGCGAGGTCGGACATCAGATCCTTCTGCCCGACGGGCCTCTTTGTGGGTGTGGCAAACACGGGTGTCTTGAGGCACTCTGTTCGGGACCCGCTATCGCGCTTCGTGCCCAAGATGCGATACGCGCACAACTCGAAAATGGAACGGCATCGGCGACAACACTTTTAAACCTTGCTAACAACAGTATCGAAAATGTTAAGTCCGAGCATGTACTTCAAGCGGCGCGGACAGGTGATGCGTTAGGGTTGCAACTGGTTGAGGAGACCGCATATTACATGGGGTGGGGTATCGCGAATTTGGTAAACATTTTGAATCCCGACATCGTTTTATTAGGAACGATTGCAATCGCTGCCGGTGACCTTTTGCTCAACCCGATTCGGGAGACGGTTTCAAAATTCGCTATGACGCGTCCCGCGGAAGCCGTTAAAATCGCGCCCGCACAGTTAGGCGACGCATTAGGCGACCTCGCGGCTATTGCATTGGTTGTCTGAGATCATTGTTGCATACTCGCGCTCACCACATTCGAGGTGAGGTTTCCTAACCTCGCTACGGATTGTGGATTTCACTATATTATGGAGGGATGTAAAAAACAAGATGGAGAGAATTCAAGGCTATATTTCACATCTTCAAGGTGCTTTGGAACGACTTTCCTTGGAAGATGTCCAACGTTCTATAGATGTTATTATGGAGGCATATTACGCCGAAAAACAGATCTTTGTGATTGGCAACGGCGGAAGTGCTTCCACAGCATCGCATCTCGCCTGTGATCTCGGAAAAGGCACAAGCGTTCCGGGAAAACCCCGTTTCCGGGTCATTAGTTTGACAGACAACGTCGCAACAATGAGCGCGTGGTCTAACGATGTTTCCTATGAGGATGTCTTCGTAGAACAACTGAAAAATCTTGTGAACCCGGAAGATGTCGTTATCGGTATCAGTGCGAGTGGCAATTCCGAGAACGTGATCCGCGCGATGCAACACGCCAACGAGATTGGATGCAAAACAATCGGGTGGAGCGGTTTTGGCGGTGGCGCGTTGACAACGATCTGTGATGTGAACGTCGTCGTAGATAGCAATCAATACGGTCCTGTTGAAGATGTCCATTTAATCCTAAATCATGTGCTTCACGCATGGGTACGGGAAGAATTGACCTCAACTTAACTCGCTGCGATGATAAAATTGTAAATGATCTTGACGCGTGAGACTGCCTTAAGATATAATTCAAATAGTCGTTAATTGTTAAAATTATTACTAAAACATTTCAAGGCTGAAAAAGTGGAACTTGGAATCCGAACCACGGATAAGGAGTGGTTTCATGAGACGCAAAACAGACCTTCTGGGTTATATACTCCTTCTAATCGTCGGATGTCTCTCTGTTAATGGTAGTCTGTTCGCGCAGGACACCGCGCAGGTTTACGTCGTAGATATACGAAACGAGATCGGCAGTGGGCTTGGTACTTATATCAGTGATGGTATTCAGTTAGCCGAGGAAGCCGGTGCCGATGCAATCGTTTTTGATGTTGATACACCAGGCGGCAGAGTCGATTCCGCTGTAAATATCATCCGCGCAATTCAAGACACGCAAATTCCAACGATCGCCTTTGTTAATCGGCAGGCTATCTCAGCCGGAGCGATGATTTCTATCGCTTGCAATCAGATTGTGATGACTTCAGGCGGCACAATCGGTGATTCCGCTCCTGTTAATATACAAGGCCAAGAGGTCGGCGAAAAAGCGATCTCCTATATCCAAGGGACAATTCGCGCTACCGCTGAACGAGAGAACCGAAATCCTGATATTGCCGAAGCTATGGTGGACAAAGAGCTTGTTCTTGTGAAACTGAAAGACGGACAGATTATCAAACTCCTTCCCGAAGAATACGCTACCCGTGAAGAGGAAGGGGAAGAGATGGAAATCCTCTGCGCGCAAGGGAAATTACTCACTCTATCCACCCGACAAGCACTCGAATACGGGTTCGCTGATGCGGAGGCGGAAACCCTCACAGCGTTATTGGCACAGTACCAGATTGTTGAAGTTGCTGGAACCAAGATGCCTCTGACGGAAGAAGCGATCATGCGACGGCAGCGCGAATACGGTTTCTCGGAAGTCAACCGTTTGAAAACACTGACAGATGCGCGTATTACGAAAGTCAGGGCAACGCTTGCTGATAAAATTGTGTTCTTTCTTACGAATCCATTCATCAGTTCGCTTCTACTTTCTTTGGGGCTGCTCGGTATCTTTATAGAAATCCGTTCACCGGGTTTCGGGGTCCCTGGGCTTCTCGGTTTAATCTGTGTAGGGCTCTTTTTCGGTGGACACATGCTGACGCGAATTGATGCCGGATGGGCATTCCTGCTTTTTATGCTCGGCATCGCGTTAATCGCATTAGAAATTTTTGTGATTCCCGGCTTCGGCATCGCTGGTATCCTCGGTATTGTATTGATGTTGGGCAGTGTTTTCTTCGTTTTTGATGGGGCTTACAACTTGAGTACCGCTGTTTTATGGCTCTCAATATCTGTAATTTTGACTTCCGCATTAGTTATTCTCGCCGCGTTTTTGTTACCCGAAACACGGCTTTTCCAAAGGTTTGCTTTGTCAACAGTCATGGACACTGACATGGGGTATCACTCCTCGAGTGCAGAAGATTTTCAGGCGTATCTCGGACAATCGGGGACCGCTTTAACGCCTTTACGACCCTCTGGAACGGCGCGGATCGCTGATAGAAGGGTCGATGTTGTCACAGTTGGCGATTTCATCCCGCAGAATAGCAATGTTAGAGTTGTAGAAGTTGAAGGTTCTAAGGTTTTCGTGGAAGCGGTTGAGGAGGCTTAACGGGCTTCTCAGTGCTTGATGTATTTGGGGGATAATTATGTGGTTTCTAATTTTCCTCATCAGTTTCGGAATCCTATTGGTATTTATTGAACTATTAATCCTTCCCGGATTCGGTGCGGCAGGTATACCTGGGTGCCTGCTTATACTAATAGGCTTCGGTGTCGCATTGTGGAAGTTCGGGTGGCAGACGGCACTGACTTCTACCGGGATAACACTCGTATTGGTCATTCCATTGGCAATCATTGGATTATCAGTACTCCGTAAAACGTCTGCCGGGCAAGCGTTCATCTTGAGTAATGCGCAAAATAAAGAGGAGGGTTTCCAAGCACCGCCGTCGGAATTAGCAAGTTTGGTCGGTAAATCTGGTAAAACACTCACGCCTTTGCGACCCGCAGGTGCCGCCTTAATCAGTGGGCATCGCGTTGATATTGTTACACAAGGCGAATTTGTTGCCCCGGAAACTGATATTGAAGTAATTTTTGTGGAAGGAAATCGCGTTGTAGTTCGTAGTTTATAATCGAATAGTTGTAAGTTATAAGTCTTTAGTTATTAGTTAAGAGATAACTTATGGTTGTTCACCTTTGGGTAACCGTCGGTGCTTCAATTAGGTAACAACAGTTACAAAGAGATGATCAAACATCAGAGACCCGCCTTATGACTAATAACTATTCACAGGAGATAGGTAATGGTAGATCTATTTACAGGCGGAATAGCCCTTGTTGTTCTAATTTTTATCATCGCGTTTTTTTGGTTCGTTCCTGTTGGACTTTGGATTGCCGCTATTGCAGCGGGCGTTCCGCTCCGTATCTTTGACCTGATCGGAATGCGTCTCAGGCGAGTCAATCCGAATATTATTGTCAAGGGTTTGATCAGTGCACACAAAGCAGGTTTGAAGGTGGTAACTTCTGAATTAGAGGCACATTACCTCGCTGGTGGTAATGTGCTCAATGTCGTCAGCGCACTCATCGCGGCAGATAAAGCGAGGATTGAACTCACCTTTCAACGATCCGCCGCTATTGACTTGGCTGGACGTGATGTATTTGAAGCCGTTCAGATCAGTGTTAACCCGCGTGTGATTACCACGGCTCGCATCAGCGCACTCGCTTTGGACGGTGTTGAATTAATAACGACTGTCCGTATCACCGTGCGAACGAACATCAATCGACTTGTCGGTGGTGCTGGTGAGGAGACGATTATCGCGCGTGTCGGTGAAGGGATCATCAGTGCAATCGGTGCCTCTGAAACCTATGAAGATGTACTCGAAAACCCCGACATCATCTCTAAAACAGTATTAGATCGAGGGCTTGACGCAGGAACCGCTTTTGAAATCCTCTCGATTGATATCGCTGATGTCAATGTTGGGAAAAATATCGGGGCAGAACTCCAAGCCGAGCAAGCCGAGGCTGACCTCGTTGTCGCACAAGCAAAGGCAGAAGAACGTCGCGCAATGGCGGTCGCTCGAAAACAACAGATGACTGCAAACGTTCAGGAGATGCGCGCAAAGGTGGTTGAGGCTGAAGCGGAAGTCCCACGATCCCTGGCAAACGCGTTCCGTGAAGGCAACTTAAACATTGGAGAGCAATAACCCTGATATTCAAGGCGCGGTCGGGCGATCACGTCGTATCAATGGAGAAAAATAAATATGACACCAACAATTGTTGCAATTATTGCTGTTGCGATAGTTCTATTCCTGATTATTCTGAGTTGGCTCGTTCCAATCGGGTTGTGGATTACCGCTATTGCGGCAGGCGTTAAAGTAGGGATTTTCGATCTCGTTGCGATGCGTTTACGGCGTGTCCCACCCACTGCGATTGTGGAACCGCAGATTAACGCAACGAAGGCTGGGTTAAGCCTGTCTCTTGACGATCTTGAAGCACATTTTCTTGCAGGTGGACGTGTCGCGAGTGTTGTCGCAGCACTTATTGCAGCGGATAAAGCGAACATTGAACTCGGTTTCGCACAAGCCGCCGCGATTGATCTTGCAGGTAGAGATGTTTTACAAGCCGTTCAAGTGAGTGTTACACCGGAGATTATTGATATTCCGAGTCAGGACGATGCCACCAGCGGTATTACTGCTGTTGCTCGCGACGGTATCCAGTTAATTGTGAAAGCGCGCGTTACCGTGAGAGCGGATATTGACCGACTCGTCGGTGGTGCTACTGAAGATACCATCCGCGCAAGGGTCGGCGAAGGGATTATCACTACGATCGGTTCATCCGGAAGCCACAAAGAAGTTTTGGAAAACCCTGTCCGCATTTCAGAAACGGTCCTTGATAAAGGCTTAGCCGCTGGAACCGCCTTTGAAATTCTATCTATTGATATAGCCGATATAAATGTCGGTGAGAACGTCGGTGCTAAATTACAGACGGATCAAGCGCAAGCGGAACTCAAGATCGCACGGGCGAAGGCGGAAGAACAACGCGCTCGCGCGGAAGCGGAAGAGGAAGAGAATAAAGCACTCGTTGAGGAGATGACGATCAAACTTATTGAGGCTGATGCTGAAGTACCGCTCGCGATTGCTGACACGCTTACTTCCGAAAGGATGAGCGTTATGGATTATTATGAACTCCGGAATATCCTCGCGGATACGGAGATGCGGCAGTCTATCGCTTCACCCGTCACGGGTGGACAGGAGATAGATACAACGCGTTCTTCGCACTCACTCGGACTTTCATAGCCGACACTCTAAAGGAACCGGAACGCTATCCGATAAAGGAGAAAACGATGGAAGGTATTATCCAGCTGCTGGTGCCACTGGTTGTTGTGATCTTGTCACTCGTTTTAAGTAATTCGCGTCGGCGGAAAGCACAACAAATGGATGCTGAAAGGAAAATGGAGGAAGGCACGCTCGCAGAAAGCGATGGTGAGGCATCGCCACCGCCCTTCATGGAAGATTTTCCGTTCGCAACTGAATTAGAGCAGATGCTAACGCAGCAGGACGAAGGCGAAACGGATGAAAGACCCGCAGCTTCTGAAGAACCGGAACCGCCGGCAGCAGAAGAGCCAACTCAGCCTGTTGAGAATCCGAGACCTCAATCACCGCCAGTGCCTGCAAAATCTCCGCCGGGAATTCGATCCGTCCCTGTTACATCACTGTTGAATTTGTCGCCACAAACTTTCCGTCAAGGTATCATTTTGAAAGAAATCCTTGAACGTCCCCGATCAGGCGCGAGACGGACCAGACGGAACAGATAGGCATGTCTACAGCGTGTCAGAAACGCACTGATGACCTTTTCTAAGGTGCGATTTTTCTTCAATAGCACTGATCCTTTTTCACTGGCGGGGTCTGTAACCCCGCCGATCGTAATTATAGGTTTACCCTAACACGTGGAACTCGCGCCTAAAATAAATATGGGGTTTCAGATGCGAACCCGTCTTCTTTACATAATCGTTGTTATCACCTCATTTTTCCTACTGTTTACGAGTTGCTCCCGCCGTCAAAAAATTACAGAACAACAGATGTCTTCCCGTGTTGAGGCTCCTACCTATGCTCGGCATCTCAAGGGATTCAAAATTTGTCTCGACCCCGGACACGGTGGACAAGGACACGTTCCTGATTACAAACGAGGTCCAACAGGCGTTCGTGAAGCGGAGGTCAACCTACAAGTTGCCCTTCACTTGCGCAACATGCTACAGGAGGTTGGTGTTACCGTCGTCATGACGCGTCTTGATGATTCGTATGTGGATCTCGCGATGCGAAGTCAAATTGCCAACGAAAGTGGTGCCGATTTTTTTATTTCGCTTCACCATAACGGCATTGATAATCCTGAGACGAACTATACCTCTACATGGTATCACGGCGATGCAGACGACTCGCGCCAGAGCCTCGATCTCGCTCGGTATATCCAACACGGTGTCTCAGATGCGCTCCACTTACCGAGTTTCCCATCGACCGGACTTTATTCAGATAAATTGGTTGCTGCTTCAGGCTTTGGGGTTTTGCGAATGACTGAATGTCCAGCAGTTTTATGTGAAGCCTCTTTCCTCTCGAACCCGGAAGAAGAGGCGAGGCTGCAAGATGATAACTATCTGAAAAAAGAGGCTTACGGCTATTTTCTCGGTATTGCCCGTTATGTTGCTGCAGGATTTCCGAAAGGCGTTCTGGTAGAACCACAACCTGAAGCCATTATTCAGACCAGAACGCCACTACTTCAGATTCAGGTTAAAGATGGACTCCATCAGCGCGGCGCGTGGATGCTCAAACGGCAACAGGTTTTCACAAACTCTATCCGGGTTAAGGTTGATGACGTGAGTGTGCCGCATCACTACGACCGCGACACAGATGTAATTACTGTCGCGATTGAAGAACCCCTCGCAAACGGTGTCCATTTTGTCCAAACCGAACTGGTGAACTATTACGGAAATCACAGTCTACCTTCGCACCAGTGGTTTAAAGTTGCACCGGCAGCAGTAGAACTTCGCCTTACCCCTTGGACGGATACGTTTCCAGTTGATGGTGAAGGTTACGTCGGTATTTCTGTAACCGCACTTGATGCTGAAGGGATCCCCATCGCCGACGGTGAACCCATCTACATGCAAACCTCAATTGGGACATTGGCAGAGACCCGTCAATTATCAAAGCGCGGTTCATCGAACTTCTATCTCTACGCGCCTGATTCACCCGGTACAGCGACCGTAGAAGCCTCTTACGGTGAAAAGCGCACATCGCTAACGGTTAACTTTACGGACACCAACATTGCTATTGTGCAAGGACAAGTTTCTGATGCGGACTCTGGGGAACCGCTGCAAGATGTCCAATTACAGACGGATCCAGGGTTAACTGCAACTACGGATACCGAGGGACATTTCTTTATGTCAACCGATCCAATGTCAACGGCTCCAATTGAAACAACGTTACACATTTCCAAGACGGGCTACTATGCCCAAAAACGAAAAATTAACATTATCCCAAATCGGGCGATGGTGGTGCATACGAAACTTCATCCTATTGCAGGCGGCGCGTTTGCGTCAATGGTCATCGTTCTGGATTCACGAGGCGATACGCCTACCACAAAAAAACTGATCGCAACCTTGAAAGAGCTGCTCGAACTTGCTGGCGCGAAGGTCTATAATATTCATGCTCCCGGACAAGAGTTGACTATAGAGAAGCGGATACAGACAATTAATGCTATTGAGGGAAGAGGGTATTATTTGCAAATTAACCACGCGGAGTGGCGTAAAGATGAACCGCCTTTGATCGCAGCGCACTATCGCGGCAATCAAGGGACAGAAACATTTCTAAAGCGGATCCTCGAACAGTTCAACGAGACACTTTTCAAAACGCCGATCGTCACGCTTCAAGATCGGACAACTCCTGAAATCCAGCAGACAAACAAAATGGCGATGACGCTTGAGATCCGATCCTTGAACCAGAAAAATACGTCTGCTATAGAAGAGGCTCACGCTGTCTTCTTTGGGGCATGGGCTTTCCTAAAATCGGATAGCGGTGTTGAGGTGGAAGAACGGAAGCGTTTCATGGCGTACTTAAAAGAAACACAAGCGTATTCTTCTGATTAGATAAAAACGCGTCGCTTGGAATTTAGTGGAAAGCGGGTTTAGAGAAAGACATGTCGAAGGCACGATCTACCTGAACGAACCGCAAGGAAAATTAAAAAATGAGGATCGTCTCTCGAATTACAGATCTACAACTTAAGCATCCGTTCAAGATTGCGCGCCGCGCAACAGATGCATACCGACAGGTAATCTCGGTAGAGATTGATGGTGGCATCGGTGAAACTGCACCCGCTCGGTTCTACGGTGAAACTGTTGAGACGGTCAGTGCTGCGTTAGAAACTATTGCCCCAGTACTTCCTGACAATCTCGATGCGATCCACGATGTGATGGCGACTGTTGAGGCAACGCTCGGCGGCAATTACGCTGCGAAATCTGCTATTGATATGGCACTGCACGACCGACTCGGCAAAAAACTCGGCGTTCCGCTCTATCAACTCTGGGGACTTAACCCACAGAATACCCCTTGTACATCGTTTACTATCGGACTTGATGAACCAGAGGTAATGGCAGAGAAAACCCGACATGCCGCGGCATATCCGATTCTAAAGGTCAAGCTCGGTACACCGCGTGATATTGAAATAATGGAAGCACTCCGAGATGTAACGGATAAGCCTATCTATGTCGATGCGAATACAGCATGGACACCGAAAGATGCGGTTAACAAGATTCGTGAACTTGCGCGGTATGGTGTTGAGCTCATTGAACAGCCAACAAAACCTGATGATCTGGCAGGACTCAAGTTTGTCCGCGAAAACTCGGAATTACCGATCATTGCCGATGAAAGCGTCAAGCGCGCAAGTGATATTCCGGTACTTGCTGAATGCGTTGACGGCATCAACGTCAAACTCGTCAAGTGTGGCGGACTGCTTGAAGCACA
>JAGFCB010000283.1 GCA_022394775.1 Candidatus Poribacteria bacterium
GTGTCCTTTTCAGTTGTATCTGTCTCCGCTAAGGTTGAAAAAGGTATCATCAATACTACAAACAGAACTGGGTATAAGCAAAATTTCATGAAAAGATTCAATCTCCTGTCAGTGATCGGGAAAATAACCTTACTGACCAAAGCCATCCGACCTTAATACGAAAAGTGAGGGGAAATTTTATTCCGTTTTCACTTTTTTTGATTTATGAATTTTGATTGTTAATGACGCAATTTATAAGCGGAAAGGGTGCATAATTTCAAAAACGCAAATATCTCCGTTTTCATTTAAACATTACTAAAGTTTGGACAATTTTAAGATAGAAGTCATATTGAGTAAAACCTATGGATGTCGTAAAATAGTGGAGTTAGAGCAGATAGTTCATGCCTCTTTTTCCACTTTACATCGCTATTACTTTATGAAAGGTGCTCTTATGGGAAAAGAAACTGAAAAGCAGACCCCGAAATATAATGGTATTCCGAAGCAGGTTTCGCGCAAGGATTCTAATCGGTATATCTTGCCACATCTATCGAAACGCATCAAAGGTCCGAAACCCAAACTCTCCTTGATACGAACACAGGAGACGATATAAGCAGAGGTGTCCTCACTATGGCTTTCTATGGTTTCACGTTCAAAATTGTATCCCCAATTTCCAGTTTTTTAGCCATAAGTCGATTTTTCCTTTCACTATTGAAAAGCGTTCGCGACGACAACCAGATCCAGTACATTCACTGTGCCGTCACCGTTGACATCAGGTGCGTCTTTACCCAAAGCGTTCGCGACAATAACGAGGTCAAGAATGTTGACAGATCCATCGCCGTTGACATCGAGCGGGTTTGAGACCTCGACAGTTTTCAGGTAAATCTCGCCATCGAGGTCGGGTATCGTATGCGAGCGTTCGTTTTCTACGCCGCTTGCGACACCCGAGACTTTTTCCCGGAGCTGAACCGTGCGTTCTCTACCACTTCGGTTATATACTGCCCATCCGTGATCGAACTCCCGGATAAACAGTCCGTCGATGTTGCGATACGTTTCGGCTTTCGGTCCGATCGGTCGTCCGAGGTCGGCATCATAGAAATCGTACCAGTCGTGGGTATGGTCAATTCCATCGTTGTAAAGCACATACCCGTCTGAATGTGTGAGACTCATCGTCGTGAAAACACGCATCCATCTACGGTTGTTTGGAGATGCCGGGGACTGAGATACAATGCCCCACCCTTCCAAACAGTTGATCTGTGGTTCTCGGAGATTTTTTTCAGCCCAAAGGAGCGTGCTTTCAATCTCACGTAAGCCTTCATGTGTGTATCCACTGTCATTATCCCGGAGCGTCTCCATAAACAAGCCGTTGACATAAGGTGCGGCGCGCATCGGTTTTCTGCGGTTCGTATTGACGATGATCAAAAAATCGTCACCGACAGCCTCGCGGATCCGCGTGATAATCGCATCGCGTGCGCGTTGCTCAGCTGCGTCTCCCCGGTAGCCGGATTGAGACCAGTCAATGCGGAGTACCGGATACCGCTCATTCCAGAAATCGAGCATGATGCCATCATAGAGTCCACAGCGTTTCGTCTCAATGACTTGTTTAACAATGAGGTCAATGACCTGTGGATGCGTAAAATCCATAAGATAAGCAGGGTATCCGGGGTCGAGCACGCGATTGCCAGAAGCGTCTGTTATCCAATACGGCCAATTTTCATGATAAAAGTCGCTCGGAAAAGCATCACGCATGAAGATTTGGGGTAATAAAATGAGGTTCGGATTCTCGCGCAATAACGCCTCACGTTCTGCGCGTGCCTTCTCTAAATTGCCGACGAGTTTAACGCCATTCTCTGTTTGTCGCCAGCGAAGCCCAAACTGCGTACAACAAGACCAGAATAAATCGTGGAGTCCAACCCCCTCCTCATACGAGAGTTCGGGACGGTTGCTGATACGGCTCCACGCCTGGAAAACGGATGGATACTTCCGGTTCTCAATGCGTTCGCGGAGCCCCGGGGTCGTTAATCCATCAGGAAAATCACAGACCTCATCACGTATAAGTTCGAGGATGTCCAACGCCTGAATCGGACGATAATCTGTGATCAGGTTATCAGCAATCCATAACGTCTTCAAATGCGTTAGATGCGTCAATGGACGAATATCAACGATTTTGTTAGCCATCAAGCGTAATTCCGTGAGTTGCTTTAGATTCGCGAGGGGTCCGATATTTTCAATCTTATTGTAACCAAGGTTCAAGTTTTCTAATGCGGTTAGGTCTGCGAGGGCGTTGATCTCGGAGATATTACAGGCCGCGAGGTTCAGGGTCCGCAACGCCGTGAGGTTCGCTATCGACGAAATATCAACAATCTGTCTGTTTGACCAGCCGTATAGGGTTTCAAGTGCGGTTAGGTCTGCGAGCGGTGAGAGGTCGGCAACATCGTTTTCAGCGAAAGAAAACCAGGTCAGATTCGTGGCATGTTCGATGCCGGTGAGGTCTTCGACATCGAGTCGCCAGAGATCAAGTCTATCGAGTTGTAGTAAATCGTCGCGGGTAAAAGGTTCATCGGATTGAAAACCGAGGGCTTCTCTAACAGCTTCTCGGAGTCTCGGATCCGGCATCCAAGATTCTTGGGCAACGGCGCGGCTGCAAAGCAATAGGAAAGCCAAGCAGAAACTAAGGATTCTTTTCATTGATTCTTCGGGCTTTCTTTCCAATCTTCTGTGTTTGGTAGGAAAGCCCGCTTCTTTTTTCCTTGACGCTCCGCTCCATTTACACGAGCGTTTTATCTGACTGAGGTGGTCTCGGACGGTGCTTTTAACCTTGTTCGTGAATTCTTTCTTTCTTGTGATGAGTTTCTCGATAATTTGATTGGTGGTTGTATTGATGCGGCTCTCGTCAATGATATTCTCAATGGAGGTGTTCTCCAGTGTTACCGGCGTGGCAGATTTCTCCTGTGTTGTTTGGTTCATGAATTCCAAAACTTTAGTTTCTGTTTCCTCGCTTAGGTTGCCTGCCCCACTCTCGAAGCGTGAGATAGTGGATGGTACGATGCCAGCTCTTTTCCCGAACTCGTCCTGTGAAAGATCGTTCTCTGTCCGATACGCTTTTAGAGCATCGGGGGTGAGTGTGTTCATTTGTAATATCTCCTTGTAAGTAGTTATGAACTTGGAAAATTGGGTAAGATGTTGGTTTATTCCCCACCTTTTCTACTGCTATTCTCTATCTACTATAAATATGAGTTTATAGAACAAAATCTCCGTTGAATCGTGGGTTTTAACGCTAAATTGGACGTTCCTGTTGACGCGGTTTTTCAGTAGAACGCGAAACAGCCAAACC
This sequence comes from Candidatus Poribacteria bacterium, assembly GCA_022394775.1. GTDB lineage: Bacteria > Poribacteria > WGA-4E > WGA-4E > WGA-3G > WGA-3G. The sequence continues at coordinate 3,311 of JAGFCB010000283.1, forward strand.
TGTGAAAATTCTTCAGTTCCAACACAGGTTTGGCTGTAATCGTGAAGTAGAACTTTATGCTTCACTTGTAGTTTGGGTCTAATTGAGTTCCTGCCACTCCGATGGAATCCTATAACCGTGGTCTGCCCAAGCGTCTACGAAGAAATTCCAGGTTTGGTCTGCCAGATCTACCAGATCTGGAAGGAGATGGCTTATTTCTTCTGGGAAATGGACTTCGGATGCTTCTGAATAAATTGATTTTCGGAACTCGTTTAATAAAGCGCGCTGTTTTTCAAGCGGCATTTGATTCAGCATTGCTACTATCGTCTTTGAGTCCGCTGTCAATCGGGAGAGTGCGGCTTCTGATTGTTGTAGTGCATTGTCTATGATTTCATTGTGTTCTCTTTCCATCATCTTAATTTTTTCGGACACGGAGATAGCTTTTTCGTGTGAGTGATCGTGTTGTGTATTTCCGTGTTTAGTCCGTTTGACATCGTTTTGGCTTTGGATGCCAGTGTCGGACACATCCTCAATTGAGGAAGGAGAAGTCCCATTGCTAATCTCAGTAACGGACGACTCTCGTGTTTCTTTAGAGGATGCGTGTACAGGATTGGTGCCTGCTGTCTGCTGCTTAGCGGCGGATGTATCCGTTGCTAATGGCGTTACAGGGCGATATATCTGCTGTGGTTCAGCCCTCAGTATTTCTTCAGCAGGTCGATGATGTCCAAAATACCATAGAGCAGTTGCCACTATTGAGAAAAGCGCGAGATAAGCAAGGATGGATAACTTTTGCATTTTTAGATTTAGATTTCTTTCCTCTTAAAGTTCTCACCGTTTCCTACTATTCTTTTTCAATCGAAATGCGGAACATCCCGCGCCGTTTCGTAACGATATAAGATTGATCGCCATTAATAACAAGAGAAACAACACGATCTGGCACTTCTGACAAGATTTTTTCCCATGCGTCGCGATGATTCAAGCGATAGACCCCTTCATTGTTGGCACCATAAACTGTCGGGATATCCACAGCGATTCGATCAATGAGCGTGTGCGTTCCTGCCGTATCGGTAATTGCGTGCCAATGTTCACCGTCTTCTGAAGTCAAGACACCCGCATCCGTAGCAACATAGACCGTTGAACCCGCAAAGGTTATATCATTGAAACGCTCAAAACGTAAGGGCAGACTTGAAGTCAAATCCTTCCATGTGTTGCCGCTATCGAACGATTGAAGGAGATTTCCATCGCGTTTCCCTGCGTAGATGGTTTCCTCAAAAACAGCAAGTCTCAGCTTTTTCATAAAGCGATTGTTTGCTTCCTCGCTTTTGCCTTCATCTACCAGACCCATGTTAAACCATTCCACCTCACCGCGTTTCCATCTCAGAAGCTGCCCTCTATGTTCTACGTAAAAAGTCTTGCCACTGACCGCAAATGCACTGGGCGATATTTCAAATTGCCCCGCTATATCCGCCCATGCCTTTGTATCTGTGATGGGAGGGTCTTCACCAACAGCGGGTACCCCATGGATAGGGACTAACACATTTCCATTCTCAGAGATACGGCAGATGCTTAATTTATTTTGTGTAATTGAAGCAGTCGCTGCCCCATAAAGGACGCTATCGGCGATTGCTAATTTTGGAGAAATCAGCGGGTAGCCTTTTTCTTTTCGTTTTAGCGTGAGTTCATCAGAAGTCAACGGAAGATTTTTCCACGACTCACCGCTATCCATGGATTTCATAACACCTTTGGAGTTGCTCGTGTAGATCGCATTTTTGAAATTTACTAAGTTGGATATTGAAACGTCTACTAACCCGTTCGTAAATGAGTGCCACGATTCACCACCATCGGTTGAGCGCGTAAGTTCAGAGGAAGCAACTCTGAAGAAGGTATTCTCATCCACTGCTATCGCAGGGGAACGACTGAGTGTCGTCCTTGAATTCCGACTCAATTCTGTCCATGTTTCTCCACCGTCAGTTGAACGGAAATTCACCATTCCTAATGCCAGAATGCTCTTTCCAAATGCCAAGACTTTAACCTCCGTCGCAATTTTCATCATGTATGAGTTGCTGGTCGGTGTTATCTCAGTCCATGAATTCCCTAAATCGGTTGAGCGGAAAATTTTCCATAAACTTGCACTGTTATTTTCCTTAATTCTCTCCATAAGTTCTGCCATGTACGCTTCTCTTCCTTCAGCAGTCTCCAATTGAGATGGGTCGCGTCCTGTCCCAACATAAACATTATTTTCAGAGACCGATAGAGAGTGGATAGCTTTCGTGGTATCTATTCGCAATTTCTCCCACGCGCCTGAATGTAAACGGTACAGTCCTTTGTTTGTTCCGACAAACACTGTGTTTTCAATCGCAGCGACTGAGAGTATCTCACTATCTACTATTTCATAGTTAAGTCGCATCCACTGTTTACCAGCATTTGTAGATCGGAAGATACCTTCATCTCGAAACGCGAGGTACAGCGCATCGTCCGTTATTACCAGCCCGATAACGACTCCCTTTGGACGCTCGCCAAGTTTTGCCCATGTCTCGCCTCTATCTTTTGAAGCGAACACACCGTTAGGGAAGGCAAGATAGAGGATATCGTTCCCTTCCGCCATCTGTATTCTGTGGTTATCCGTAGAAGCCTCTGGAGGCAGTGGACTCACAAGCGTCCAGGCAGGCGCGTCAGGTGTTGATCTGTAGATACCGATTCGAGAAACTGCGTAAACATCCCCCCAGGAACTTGCTAATATGTTTGATACTGAACGCCCTTTTGTTGGACCGCTTACTTGTGCCCACTGGCGTTTTGTTGATGGGCGCGTCTCCTTTTCTACTTGCGCGGCGGCAATCATAATCGGTTCTGAAACTTGTGGACCGACGCTTTTACTTTTACCAATGCTATCGGAACGTCCAGCTTGGTTTCGTAAATCCGGTTTTGTTTGTGTATCAAAGACAATCGGAGCATCAATGATTTCAACCGTGGCTTCCGATTGCGAATTCAGGTTGTAGGGTTGCTGAAAACGGGCAAGGTGTTGAGAACCAGCCCCGATTATCAGAAAAATAAAGATGGCAGTTGCAGCAGAAACTGCCCACGGCACAATAGGTTTGCCGCTTGTCGGGACAATCTGCTTAATACCAGCGACTTGCCGCATAATATTCTCCACAAAGTTGACAGGTAATTGGACGCTACTGAGCGTTTCGCGAATCATATTTTCTTCTTTCTTTAAACGGTTGCGTGCGCGTTGCAGACGACTCTTAACGGTATTCGCAGAGACACCCAAGAATTCGCCAATCGCCTGGCATGACATTTCGCCGAGATAGTGGAGGGTCATAACCGTGCGTTCACTATCCGGCAGTTTTTCAAGGAGGTTTTTGACAATTTCACGGTGATGTTCAGTCGCCTCGGTTTCACGGTGCTCGGATTCATAATTAGCATAAAACGATTCTTCTATTTCTTCTATCGGTGTGGTTTCTATGGATTGTTGACGGATTGCCGGTTTGTTTCTTTGGATCCAATTAAGACAAAGGCGGTTCGCAATCACATAAAGCCACCCATCAAATAGTTTCGGATTCTTAAGTGTTGAAAGCTTTTTATACACTTGGAGGAAAGCATCTTGCGTAATTTCTTCAGCGATGTGAAAATCCCCTATCTTCCGCCATATCAGGGCATGAACACGCCTTTGATACTTGCGGACTAAGACGCTGAACGCCTCGTCTTCACCTGACAAAATCCTGTGAATCAATTCGACATTATTGTTGACCATTCAAATGCTCCCTAATTTCTGTCCATCACCAATATGAATTTATAATATCATTTTATCCTTCCCTTTATAGTTAAAGACACAATTATATACCCAAACGGTTGCATAATGCCGAAAAAATTTAACTTTTATAGTGAGGCCCATAAATAAGTGGCATATTTGTAGCATGATGCACGTCGCATCTGGGGTTTTTGCTGGGGGTGTTTTTGCTTGGGTATTTCTGCGTATTGCTTGGGTGTTTCTGCGGATTTCTTCAAGTACGCCGCAAAACTTTTAGTTTGGGTTTCCAGTCTGAATGCCTGTTATAGGGATTCAGACTGTTTGAGAGTGCCCAATTAACTGAGGGGGTTTCATAAATTATTGCGACCCCAACAATAGTAAGTCGTGCTGCAACTCGTAAAATCTAACAAGAAGAACTCTTTTGTACCACAATCTGTTAGATTGTGGTCTTTGAGCGACAGATGCTATTCATTGTTGTCCGTTGATTGCCCGCAAACTAACAGTTTGCGGTACGAAACCGCCATGAATAATGCAACACCCTCAATTAACTGAGGGTGGTTCATAAATAAAGTTGAGTCGTGTCAGGATAATGGGTATCCTTTAATGAAAAGCAACCCATTGAAGGAGTTTCCCATGTATTATCCTGACATGAAAGATTATA
>JAGFCB010000268.1 GCA_022394775.1 Candidatus Poribacteria bacterium
AGTAGTCTCCGTTTCGCACTCACAACACTATTAATTCTAATACTGATGATTGTCAATGCCGTTGTGTATCTTGGAGAACACAAGCAGCGAATAAGCATCTACCGAGGGCGGACTATTGCATCAGAAAACCGACTGCAATCTCGGTGCGAGACGCTGTATGATCTGGTGCTAATGGGTCCTGGACACCTGTACAAAAAACCGAGCCCTCTGGCTTTTTGTGCAGATGGTGGCGAAAGACTTCTACTCGATGAAGTCCGCGGCAACTCTGAAAGACGGACACGTCGCTGGTGGAACGGAGATGTCTCCTACGAATTCACAGAAATATGGGGGTTAACCTATCCACCCAATGTTGATATATTGTTCATTTCAGAGCAGGTGCCAAGCGAAAGAAGCATCATGCCGGACTATATCAAAATCGATTGGGGATTCGTGACGGCTGTTCTATTAAGTTTCATGGGTATTCTGTTTACGTTTGACTCCATCTCTGGTGAGCAGGAACGTGGCACATTGCGGTTGATGCTATCAAATAGTATTTCCCGGAGTGCCGTGATTTGTGGTAAATTCCTCGGTGCTTTCTTTACGATCGCCATTCCTTTTTTGCTTGGAGCGATTGTCAATATCTCCATCATATACCTTTCAGAATCCGTTCCATTCAGCGGGAGCCATTGGGTACGGTTGGGTTTGATCATCTGTGTCGCGTTGATTTATACCTCAATTTTTATTTTCTTGGGAATCCTTGTTTCCAGTCGTGTCAGAGAATCCTCAACGAGTTTAGCGATTCTATTATTGATTTGGACGGTTTGGGTGGTGCTACTGCCAAACGCCCTCGGTTCCGTTGGTAACCGTTTGCACGCCCGTCCTTCCGCCAGAGAATTTATGGCGCAGGCACGGGATTCACGCGAAGATTTGCAGGAACGCTATCTTGCTCGGATCAAAGAACCGCCGAAACAAGAAACGCCTGCAACAATTGCAACAGCATTGGGGGCGGAATATGTTAATAAAGACGCAGAATTACGCGATCGCTTACATGCCAGCTACCTTTCTGAGGAACTCCGTCAGATCCAAACCGCTCGGTCGCTTACCCGTATTTCGCCAGCAGCCATTGTGCAGTACGCCTTTGAAGGTCTTGCGGGTACCGGTTTGTCTCGCCATTTAGACTTCATCTCTCAAACACGCCAATACGCAAAACAGTTTCGGCAATTCCTCATTGATACGGATCGCGCGGATCCTGCGAGTCCGCATGCGGTCGGTATCCCAGAAGGGACATCGCAAAAACCTGTGAACTTTGATGCCGTCCCGAAGTTTGAGGATCAACACCACTTTAGTTCGGATTTTGATGCGGCAATTGTCGATTTATTGCTGTTGATTCTGTTTTTGTTGGTGTTGTTCGTTGGTACTTTCCTTTCTTTTCTGCACACGGAGATTGGGTGATTTTCTAATAAGCAAATCCGGTTCGGTTAGGAAACCGAACCTACCGGGCCTGGGGCCTGAAAATTTAGTTAAAAATGGAAAACTAAATAGTTCATGGTCGGCAGTGGCTTTTGACTTGATTAATGAACGACTTTTCGGTAAAATTGCGGACAATCCTACCTTCATTTATTAGAGAGCATCTCATAAATAAGTTTTAGAGTCCTTTGCACTTTAAAAATATGCACTCTTTTCGCTGACAAATCGTGTCATTAATAATTGAAGGCTTTGTTACTCGGCAAATATGTTATATGAGCGATTTTATTTGGAGAACAGATGCGAAAACTCTTTTCTGCACAGTGTTGGATTCTCGTTTTCTTCAGTCTCTACGTTCCCGTTACACACGCCCAAGATAGCATTCCCACGCATTCGGTTGATGGCACGTTTATCAAGGAATGGTTGGTACTGGGTCCCTTCTTTCCAGAGGATTTGGAGACCGATTTCCTCGCGTCAGTTAACGGCGAGGCTTCTGTTAATCCCAAACCCGGCGATACAGTGACCACTGCTGAAGGCAAAACGTTGACCTGGACGGTATACCGTAGCGAAGGAAACCTCATCAATCTGCTTCATGCTGTTGGAAACCATCGAGAAGCGGTCTGCTATGCGTTCTGCCTACTGGAAAGCGAGCGAGGTGGCGATGGAGAGATGCTTGTCGGCAGTGATGACGGCGTTTCGGTTTTCCTCAACGGTCAAAGGGTACACACTCAGATAGTTAGGAGACCCATTGTCGTCGATGAAGATAGGGTTGCCGTTTCGTTGCGCTCAGGTAAAAACCGTTGCCTGATGAAGGTCTCAAACGGTTACCAGAATTGGGCTTTAACAGCGCGCGTTTTTCCATCTACCCGTGCAGTGATAGCAGGGGTCGTTGCCAATGAAGCGGGGAAGCCTTTATCCAATGCCATCGTGTACCTGTGGCAAGGCAGGACCCTGATTTCCAAAACAGAGACCGACGCCAAAGGGAATTACCAGTTTTCGGTCTATCCAGCAAGTGGGTACTATGATATTCAAGCCACCCACGGGGACAGAGGCAATTGGAAGATGGGCGTGCAACTCTCTACGGGTGCGCGTGTGAACATGAACTTGACGCTACAGAAGGCTATCAGCATCTCTGGGCACCTGTTAACGCTTGATAATACCCCACATGTTGGTGTCCTTGTGGAAGCATTATCACTTGGCGAGAGTGGTCCCCGCCAAAGACGGGTAACGACCTTTTCAGACAAAGTAGGCAGATATAAATTCATCAACCTGGAACCTGGGTCGTATCAATTACGTTGCCACACCCCGGACGCGTATAGCAGTTTTGCAAATATAACTGTCTCCGTTAGTTCCGAAAAAACGGAGAGTATTGTTTTCAGTTTTCCTCCTTTTAAACATGGGACATGGAAAAACTACACTTATCTGGATGGATTGAAAGATAACTATATCGAGTCGATTTACCAAGATCGAGAGGGTTTTCTCTGGTTTGGTACAAACGACGGTGGCGTTTCTCGGTATGATGGCGAAAAGTTCGTCAACTTCACCACGGATGAGGGACTCGCATCCAACTCTATCCGGGCAATTTATGAGGACAAAGCGGGATACCTCTGGTTTGGCACTTGGGGAGTTGGCGTTTCTCGGTATGATGGTGAAAAGTTTATCAACTTCACCACGGATGAGGGACTCGTATTCGACTTTGTAGCCGCGATCCATCAGGACCGGGAGGGTTACATCTGGTTCGGGACAAACGACGGCGTTTCTCGGTATGATGGTGAAAAGTTCGTCAACTTCACCACGGATGAGGGACTCGTATCCAACTTTGTCCGAGCGATTTATGAAGACAAAGCGGGACACCTCTGGTTTGGCACTTGGGAGGTTGGCGTTTCTCGGTATGATGGTGAAAAGTTTATCAACTTCACCACAGATGAGGGACTCGTATCTAACTCTGTAGCGACGATCTATCAGGACCGGGAGGGTTACATCTGGTTCGGGACAAACGACGGCGTTTCTCGGTATGATGGCGAAAAGTTCGTCAACTTCACCACGGATGAGGGGCTTGCATCCAACTTTGTATCGGCGATTCATCAAGACCGGGAGGGTTACATCTGGTTTGGGACAAGCAGTGGGACTTCTCGGTATGATGGTGAAAAGTTTATCAACTTCACAATCGGTAAGGGCTCCGCATTTAACTTTGTATCGGCGATTCATGAAGACCGGGAGGGTTACATCTGGTTTGGAACCGAGGGCAATGGAATCAGTCAATACGATAGCAACGGGGTAATCAACTTCACGACTGCTGATGGGCTCGTGAGCAATCTTGTTTTCACCATTTATCAAGACCGGGAGGGTTACATCTGGTTTGGAACCAGGAGTGGAATTAGTCGATATGATGGCGAAAAGTTTATCAATTTTACCACCGATGCGGGACTCGTACACGATTCTGTAAATTCGATTTATCAAGACCGAGAGGGTCACATCTGGTTTGGAACACAAGGCGGAGCCTCCCAATACGATGGCGAAAAGTTTGTTAACTTCACAATTAATGAGGGACTCCCCAATAATTCCGTATGGGCGATCCATCAAGATCGAGAGGGCTATATCTGGTTTGGAACAGCTGGTGGTGGTGTCTCTCAATATGATGGTGAAAATTTTGTTAACTTCACAACCGACGATGGATTGGCACAAAATTATGTGATCGCAATTTATCAAGACCGGGAGGATTCTCTCTGGTTTGGAACCGTTGCCCGTGGTGTCTCTCGATACGACGGTGATCGGTTCGTCAACTTTACCACGGATGATGGGCTCGCATCCAACTCTATCTGGGCGATCCATGAAGACAAAGCAGGAAACCTCTGGTTTGGAACCACAGGCGGCGATGGAGCCTCCCGATATGACGGCGAAAAGTTTGTCAACTTCACGACCGCTGATGGACTCACACAAAATGATGCAGTCTCGATTTACCAAGACCGGGACGGTTTTCTGTGGTTTGGGACACTCAGCGGTGGTGTCTCTCGATACGATGGCACCTCATGGGTATCTTTAGATACGCGAGATGGACTCATCAGTGATCAGGTCTCGAAAATTTATCAAGACTCGGACGGACGACTCTGGTTTGCGACGCTTGAAGGGGTATCCCAATACAATCCGAATCGGGTTTCACCGAGTGTGCGTATCGTTTCAGTTCAGAGTCACAAAACATCTGCCCAAACCGGATCTCTCAAAACAATTAAAGACATTACCACCAATACGCGTGTAACTATTAAGTATAGCAGTATCGACTTCAAAACCGTGACAGAAAAACGACAGTATCGGGTTCGCATTAAAGAGATCGATGCCGATTGGCGTAAACCGACACTATCGGATACATTCAACATCAGTTTTGATAAACCGGGCACTTATACTTTTGAGGTCGCTGCGATTGACCGGGACCTCAACTATTCCGACCCTGCACGTCTAACATTGACTGTTGTGTTGCCGTGGTATCAAAACAAGTGGATTCTCTATCCTGTAGGCGGCGCGATTGTTGTGTTAATGTTGCTTTGTGGCATTTTGGCGTATCGCTACTACCAGCAGCGTCAACAAGTTTTAGCGTATCAGCGGGAAGCGGTTTCCGAGCTTGCTGATGCGCGAGAGATGCAGATGGGGTTAATCCCACAAACGTCGCCTGAAGTGCCGGGGTTTGAGATTGCGGGGGTCTGTAACTCTGCGCGCACCGTCAGTGGGGATTTCTTTGACTATGTTCCACTTAGTAACGGTACGCTTGCTGTTGTGTTGGCAGATGTTACCGGCAAAGGTATGAAAGGTGCGATGAATGCCGTTTTATCTTCTGGTGCGCTGCATTCTGTGGCGCAGTTGCAGGTGTCTCCGTCTCAAATATTGCAGGCACTGAACCAGAATCTTTATCCTCGATTTCAACGGTATACTAATTGCGCAATGGCAATATTGACCATCGATCCAGAAGATAAGACGCTTAAATATGCCAACGCTGGCATCCCTTACTCTATTATCAAGCGCGGAGAAGACAATGTTGAAGAGATCTCGATAGATGGAATGCCGTTAGGTGCCTTTCAATCCTCTGAATATGAAGAGACACCTCCAATTGAACTGAAATCCGGAGATTCAATCGTCCTTTTCAGCGACGGCATTACTGAAGCCCCTCAAAGGAACAACCCTGACCGATTTTATATGGAGACCGACCGTTTGGTCCACCTTATCACAGGATTGGACGCAACGCTGACCGCAGAAGCGATAATAGATGCGATTATTAACGATGTCCGTGATTTTTCTGGCGACGCTCAACAGAACGACGATATGACGATTGTGGTTATCAAAGTCCTGTGAGAATTTAGACTGACGACTCATAACTAATTCCGTGGTTACGATTTGGCGTCGCCTGCTAAATTTGTTACCATTTTAATCCGAATAATATCCAATTAACACAATACACTGTCGCTCGGTGCGTTTATAAAATGGTATTCAAAATTAAAATTATGCACCTTTTTCCATCTAATTCGCGACTATATAGTGAAAAGTGAAATAACTCATCAGATACTTCTTCGTGCTTTTAAGTACGCCTCCCTTGAAACGTATTATCCAGTTATTAAAATCAACAATTATCTGAAAACAATTGACAACACGCTGACAATACTGCAAACCAACGTCGATGTGTGTCACGGATTCAGTCAGTGTATACAAGGTAATGTGTATGTACTGTTCACAAATTCTACTATAATTCTACGCAATAACACCTTTCAGGAGATGTCAGATGAAGACAGACGATGCTGCGTTGATTCAATTTACACTTGCCGGTGATGAAGCTGCCTTTGCGAGATTAGTTCGTAAATACCATGCGCAGGTTCACGCGTATGCCTTGCGGAAAATTGGGGATTTCCACATTGCTGAAGACATTACTCAGGAAATATTCCTCGAAGCGTATCAAAATCTCGAAAATCTGAGGGATCCGCTGAAGTTTCCAGCATGGCTTTTTAGGATTGCTAATCATCTCTGTATAGCGTGGTTCCGAAAAAATCGATCAATGTCCGAATTGTTACGTGAGAGCCATATCATAAAAACAGATACAGATACATATTCACGATATGTGGCTTTAGAAAATGAGCGGGATACTGTTGAAGCACAACGCGAATTGGCACAAAAGCTGCTTTCAAAACTAAAGGAAAGTGATCGACAGGTAATCACACTCCACTATTTTCAAGAGATGACATCTGCTGAGATAAGTAAGTATTTGGGCGTATCACAAAATACGATTAAGAGTCGGCTGCGACGCGCAAAACAGCGGTTAAGACAATACGATTTATTAATTCAGGATACAGTAGATAGTTCAATTGGAACGGGACACAGTTCTCAACATTCGTTACAAGGAGAAATTAGTATGATAGATAGAATGAGCTCGGCTATACTGAAAATTAAGTCGTTATCAGAACGTTCACGCATGCAACTTTCCTCAGACGGTGCATGGCTTGCTTATGTCGTGATAGATCCTGACCGAAAATCGTCGTTTGAACAACAGTCCGCTGAATTTTCGCCGCATCAACTGACCGGCGCATTGACAGAAAATCATAGTCATGAGGTGTGGGCTACCAACATCAAAACGAAGGAAACGCATAAACTCGGAGCAGATGTGGGGGTTGACTGGGCACCACGGTGGTCGCCAGATGGAAACTACTTAGCGTTCTGTTCTGACCGAATGGGGGCACCTCATCTTTGGGTTTGGGATAGGGTGAAAAATAAACTGCGGCAAGTGAGCGAAAAACCGATTACTGCAACACACGGTCTTGAAGCACCGCAGTGGACTTCAGATGGAAAACATATCATCACAAAGTTACGTCCCGAAGATATGGACCTTTCCACAATTATCTCATCTAAAATAGTTCCACAAGCCATAAACGTTTGGCATACGGATACGGATGAACGGTCTTCTTCAGATGAAGAATTAGATCAATTCGTATGGGTCAAAGGGGATTTAGGTGTCTTCAACGTTGACACAGGTGATGTGCAAGTTCTCAAACGAGACTTGTTTACGAGAAACATTACACTCTCTCCAGATAATACCGCGGTTGCTGTACTCAATATAATACGAGAAGAGGAATCGACATCTCAAGAAATCTTGTTTGAGTTGTTATTAGTCCCTTTAGATAGCACACCAGTCCGAAGTTTGGCTACAAATATCGGGGAAAATCCGCTATTCGTGAGTTGGTCCCCAAACGGTAAGTATCTGGTATATGCTCAATCGGAGGGTCTGTTTATAGTTTCAGTCGAAGATGGTAAACAGCAGAATCTGACCGCAGACCTTACAGAGAAACTGCGATTTTATGCACGTCCGTTATGGTGCCCATCAGGAGACTCGTTTTTCTGCGGCATTGACGGAAATATCTGGGAATTCGCAGCAGACGGCAGCAGTGCCCGGAAACTGACAGAAGCATTGAAGAAACACATCATGGGTATTGTCGCGAAAGTGAATACCCACGTCGTTTGGCAATCAAGCGATGTGCAGTCCATCTGCGTCCAGACGCATGATCCAGAAACAAAGAAAGACGGTTTTTATTTAATAAATACGTCTGAGGCACGTGCTACCTGTCTATTTGAAGAACCCATTTGCGTAACCCGTCATATTGCGGATGAATACGATTTAAAGGTTGTCAGTAACGACACACAGATTGTCTACAGAGCGCAAGATGCGACACGTCCAGAGGAAGTCTGGATATTTGATGTAGACTCTGGCGAACGACAGCAGCTGTCCGATCTCAATCCGCATCTGCACGACTTACAATTTGGTGACACCCGTTTCGTTGAATCAGAGACAGAAACAGGTGAACGTTTACGCGGTGTTTTGATGCTACCCGCCAACTATGAGGAAGGCAAACAGTATCCTTTAATTACGTGGATCTACCCGGGCAGTCACCCATCAATGTATATCTATAGTTTTGGGTTCGATAAATATATCATGAACTTTCAACTCCTTGCTGCACGCGGTTTTGCCGTACTTGGTGTTGATGTGCCGTCAAGATACGGAAAATCGTTGAAAGAATTGCCCGGATACGTGTTACCAGCAGTAGACCAGGTAGTCGAAATGGGGATCGCCGATGCAGATCGTTTAGCGGTAACAGGCTACGGTTCCGGTGGATACTGGACAGTCGGATTGATTACACAAACCGACCGTTTCAAAGCCGCGGTTAGCGGTGGCGGTTTTTATAATTTGACCAGAATCTACGGCGATCTTACGAAACAGGGAAAAAGTCGTGGTATTAATTGGGTAGAAGGCAAGAATCAGATGGATATAGGCGGTTCGCTCTGGGAAAAACGCGAACAGTATATTGACAATTCACCCCTATTTCACTTAGATAAGGTAGAAACCCCTGTTCTCATCTATTGTGGTGAAGGGTATGATGGTTTCGATTACACACAATCTGGTGAGATTTTCTCTGGATTACGCAGGCTTGAGAAGAAAGCGACTTTTGCGTGGTATCGTGGTGAAGGGCATCTCGTGAGGTATTGGCACCCTGAACACCGTGCGGATTGCTGGGAACGTATTATAGACTGGTTTGAAAAACATCTGAATTAAAGAACTGGCACTTCAATCTAAAGAGAAGGAGCGTTCTCATGGAAAGTACCAATGTCTTTCGGCGACTCACAGCGATTTTCTGGGTATTAGGGATCGTGTTGCGGAGACACTTTTTCTTGGCTACATCTATCATCGTCACGGCTTTGATTTCAAGCCTTGAACCCGTTGCGAGCCTTTACATTTTTAGTAAAGTTGTTGATCGGTCGGTTGACTATGTTCAAGGAACAGCAACACTTAGGGAAGTTGGTCTTGTGTTTGCGCTGCAAGCGGGTCTCTTTGCGGTGCAACGGATTATTATGCCGCTTCGCGGTTGGCTTGGTGGGATTCTGTCGAACCATCTCCTGAATGATATTACGATGGATCTGATGGAAAAGACCTCAAAGCTGCCCTATATTTCGCTTGAATCCGAGGAGATTTATAATAATTTGGAAATGGCTAATGGCACAAAGGACCGGATCCCACAAATCTTTACGGCGATTATTAATTTAGGAAGCAATTTAGTCATGTTTGGGTCGATGTTCTGGCTACTGAGTCAGTTAAACCCTTGGTTAGGAGTAGCCGTTGTTGCTATTATGCTTCCATATATCCTTTTAGATCAACATATTATCAAACAGAGTTGGGAGCTGACCGAGAGATTGTCAATTCTCCGGAGAAAAATGGGGTTTTTATCTGGAATCTGGTCAGGGAGAATAACCTGTAGAGAACTCCGTATTTGGAACGCGATGAATTGGCTTTTTGAAAAATATAGTCAAGTTTTTAGGACTTGGTTCACCGCGGAACGTGGTCAAAGTCTCAAACGAATGGTCTATCAAATTTCAGGTGGGTTGTGTATGGCAGCGGGTTTTGTACTTGTGCTGTTCATGACTTTGCAATCGATTGAGGCTGGCACGGTGACCGTCGGTATGATAGCGATGTATATTCAGGCTGTTAACAGCACGCAGGGCGCTGCGTATCAGGTTTTTGTTGGGGTTTCTTCGCTGTTCGAGCATGGGTTGTATGTATTGAGCATCCGAAGGGTTCTGAAAATGGAAGTCCCAGTGGAAGAAAGCGCAAGCAACACCTCACAAATGCCGGCACCTCTGATGAACGGGAAGCTGCCGACGATTACTTTTCAAGGCGTTTCGTTTAAGTATCCGGGATCCGATGCGTTCGCTGTCAAAGATATCAACTTGGAGTTGCAGCCGGGCAAGATGACAGCACTTGTCGGCGAAAATGCTGCGGGTAAAAGCACAATCGCGAAAATGGCAGTCGGATTATATCCGCCAACGGAAGGGCAAATCCTCGTTAATAGGGTCCCTCTTTCTTCTGCAAACACCTCAGAATGGTTCAAACATACGAAAGTCTTATTTCAAGATTCGAGCCAGTATGCTTTGACGCTTGCCGAGAATGTGCTACTCGGTCAAGGTTTTGATAGGGATGTCGTGCGAGTTTTGGACGAAGCGGGCTTTGCGTCATCAGCGGAAATTAATGCGAATACGCTTTCTGAGATTTTATCGAAAGAGTTTGGTGGTACCGAGCTTTCCGGGGGACAATGGAAAAAAGTTGGGCTTGCGAGAGCACTGGCAAAACAGGGGAGTTTTTTCATGCTTGACGAACCCTCGGCTGCGCTTGATCCGAGAGCGGAATATGAATTATTCATGAAACTAAAGGAAATGATGTCCGACGCGACGACCCTTTTCGTTACGCACCGATTAGCGGCAACCATCAACGCCGATTGGATTATTGTATTAGACAATGGCAAGATAATAGAGCAAGGGAAGCATGATCAGTTGATGAAATCTGACGGACTTTACGCGCAACTCTTCAATCTTCAAGTTAGTTTGATGCAAGAGGCTACCTGGGTATGAATCTATGGAGGATTTTAGGAGGCGTGCACATTTCTGCAGCTACCTTCATATTCGAGAGTTCATAGTATATTTTTCCGTGTTCACGATTTGACTTTGCCTGCTAAATTTGTTATCATTTTAATCCGATAAACAAAAAGATAGCAACTGGAATGATAAGAATGGAGAACGGTTGACGATCGAAGCACTTCTCGCGCTGTGGAATAAAACTACAAGAAGATCTGACAGTAAAGGAAAAGCAAATGGCAATATTGACGCAAGCACATCGTGACCATTTCGATGAATACGGCTATATGGTCATTGAAGACGCTATCCCGATAGAACTTTGCAACGCGGTTGTTGACGCAATTTTCGCGTTCTTAGAAATGGATCCTTCGGACCCAAATGGCTGGTACCGCAAACCTCACAAACCCGGCGCAGGTATGGTGGAGATGTATCAACATCAAGCGATGTGGAACGTTTATCAGCACCCACCAATCCATCAGATTTATACCGAGGTATACGGCACACATCGGATTTGGGTACACCCAGACCGTGTCAATATGAAACCGCCGAAACATCCCGACTATCCTGAATGGGACTATAAGGGCATGTATCATTGGGATGCGGACACCTCAAAACTGCCAGTTAGGTTTCACACACAAGGCGTTCTGTTTCTGAGGGATACGGCTGATAATCAAGGATCTTTTGTCTGTTGGCCCGGGGGGCATAAGTCATTGATCGATGAAGAAAACCCGTGGGTGCCAGAACTTACACCGGAGATATATAGGGAAAAATTCATACAGGTGCCAGCGAAGGCGGGTTCGCTGCTTGTATGGCATGTCGCACTTCCGCACGGCAACGGTCGCAACACCTCGGATAAACCACGATTGGCGCAATATATGAACTTCCACCCTGTTCCCGATCCAATGGACGAAGAACGCCGTCAAGAACGCATCACGTTGTGGCGCGAGCGGAGAGCGTTGGGTCGAGGTCCGTATCCCGGAGATCCACGCGGGTGGGAAGCGAAAAACTATGGTCCCGCAGAACTTACACCCCTGGGACGGAAGTTACTGGGGCTTGATTTGTGGGACTAATTATAAGTTTACAGAATCAATAAGCATTAAAACATAAGCGTTTAGAAATGGAAAAGATTGTCATCTTCGATTTATTTGAAACACTTGTCTCAGAATTTGACAGGGGTCATCCTTCAACTACTGAAGTCGCGCAGACGTTGAAGCTGCCTGTGAAGGCCTTTCAGCAGGAACACCAGAATCTTCGAGTAGCACGACTTACGGGGCACTTTTCAGATTATACGGCGATTTTGCATTATATCGTTCGGAAGCTTGGGGGAAAATCTCCTGAAAGTGTTATTAGGCCCCTTGCTGAACGTCGCCAATCTGCTTTTAGCGCGCATCTACGTCGTATAGAACCCGAAATCCTCGATATGCTGAATAAAATCACCACTTCAGGTATTCGGCTCGGTCTCATCAGTAACACCGAGGGTTCTTCAGTCTTGGATTGGGCAAATAGTCCGTTGGCACGTTTTTTTGAGGTAACAGTATTTTCCAATGTGGTCGGAATGGTCAAACCCGACCCTCACATCTATCAACACGCATGTAAAAATTTGGGCGTTGCCCCTTCAGACTGCATATTCATAGGCGATGGCAATAGTGATGAACTTCGAGGCGCAGCTCGGGTGGGGATGTCGCCGTTTTGCGCCGCGTGGTTCCTCCGTCAGCATACGGACTTACTTGGAAAGGGTATTGTAGGACAACGAGCTGCAGGCTATCCAGTATTGGATCATCCGTCAGAGTTGGTTGCCCGAATTTATAGTAAAACCTATAATTGATTGGGCACACTCAAACAGTCTGAATGCCTATAGCAGGCCTTCAGACTGGAAACCCAACCTAACAGGTTTGCGGCGTACTTGAAGAAACCCCCAGCAAAAACCCCAGATGCGAAATGCATCATGCCACAAAGATGTGTATTCATTTTTAGGATTCACTGTAAAATATTTGACAAGCAGAAAAATATGTGTTATACTTAACAGTGTTAAGTTAAATTACTATGTAAATCAAAGGTGAAGCAATGGGTATTAAAGAACGGAAAGCAAGGGAAAAAGAGCAGTTACGGCAACAAATTCTTTCTGCAGCGCGAGAATTATTTGTCAATGAAGGTTATGAGAACGTCTCGATGCGAAAGATTGCCAATAAGATTGAATACTCACCGACAACGATTTATCTTTATTTTACGGATAAAGCAGATCTTTTAGATTCGGTTTGCAAGGAGACGCTCTTGAACCTGCTAAATACACTTGAGCAGCTAAAAAGTGATATAAGCGATCCAGTCGAGACGTTAGGAAAAAGCGGACGCGCGTATATCGAGTTCGGTCTAAAGTATCCGCAAGATTACAAACTGACGTTTGTTATCCGTCCGCAGTATCAGAAAGGGTTAGGTCTGGATGAAGGATCTGTTGGTGAAAAGGTATTTGATTACTTGCGTGAAATGGTCTCTGAATGTATTCAACAGGGGATATTTCACCAAACGGATGTCGAGACCACCAGTCAGGTAATGTGGTCAGCGGTTCACGGGGTCACACTGCTCCTGATTGATTTCCCAGATTTTCCTTGGACTGAGAAAGATAAATTAATCGACACGGTAATCCACACAACGATCAAGGGTCTAAAAGCATAGATTCAAAACTATTTGGCGAAAGCCAAATATATTTTCACCTATAACTTAACACTGTTAATTTATTTATCTATGTTAACTAAAGGAGAAAAAATGAAAAAACGAAACTTAGCCCACAAACGTTTTTTTACCGCAAAAACAGGTCCGGTTGGCAAGTCC
>JAGFCB010000272.1 GCA_022394775.1 Candidatus Poribacteria bacterium
TCAAGGTTTAAAGTCGGATAGCGTAGCAGAATTTCTTCGGGACTTGCCCCCTTCAGATAATCTTCCAATACAATCTCAATATCAATCCGATTCCCTTTAATCCGGATGACATCTTCTTGAATAAAATCAAAGTAATTTTCCAGTTCCATCGCTGCACTCCATCGAATTTTCACATCATAGCGTCTTATCGAGTTCTTTCAGCAGATTCCGCTGTTTTCGGGACAATGATTTCGGGATCTCCACGACCAACCGTACCCGCAAATCGCCCTTCCGTCCAGAGGCATCTGCCGCACCTTGCCCACGTAAGCGGAGTTGTTGCCCTGGTTGCGCACCCGCTGGAACTTTCAGATCTACATCACCTGTTAGCGTTTGTACTCGAATGGAACCGCCTAATGCCGCCGTTGTCATAGAGATATTTGCATCTGTCAACAGATCAGCACCATCGCGGGTCAATGTCGGATGTGACTGTACGGAGACTGTTACCAGTAGATCACCAGAATTGCCAACACCAAGGGTTTCACCGTGCCCACGAATGCGTAAGGTTTGCCCGTCTTGAATGCCGGAAGGGATCGTAAGGGTAATACGTTTTCCTTCGACATTGACCTCCTGTTTACCCCCTAATACCGCATCCGCAAAAGGGATATTGAGGTTCATACGGATGTCGCGTCCACGGGTAGGCCCCGTCGTGCGCCGCTGTCCGAATGCATCGCCAAATGCATCGTCGAATCTACCGAACCCACCGAATCCGCCGAACCCGCGCCCAAAAATATCGTCCAAGTTTATATGCGTGAAAATATCGTCCATAGTTCGGTAGCCTTCAAATCCCATCCCGTGGACACCCGCATGCCCACGGGTATCATAGACCCGTCGTTTATCCGGATCGGAGAGTACCGAATACGCGTTTGATGCCTCTTTGAACTTCTCTTCCGCTGCTTTGTCACCAGGGTTTTTGTCTGGATGATACTGGACTGCGAGTTTACGATAGGCTTTCTTGATTTCTTCAGGAGTAGCACCTCGGCCCACACCAAGGATTTCATAGTAGTCTCTCATAGTATTTATAAAGTTCGGTCCGATGTATACTTAATTTTCATTACAGCATCGCAATAACGGCTGCGATATCATGCAAAGACTGATGCTGTTTGACAAGTGTTGTTCCGAATTGAAGTGCTGCCTTTTCTACGCTTATTTTTCGAGAAAGATCAACAATACTTTCTATATCTTTGACGTGTGCGGCACCGATGAGACGACGCAGCATTTCCAGTCCGGCAAATCCGATAGCATCGTGGAAGATATTTTCTAATGTCTCTGCTTTCAATCCGCTATCAGCTAATTTGAATTCAGCCGTATAGGTATGCCATGTTTGCACAATCGCTGTCTTAAGTTCGGATTGCACATGCGAAGTATCTTGATGCGAAAAAAAGGACAAGAAGTAGTTCGCCCAATATAATCCGATGTCGAATCCGACAGGACCGTAAAAGGCAAATTCGGCATCAATAACTTTGGCTGTATTGTCTTGGACGAGAACGCTGCCTGTATGTAGATCTCCGTGGGTTATGCCTTGCTGTGCCGTTAGAAAAATGTGCTTGAGATGTACTGCTTGCTGCAAAAAGCCGGTGTCTGCTTTTAACTGCTGAACATCGGGTTCCAATCCGGGAGTCCAGAAGTTTGTCTCATGTTCCGTAAACGGGAAGGTGAACACGTAATCGGCAGTTATCGACTGCATAGTAGTGTTCGCAAATTGTTGTCTATAGTGCTGTGCAGTTGTTTCTGGAACGTTATCAACATAGGTTTGACTATGTACGATACCCATAAACCGCCCGATTTGCTCGGCGACAGCGGTATCTACACTGCCAGAAATCAGATCATCCCTTAGCACGCTTGCGTCTCGGAGATCCTCCATCGCTATGACTGACCCCTCTTCATCAAAATCGTACTGTGCAGGCACGGTGCCGCTCACCAACTGATTGTAAATCTCAAGTGCACGAGATTCATAAGTTAAGCGTTCCGTGGACAATGGGTAGTCGGGCCCCAATATTTTGATATAGGGCGGTGCGTGTTTCAAGACAAGCGAACGCTCTGGACGCGCTGCATCCGAGACGCGGTAGACTGTATTGAGGTTCCCATCACCGATCTCTTCTATACGGAGTTGGGTTTCCGGTTCAAATATGCGGATTTCTTCATGTCGTCGATGCAGATAGTCCGGCAGCGTGGCAAGATTGAGTTCCATATATCCTTAGCAACGTTACAGCAGGTTTTCGGCTATCTGGATAGCATTTAAGGCAGCACCTTTACGGAGGTTATCTGCGACTACCCAGAGATTTAAACCGTTTTCTATGGATGCATCATCTCGAATCCGACCTACGTAAACGTCATCTTTACCAGCGACATCAACCGCGAGCGGATACTCCTGATTGCTCGGATCGTCCAGAAGTTTTATACCTGGTGCATTCGCGAGACACTCTCTGGCTTCTGCTGCGGTGAGTTTTTTGTGTGTTTCAACATTTATGGATTCGGAATGTGCGAAAAAGACTGGAACTCGAACGGTTGTTGCAGAAACACCAATTGTATCGTCTTTGAGTATTTTCCGCGTCTCATTGATCATTTTGACTTCTTCTTCGTTATCGCCACTGTCTAAGAAGGGCCAATCGAATGCGACATTGAATGCCATCTGGTGTGGGAATTTATCTAAAGTGACGGGTTTCCCTTCAAGGGCTTCGGTCGTTTGTTGGACGAGTTCCATGACGGCACGTCCACTTTTACCAGAGACACTTTGATAAGTGGAAACAACAATCCGTTTGATGCCAGCGGTATCGTAAATCGGTTTAAGTGCCACCATCATTTGGATAGTAGAGCAATTGGGGTTAGCAATGAGCCCATTGTGGGTACGGGCAGCATCCATATTGACTTCTGGGACGACTAACGGTGTCGTCTCGTCCATACGGAATGCGCTGGTATTATCAATGACAAGCGCGCCTTTTTCTACAGCTGTGGGGATGAATTCGCGGCTGACGGATGCGCCTGCTGATGAAAACACGACATCCACATCTTCAAACGAGTCGTGTGTTAATTCCTCGATGACAATGGGGTCATTTTTAAATGACAGAATTTCACCTGCAGAGCGGTGCGATGCCAGAAGTTTCAGGGAGGCAGCAGGAAACGATCGCTCTTCAAGAAGCTGCAACATTGTATTTCCAACAGCACCTGTCGCGCCGACAACCGCTACACGATAACTCTCACGCATTTCTGATATTTTCCTCTATTCTGCTATTCAAGCAGAATCATTGTAAGATTTAATTTATAATTTTACCACAAATATGCCCTTTAAAGCAAATATTTCGGTGGAACCTGACATGATGCGTGAAAAAAATTCGCTATTTTACAAGAAATACTTGACAAATTGACTGATATATGGTATTAATTTTAAAAGATAGACGCATTGTGTCAAGCGACCCTTATTAGACCTACGCCTATTTCTTATTGGGGCGCATCGGTTGAACTGATGTCCATATCTTTGGGGTAATTTTTAGCATTAGTTCAGATTTTTCTTGACATATCTATATCTGTATAGTATAATATAATTACTATTAGTTTTTTGTTAAATCCATTTTGAGTCCGATCGGTGAGAACCTTGGTTTCCGAATTGTGTCGGCAATCTCAGTGTTTTCGGATTCGGGCTACAAATTAGAGGAACATTTGACATGGCAAAATTAATGAAAGGCGATGTGGTTGACAGTATCGTTGAACAAACGGGGCTTAGCAAGAAAGATGCAAACGCCGCTGTTGATGCTTTTTCTGCGACTATTTGTGCAGCTTTGGGTAAAGGCGACTCTGTTGGGCTAATCGGTTTTGGCACGTTTGAAGCCAAGAAACGCCCAGCTCGTACAGGACGCAATCCGCAGACGGGCGCGCCACTTAAAATTCCGGCGAAGACAGTTCCTGTCTTTAAAGCTGGTAAGAAACTTCGCGACGCTACTGGCTAAATTGGTAGCTCTTTCGCTCAGTTTCTGGAAAAGCCGCCGGGCTGTACCTCGTTTCTAAATCTAAATTAGAGGGACGGCAGCGGCTTTTCCATGTTACGCCTATTGGTAAACGCCGCTGTGAGTTGCTCCCAGAGTGGCTACCTTCACAATATATTCTGACATTATGCTATCATCTGCAGTTATTGAGACAATTTTCGTCTGTATTGCTTGTAGGTGTTCTTTCCTTCTTGATCCGTATCTCTTCTGCGCCCGCTTTCTGAGCGCGTTGGTTAAAAACTGATGTCAGGAGACTCATCATGTTAATCCGAACGAGAGCCCCAGTCCGCATTGACTTCGCCGGTGGATGGAGCGATGTAGCCCTCTTTACCGAACATTCAAAAGGGCTTGTCGTTAACGGGGCTATCAACCGATACGCTTACGCGACCCTCCGCTGCGAACGCCAGATAACGCGGGATGATTCCGTTGAACTCCAACGGGTTTTAGATAAAAGTATACGTATCTACTCTGCGGATTTCGACACTTTTATCGAAGCAGACGATGTGCGCCAGCTCGAATATGACGGGAACATCGACCTGGTGAAAGCCGCTGTACGGCGGATGTCGATACAGATCGGAGGCTTCGACCTGATTACGCAGTCCACAGCACCGCCAGGTAGTGGATTAGGGACTTCGGCATCAATGGGTGTGGCACTCGTCGGTGCGCTTGGCGCGCTTAAAGAGGCGACCTATCTCCCATACGAGTATGCTGAACTCGCGAGCACTATTGAACGTCATGAACTCGGAATACTCGGCGGAAAACAGGACCATTACGCAAGCGCGATAGGTGGAATCCACTTTATGGAGTTTCAGGGTGAAGAGGTGAAAACCTCGCCATTGAGATTTCCGTCATCCATTCGTTACGAACTTGAAAAGAATCTTGTCCTCTGTTATACCGGAAAATCCCGACTCTCGGGTAATATACATCAAAATGTTACCGATGCCTATAAAAGTGGTAAACCGAGTGTGCGTGAAGCATTAGAGCACCTCAAATCGACTGCCGAAGCAACGAAGACAGCACTAATGCGTGGTCGCCTGACTGAATTCGGCGAACTCCTCACCGAAAATTGGCACAATCAGAAAAAGTTGCATCCCTCTGTTACAAATGAACAGATCGAATCTCTCTTCAAAATCGCAATGACGCACGGCGCGATTGGGGGGAAAGTTTGTGGCGCAGGTGGTGGTGGATGTCTCTTGTTTTACTGCGAACCGACACGTGAACACAACGTTCGTCAGAAACTCGAAGATGCTGGGGCGCGGGTTATTGATGTCAACTTTGATTTCGATGGACTTCAAATGTGGAAAGTTTCAAACGATTAAATTAAAATATGAAAAATAATACACAAACCTCGCAAGTCATCACTGATATGGAAGCGGCTGAAACTCTGAAAACGGCAAAAGAAAATATTTTAGAGGAACTTAAAAAGCGGATTATCGGACAAAACGAGGTAATAGAACAACTCCTCATTGCACTTTTCTCACAGGGACATTGCTTACTGGTAGGTGTACCAGGGTTAGCGAAGACGCTACTCATTAGTACGTTTGCCCAGATTCTCGAACTCCCTTTCAACCGCATCCAATTTACACCAGACCTGATGCCATCTGACATCATCGGTACCGATATTATCGAGGATGGCGAGGCTGGAAAACGTGCGTTCCGTTTTATTAAGGGACCGGTATTTGCGAATATTGTTCTCGCTGATGAGATCAACCGAACGCCCCCTAAAACACAAGCCGCGCTCTTACAAGCTATGCAGGAATATAAGGTCACCGCAGGTGGTAGAACATACGATTTGGAACGTCCTTTTTTTGTCTTAGCGACACAGAACCCCATTGAGCAAGAAGGGACATATCCGCTACCTGAAGCACAACTTGATCGGTTTATGTTCCATATCACAATTGATTATCCTGATAAAGATGCCGAAAAAGAGATCGTAATGACGACAACGGCTGCTTATGAACCAGAGATCAAAGCCGTTATCACTGGCGAGGAAGTGCTACAAATACAACAGACAGTCCGAAAAGTCCCGATTGCGGAGGCGGTTGTGGACTACGCCGTAGAATTGAACCGTCAGACGCGTCCGACTGCGGATGCTCTTGATTTTATTCAGGATTGGGTACAATGGGGTGCAGGACCGAGAGCATCGCAATATCTTGTCCTTGGTGCAAAAGCCCGCGCGATTCTCCATGGACGCTATCATGTCGCTTATGAAGATATCAAAGCCGTCGCTGTACCGGTCCTACGTCACAGGATTTTGACGAATTTCAACGCGGAAGCCGATGGTATCACGAGTTTGGATATTATCAATAGACTGTTGGAGAAGGTTGAACCACCGGCGGTGCAATAAACAAAATCACCCAACTGCAGGCGAGGTTTCAAACCTCGCCTAGTGAACCCTCAGCCATCTAATGGACAAGGGGGGTATAAAAACAATGCGGACAATTGATACTTTTAGAATGGATAAGGAAGAGTTCTCTGTACTATCCTCTTTTGAAGAAGCTGATGCGGCTGACAAAGCATATTGGCATGCTAAAAGCCCACAAGAACGTATGGAAGCCCTCGAATTGATGCGGCAGATTAACTATGGCTACGATCCAACTACCGAACGACTTCAAAGAGTTCTTGAAATTGCTGAATTCACACCGAGTTGAGTATCTTCTCATCGGGGGATACGCCGTTAGTTACCATGGACATCCACGTACAACCGCTGACATGGATATCTGGATTGCAATTCAGAAAGAGAATGCCGAAAAAATGGTTACTGTTTTGAAAGAATTTGGTTTTGACGCACCGCAATTAACGGCTGACCTCTTTTTGAAACAGAATCAAATTGTCCGAATGGGGACTCCTCCAATGAGAGTTGAACTTTTAACAACAATCTCGGGTGTCCATTTTGAAGAATGTTATTCGGAGCGGGTTGTTGGTGTCATAGATGATGTTGAGGTTCAGATTATCAATCTTGAACATTTGAAACGCAACAAACAAGCCAGCGGAAGGCAGAAGGATTTGGATGATTTAGAGCATCTTTGAGATTCTCAAAAACCATAGTAATTCATAATTGATCATCAAGTGCTGGAATCTTGTATACAAAGTGTCCCTTAAAAGGCGAAAACACGTTTTATTGAAGAAAAAATATGAAAATCGCAATCATAGGAACAGGATACGTCGGTTTAACCACAGCGGTAGTTCTGTCTTATCTTAATCATGATGTCGCTGCAGTGGATAAAGACGAAAGTAAGCTTACGCTTCTGCACGAAGGGAAAAGCCCGATCCATGAACCCGGCATCCAGAACCTCCTTGATGAAGTTTGGCGCACGATCCGTTTCACACCGCGCGCGTCTGAAGTCGTCCCAGAGGCGGAACTCATTCTAATTGCTGTCGGCACACCACCGAAGCAGAACGGTGAAGCAGATACGCGACATGTTGAACAAGCCGCGCGGGAAGTTGCACAAGTCTGTCTGCCCGATAGACATTATACGCTGGTCGTCAAATCTACAGTTCCAATAGGCACGAATCAGCGTGTTGTTGAAGTCGTGGAAGATGTCTTTTCGGCGCGCGGGGTTCGAGGGAACGTCTCTGTTGCTTCAAATCCGGAGTTTTTGCAGGAAGGATTGGCACTACAAGGGGCATTCTACCCCGATCGGATTATTGTCGGTGCAAACAGCGATGAAGCGATTGATACATTACGCCGTCTCTATCAACCCATCCTTGAACAGACATTTGACCCACCAAGCGAGTTTCGACGACCATCCACTTACCATCTGCCACCGTTGATGACAACGGATCCGAACAGTGCCGAGATGATTAAATACGCCGCGAACACCTTTCTTTCCCTTAAAATCAGTTTTATCAATGAAATTGCGGGGCTTTGTGAGGAAGTTGAGGCAGACGTGACAGAAGTCGCACGTGGGATTGGACTCGACGCGCGGATCGGACAGCAATTCCTCCGCGCTGGACTTGGCTGGGGTGGCAGCTGCTATCCCAAAGACACTGCTGCGCTTTTAGGGGTCGCGGCGCAATCTGGATACCAGATGCCGATCACAGAAGCTGCACGGACTGTCAACTTCCGTCAACGGGAACGTATCGTTGAAAAGGTACGAGACACTCTCGGAACGCTCAAAGGCAAAACCATCGGTATTTTAGGGCTTGCGTTCAAGCCAAATACCGATGACGTTCGCGAAGCACCTGCGCTCGACATTATCCGAGAATTGCTCGCTGAGGGGGCGGTTGTTCACGCACACGA
Organism: Candidatus Poribacteria bacterium; assembly: GCA_022394775.1. Classification (GTDB taxonomy): domain Bacteria; phylum Poribacteria; class WGA-4E; order WGA-4E; family WGA-3G; genus WGA-3G. The sequence goes on from JAGFCB010000272.1 coordinate 8,260, forward strand.
CCCGATCGCTATCGCAAATGCCCGCCAAGTCTTAAACGAAAATGACGCGACAGGCAACAATAGACTGTGCTTCATCGAAGATGTTGACGAACTTTCATACGACACGGATGCCCTGGTGCTTGTTACAGAATGGGAATCCTATCACAAACTCGAACTCCGAAGGATCGCCAAGCAGATGAAGACTCCTATTCTCATTGATGGTCGCAATGTTTATTCACCAGAAGAAGCCCGCGCTGCAGGTTTCCACTACATCGGGATCGGCAGAACGTAGTGTTAAACATCAAAAACGTTAGCCCGTAACGAAGTGGAGGGCGGATTTAAGGAATGTGCTTGATAATTCAGACGCACGTTGTTTAACCGCAAGGAAAAATAAAAACACAGCATGAACCTTTTGATACAAATTGGGAGCGGTATTGCCCACAAAAACCGTTTCCGCCGTACCGCCATATACCCGGTGTTACGCCGCATCCGATCCGAGATCCGTTGGGACATAGTTACGGGCTGGAAGAGGCACACGATGCTGAACCGCTGTCCCCGGAGCTCTGGCGACAAAACGAAGATTACCTCTACGGTGTGGATCTCTACAATTTCGCTTATTGGTGGGAGGCACATGAAGCATGGGAAGGGTTATGGCATCAAGCAGAAGATACATATCGCTTGTTTCTCCAAGGATTAATTCAGGTATCGGCATCTTTGATTAAGTATCACATGCGGATGTTGCGTCCGTTGCGTACACTTTCTACGGCAGGACGCGATAAATTACGGCAGGTTGTGGCTGAATGCGAGGATACAGATGGGAATTACATGGGGCTCAATCTACCAGATTTTTTGAACACTGCTGACGCGTTTTTCGCCCCTTTCTTCGCCGCCACCGTTACGGAAACCACCTATCATCAGGATTCGGTTAAACCGCTAATATTGTTGAAAGATTAACGCATATTTTGAGGAAAGCAATATGCCAACACTCTTGCCTTTTCTCATCTTTAGTTGTGTATGTGTTTTCATTATAGCGCTGTTGTTTGTCCTGTTTAAGATAGGCGCGTATTTTGGTAGAAGCGATGCCGATGAATTTCGCGCTGTTCGGTGTCCGCAATGTCAAACCCGGCGGAAACCCGAAAAAACAGGCAAAATTAGAAATCTTGTTGAACTTGAGTTACGCTGTCCGCGTTGCGGATACATCTCATGGGATATACCGCCGAAAACCAACCTATCTACACGCTCCACTGACCGCGATAACATGCCATAAGCATTCGATCAAAAATCAGCAAAAGCCCCATCGTCTGAATGCCAGAACATCCCACGCAACCGAAATGTCTCGTCCCGAACGGCTTCGATAGCCGCGTCGTCCATATCTACACCGAGTCCGGGAGCCGTCGGCAGTTCAATGAATCCGTCCTTGAATACCAGAGGTGTTAAAAATAGCCCTTCGCCTCGTTGGTGTCCACCCTCACAGATTAGCAAATTCGGCACGGTTGCCATGACATGTACCGATGCAGCGACCCCGATGGGACCTGCAGCGTTGTGCGGAGCAATCGCTATATTGTGGATTTCTGCCATTGCTGAGATCTTTTTCAGTTCCAATATCCCACCGCAGTGTCGGATGTCCGGTTGCAAAATCGCGCACATCTCACGTTCAATTATTTCTCGAAAACCCCAGCGTGTCAGATGCCGCTCCCCGGTTGCGATGGGGACCGTTGTTGATTGAGACAGTGCCAGCAGCGGTGCGTTGTTTTCAGGGTGGCACGGTTCTTCAGCAAACAGGAGTCGAAACGGTTCTAATTCTTTCACTAAAATCGCTGCCATCGTTGGGCTTAATCGCCGATGCAAATCAACCGCAATATCTACTGCATCGCCCACTGCTTCGCGCACTGCAGCGACTCGCGCTATCATTGCATCGATAACTTTCGGTGTATCTACAAATCGTACAGGTTGAGGCGAAGCACCCATTTTCACTGCACGGAATCCGGCTGCAACTGCTTTCTTCCCCCGCTCAGCGCATTCATCAGGTGTTGTGCCACCTATGCCCGTATAGACGCGGATCCGGTTTCGCACGGAGCCTCCGAGCAACTTCCAGACGGGTAGACCGACAACTTTGCCGAATATGTCCCACATCGCCATTTCGATACCGCTCAGCGCACCGACCAGCACAGGCATATTCCGACTATAACTTGACCGGTACATCGCCTGCCAGTGGTCTTCGATTTGTAGCGGATCTTTGCCGATAAGGTATTCCGCCATGTCGTCCACGGCTTGCGCGACGATGCGCCAATGCTCGTAGTTCATCGGTTCGCCGTAGCCGATAATCCCTTCGTCGGTGAACATTTTCAGCACCATTGCGCGTCCTTGGATTGGTATTGTTTCAAATCCAGTAATCTTCATAGTTCTGTCCTAAACCGGTTGCCACCGGATGACGCAAATGTAATCGCTCGCTTGCATATCGCTCAATTGGCTCGGAGTGACGACAACACCGCCCATGTTTTCGGTTGACAGCATTAGTGGTTCCTCTTGGACTCTCGCATTGCGGAAGTAATAGAAAATGGCACAGATTTACTCATTGGTTTGCCGTTTCGGGATCTTCCGTTGAAATATAATAATACCCCTGCATGATGCACATTTCGTCCTCAGATGTTAATCCGAATCGAAGCGGTACACCCGTATCGTAGTTGCTGTGAGTGCACTGAAAACGGAGGCCATCGTTGTGATCCAGTATTAAGGGCGGATCGAATAGACTTGGAAACGAGGTGTCGTAAGAAATGCTCCGATGCAGCAATTCCCCTGTAAATAACCGATTGATTTCAAAGAGTTCGCCATGCCGATGCATGTGAGAACTCACGGAGATCAGATGCAAACGCGCATTAGGTGGAAATCCTTGTTGGACAAGTTCATCTTTAACCTGCCAGTCTAATGCTGTCACACGAGTTGTTCCAGGTGGAACGTTAATATTATAGTTATGGGCAAGAAAAACCTTCGCTTCATACTGTACCTCTTCGGGCGGAATCGTATAGATATTTACATAGACCTCACCGTGCATCGTTTCAGTGCCAAGTAAATTGATGTAATGTGAGTTGAGGTCGTAGACAGCATTCCCCGGAAGTCGAAGTGCTACACCTTTTGGAAATCGGAAACTTGTGTCAGCGGTTTGCGACCCCGCGATGAGAAAACGCTCAACACCGATTATTCCGAGCGTTCCGATATGCGCCAGATTGAATATCCTGAAGGTATCGTTTGGGTCAACACCGATTCCCGGTATCTCCCCAATCTTCAGTAAGCCTCTTTCAATAGCAGCATCTGTCAGATGAAATATAGCGAAGTGGTGACTTCCAACTGGGTAGTATATCTCTACACCGTTCACGAAAATATCTTCCTGAACGGGTTGTTTGTTTTCGTCAACGATTTGTGTGGCATAGTAAACCTCGCGCTCTGTTCCGGGTTCAATTTTGAAAGGTGGCAAATGGAGTTGATAGCCTTGCCCCGGTGGTGGCGGTACTGGCGGTTCAAATACCTCAAGTGGATCTCGTAGGACGGAAAGATCGCCAATCCTGTCGAGTATCCCTTCTTGTGGGGCACCTGCGATAATCCAAGTCCGAATTGCATCTATCTTGCCAGAATGAAGCGTTCCAGCGTTGAAAGGCATTCGCGCACCTTGTTCAGGTGTGGGATTCATCAGTTTTGTTAAAAGAAAGCTATTCTCTGGGTTGCCCGGATCTATCAACTTCATACCCGCCGCAACAGCTACTGGGTTTTGTGGAACGCGATCGACCAAATCTTGATATGAAAATTCATAAGTAAGATTCAAATTACCAGCACTCGCAGGGGCAGCATGGCAAGCACTATTCGCACAACTCTTATCAAAGATATAGTCCTGAATTTCGTGATATGTTGAGTTATCATTTGCTTCAGTTTTACCTAAACTATTGCTCACCCGAACCAGATCGAGCACATTGACCGTTCCATCGCGATTGACATCGGGATTCTGCAAAGCGTTTCGATTTCCGGGCTGCCCCAGTGCAGAAGCGACGAGTACCAAGTCTTGGATATTCACAGTCCCGTCTTTGTTGACATCCTCTAACAGGGTAGAAGTATCGTCATGCGCGAACGCAAAGAAGGATACGCCGCTCACACATAAAAAGAGCAGTATGGAATGAATCGTTTGTTTCAACATGATTAACAACCCCCTATTCTTTAACTTATAAACAGACAAGTCAGAAACTTTCTCTTGTTTGATATGATGTATTATGGCAAAATGTTTGATGCATCTTATGCGATTAGTTTACACGATGGAACCGTACAAAGCAAGCGATTTTGAAGGAAAACAGATATGAACATATTTGATGCGACTCGGAAACATTACAATGCAGCTGGTGTCCACCCAACAACGGATCCTGATGATCCGAGATCACAGTTTGCCGTTGACAGATATGCAGACCACTTGCCTAAACTGATAAAGCCGGGCATACGTGCGTTAGACTTGGGCTGTAATGCAGGGCGGTTCACTTTTGCTATGGAAGATATGGGCGCGATAGCCACCGGTATTGACTTCGCAGAGATTCCACTCCGCCACGCCAAAAAGGTAGCAGAGAAAAGAGAGAGTCAATGCCAGTTTAATATCGGGGATATGGCTGCGCTACCTTACAAAGCGAATTCTTTCGATCTCGCGTTCCTCCCGCAAAACGGTGGCTATTTATCATATCAGATGCTGGAGAGTTTAACCGTTCAACTGCAACGGATCCTATCGGATAACGGTGTTTTTGTTGTAATTATGCACGATGAATTGGTCAAAAGAGCCGGAGAAGAAACCCTTCCAGAGCGATACGATGTCCAGACCGGCTTGATAGGAGGAAGTCGGACAATTCCAGACAAAGGCACGTACGCGTCGCCATGGTACTTTTGGACAGTCGCCTTTGCCAAGTACATTGTTGAGAAGCATCTTCCTTTAGAAGAGATGGAGCAAATAGAAAAAAATAGATTTATGTTGGTATTCCGGAATAAAAAGAGATTTGGTTACTTCAATTGATGTACTGATGCCGAAAAACTTTGGAAAAACTACGAGAACTTCACAATGTCACAACAAAATGCAATAGAGCATCTCGAAACATTCGGTTATTGCTTGATTGAGGATGCGATCCCGGCAGTGCAAGCAGACACGATGGCAGAGAAATACTTCCAACTTCATCGCAATCCAGCGAATCGTGTCGCTTTTCAAGACCCGAATGATGATTTGTATCAAACGCTTTTCGGCGTAATTAACCTCGACGAGATGTGCTGGAAATGCATCGCACATCCAGAGGTGTTACGGGTCGTTCGCCATTTTATCGGCGATGGGGCACGACTTGGAGAAGCGTGTACAAAATGGGTTAAACCGAGAGCACCGCAAGGTGGTATCCATTCCGATTCGACGCACGACTTGCCAGCGCGCTTGCCCGAAACACCGTGGATGATTAATTCCATCTGGATGATAACGGACTTTACCGTTGAAAATGGTGCGACGCTCGTCGTACCGTTTAGCCATCGCGCACGGCGTAGACCGTCGGCATCCGATATTGCAGAGAGTCATCCGGTGCCAGTCTGTGGACGGCGCGGTTCTGTGCTGTTATGGCACGGCGGAACATGGCACGGTCAGGGTGCAAATACAACCGATGACCAGCATCGTATGGCGTTGAATATTGCTTACTATCCGGCTTGGTGGAATCTGATGCGTGAGGGTGGACACCAACCCGTTTTTCCAGAGACCTTCGCACGAATGCCGGAAGATCTGCAGATGCTCGTCCGGCATAAGGTGGCGAAACGGCGTGAAGACATCTATGAATTTTAACTTGCGTTATTATTCCGCTGCTGTCTTGAGAACTGCCTTGGTAGCGTCTGAGATGTTAAGCTTTGTGAATGCCGCGTCGGACAACGCGACCCAATAGTATGCTTGATGTTCACTCGGGCTGAGTTTGATCTCACCCGCCTTGACCTCAACAAGAAAGTTGAAATGTCTCGTCTTTTTCCCAGAACTGGACCTATAATCAAAGGATCCGAGATATTCAAGGACTGCTGTCACGAGAAGTCCCGTCTCTTCTTGCACTTCCCGTGTGAGTGCTGTGAGTAGATCTTCCCCCACCTCCACGGTACCACTCGGAATTCCAACAAATCCACCCATAGAGTCAGATGGAACTCGCTCTATGAGCAAAAATTTGTTGTTTATGCAGATGACGGCACCCACAACCAATTTTTCGATGTCGTCTTTTTCAGCACCAGTCAACAACTGCTGAATGAGAGTAGAGTCAATATTTGAGTGCATATTGTGCTTCATTTCACGCGTTGCCCCGCTTGAAAGACTGCGGTTACTCGACTAATCGCATCTACATCGTTGGTTGGATCGCTCTCAAAAGCGACGAGATCCGCTATTTTGCCGGGGGCGATCGTCCCAATGTCGTCCGCCATTCCGATTGCCTCAGCGGAGATGCGGGTCGCTGAAATGAGTGCTTCTGCCGGTGTAAATCCGACTTGGACAAGCAGTTGCAAATCGTAATCGAGGTGACCGAATGCGAGATTACCAACGCCTGAATCGGTGCCAGGGACAATCCGGTCCCGAAGGTCATAGTCGAGCATACGGCGCATCACATCTAAGCGGACTTCTGCGCGTGCCTCAAGCCGTTGCAATTCGGTTGTTTCATCAGCAGAAATTATCCCGCTATCCCGTTTCGTACGGAGTTCAACGATGCGTGGATAGCCTGTCCAGGCTTGGAGGGTCGGACTAATCCAGATGCCGGATTCCGCCATCATCTCGGCAATTTTAGGGTCAAAACGGAGTTCGCCATCTGGGTCGAGAAACTCGGCATGTTCCATCAAGTCGATGCCTGCTTCAACGGCACGTACCATGGATTCTTTCGCTCGGCAGTGCGCGACCGTGAGCCGATGAAAGTGGTGTGCTTCGTGGACAGCGGCGTGCAACTCAGCGACGGAATAACTGGCGCGCCCGGGTATCGTCCCAGCAGTACCACCCCCTGATGCCATAATCTTGATATAATCTGCGCCTTCATGAACCAATCGCCGGACAGAACGTCGCATCTCAGCCTCACCGTCTGCTGTTTCGTTACACATATGGAAATGTCCACCCGTGCAAGTAATGGGGCGTCCACTCACTAAAGCACGGGGACCTGGAATATAACCGCGTTCAAGTCCTTCTTTGAGCGTAAATCCGACCTGATTTCTCGCGCCGTGCTCACGGATCGTCGTAATCCCTGCGGCGAGATGGTGCTGCAGATTCATCGCACCGGTCAGCACCATCATCTCATCGGTTTCAGAGAACATCTGGACGTAGTTCCGTCCATCACCCGCGAGGCTCAAGTGCGTATGTCCATCAATAAGTCCAGGAGCAAGGCATGCATCACCGAGATCAATAATTTGTGCTTCGGGGGGTGTCTGTTTCGCAATCTCTTCTTGATGCCCGACGGCCTCAATCCTGCCATCGGATACAAGGATTGCCTGATCGGTTTTAGCGGACGTGCTTATCCCGTCAACAAGCAGTGCTGCACGGATCTGAACGGTTTTACTTGGCATGAATCCAACTCCTTTAGTGGCTATCAGTGGAAAAGACGTTTGGTTAACCGAGAGCTTCTTTGCTGAGCGCTGATTTTAGACTTTCACAACGAATTCGCACCCTTGCTGAAACCATTCTCGAAGGATTGTGTTTTCATTGTAAGTCCGTTTTGCCTGAGAACCTGACGCTTTTGAGAGGTCTATTGTTGCCGAAACGATATCGTCCCCAAAAAATCCAGCCTCTGTGATGACGTTACCATCCGGATGCACAATCTTTGAGTTGCCGTGTGATGACCCGGGTGACCGAAAATCGTCGGGATTTGCAGGTGTATTCGCCATCAGGAGATAGATACCGTTCTCTGTCGCACGCGAGATCGGCATTGCACGATAAGCAGAAAGTTTATATTCCGATAATAACCCTGCTTCACACGAACAGAAAATACAGAGTTGCGCGCCCATCGCCGCGGGTAGTTTGACCAACTCCGGATAGCGGACATCGTGGCAGATGATAAAACAACAGTCAACACCTGCAAGTTGCACAATCGGTAGTTTACCACGGTTGTTGATACACCACTTCTCTCCGGCGAGAAAAGTTTTACCGTAACGATATTTGAGGCTTCCGTGTTGATCGAAAATCGCTAAATCGTTGTGCCAGTTTTCGCCATCGTGATGCGCGGAACCGACGACAACAGCCATAGCGTGCCGGCGCGCAGCCTCGGCAATCTTCGCCTCGGCTTCTTTGAACACCTGTGGCGAGATGCGTTCCCAATAATCTGTCCGGCAACAGTAGCCGAATAGGCACCCTTCCGGGAACACCGCAATCTGGATCTCCATCTCCGCACACATTTCAATCTGTTGAAGTACTTTCGCGGTACTCGCAGAAACATCTTCGCTTGTGAGCAACTGACACGCTGCTATTTTAATCTGGTTTTCAGCCATCTGAATGTCCCCCTTCACGTTTTTGGAATTGTATCACACCTGCCTATTTGATTCAAGCATTGAAGGTATCTGGTAACATGCAGAAACCTGTTGACACGCGCCATGCAATTTGATATAAGAGTTAGGTATTCACTACAAAGTCAGCACGGGAGAAATGGATTATGAAAATTACTGACATCAAACCTTATCCAGTTTGGGTGGGGCACAGAAATCAGCATATCGTCAAAGTGGAGACCGATGAAGGCATTTATGGTTGGGGTGAATCTGGGCTTTCGAGTCGAGAATTAGCAGTCGTTGGCGCGGTTAATCACTATCGGGAATTCCTGATTGGGCGCGATCCGATGCAGATCGGTGGGTTGTGGCAGGAGATGTACCGTAGCCAATATTTTGAGGGGGGTCGTGCATTAACAGGCGCGATTTCGGCAATCGATATTGCACTCCACGATATTGTAGGAAAGGCGTTGAATGTCCCAGTTTACCAGTTACTCGGTGGAAAGCTGCGTGATGCTGTCCCGTGCTTCGCAACGACGGGTGCGGCTACGGTTGAGCAATTGATCGAAAACGCTCAATTACTGCTTGATAACGGCTGGAACGTTATCCGAACAAACGTGTTGTATCGTGCTAAACCCGGTGATAAGGAAAACATCTTTGAGCCACGTGAGTCCATCAGTCTTGCAGCGGAATGGTTAACGGCACTTCGAACAGCCATCGGACCTGAACCTGTCCTTGGTATTGATTACCATCACCGACTCAGTGTCGCGGAGGCAGCGTCTTTCTGTCAGCGTATGCCCTCCGGCACGCTTGATTTTTTGGAAGAGCCGATCCGAGATGAGACCCCCGAAGCTTATGAATCGCTACGGACAATGGTGGATGTGCCGTTTGCTATTGGCGAAGAATTTTCCAGCAAGTGGCAGTTTCTACCCTATCTGGAGCGTGGGATCACGAACTTCGCCCGGCTTGACGTATGTAATGTCGGTGGTTTGACGGAATCGATGAAGGTTGCTGGCTTGGCAGAGGCGCACTATATTGACTTGATGCCACACAATCCGTTAGGTCCCATTTGTACAGCTGCGACAGTGCATCTCGCAGCAGCGGTTACGAACTTCGCATGGTTAGAAATCCGCGTTTCACCGACAGAAAAATCTGGACACTACGATGACGATTTGTTCCCTGTGCAACACAAGCTCGAAGGGGCATCTATACCGGTACCGGACGGTCCCGGCTTGGGGGTCGAAGTTAATGAGGAACTGGTTATGGCACAGACGTTCAAATTTTCGGAACCGCCACATCTCCGCCGCCGGGACGGATCACATACGAATTGGTAGTATGTCGTCCGAGAAGCTGCGTGAGGTGCTGCGAGTTAATGATGCGTTATTGGTTTACAAGAATCTGAGGTTCAATTATGAATAGGGTGTATTAATATGCAAGTCGATTCAACGCCATTTGAAAGAAGAATTCGAGCTACAGCATTAGGGATCTACACTATTTTAGCGTATATCGCTACTATGATTAGTCTCATCATTCTCAGAAATTCTCTACCAGCGTGGTTCATAAGTAGACCCGCCCCGCTTCCAGAGGCTCTATCAGGTCTTTTACTGTACTGTTTCTTTTTTTTATTTACTTTCAGCATACTGTTTCGTTCAGGTTTATCTTATAGGAGATTATTCGGAACGTTTCCAGGGTTGGGTAAGCTTGTGCGATATAGCCTATGGGTAGTTCCGACTATTATCGTCTCCATTGCAGCGCTCTATCTTCTATTTTTTCCGCTATCTTTTCTTTTCCCCGGACTTGTCGAGGTGTGGCTCATCGACCTTTACCCAACTGTGGCTTGGACAAGCGGTGATAAATATGTTCTTGCCAATTTGTTGAATATTCTTATGATTGTAATAGTTGCTCCGGTGTTTGAGGAGTTCTACGTACGCGGCATTTTATTGACACGATGGACTGTGAAATGGGGTGTGATTCCGGCTGTTATTGTGTCATCGGTAGCTTTTTCCCTCCCACACATTATTAATCTCATCGGGATGTTCTGTGTGGGGTGTGTGCTGGCTGTTTTCTATATCCGAACGCAGTCGCTTTTTGTTCCAATTAGCATCCATTTTGTCCACAATCTCATCGCGTCGATCATCGCGCTACTCGGAACTCGCTTTAGCATCCCTACTTCACCCAGAACTATTACGGAATTCCAAGAATCTTGGATAATAGGGTTGATAGCACTCGTCATTAGCGTCCCGTGTGTTATCCTATTCTGGAGACGCTATGTCTCAAAAACCGATTGGCAAGTTCCATATCTCTCCGAATCTCCTAATAGTGAGGACAACACAAATAGCAGTACATACGAGTAACAGAAAAAATCGTCCATATCTCTCCGATGCATGCTATAATCTGAAGAAAGGATCGATCGCTATTGAATAAATATAAGGAAGGGCATACACTAATGAAAACACAAACGGTTAGGTATGGAGAGAACGGTGGGGTCGAGATTATTGATATTGATGTATCCGATCCGCAGGCGGGTGAAGTGCAGATTCAGCATGCCGCGTGTGGTGTCTGCGCATGGGACTTAGCGACCTTTCGTGACGGTGGTTACGCACCTTCGGGTCATGAAGGTGTCGGTTATGTCACAAAAGTTGGGAGCGGTGTCCAAAATATTACGGAAGGGATGCGTGTCGCGAGCGTAGAATTGGGGTTCGATGGTATCAAGAACTGTTCAACCGACGACATATACGTCCTTCCAGAATCGGATATTGCAGACGAATACTGGCTTGTTGAGCCGGTCTCATGCGTCGTAACGGGTCTCGACAACGCACCCTTACGACCTGCCGACAACGTTGTAGTTATCGGATGCGGTTTTATGGGGCTTATGTTTGTCCAAGCCCTAAGCCGATTCTATACGAATGACCTTATCGCTATTGATCTCGTTGAGGCGCGTTTGAAACTGGCAGAGTCGCAGGGTGCTCAACGCACGTATAATCCGAAGGAAATTGATGCCTCCGAGTTGGTGTCAGAACTGAGAGCACGTTCAATTGACGTGGTGTTCGACTGTTCTGGTAAGGCTGCAGGGTTAAATCTCGCGACCCAAATTGTGCGTCAAGGTGGACATATTAATCTCTTCGGTTGTATCCGTGAGGAAGTGAGGTTCAACGGTGCAGCGTGGCACGGCGGCGCGTTTAACTTGGTGAGTTCGTCGCCGGGTGCAAAGCTTCGAGATCCGTTTCCGCCAGCGATCCGATTCCTCGAACGCGGCCACATTGATCTCAGACCGCTTATAACGCATATCGTCCCACTTGAGGACTATCCTGCACTTCTCCAAGAAGTGACAAGCGGAAGTAGCAGCTACATCAAAGGCGTTGTGACAGCAGTGTAGAGAGATGGATACCGAGCGATAATTGATAAGGCATCGCGCCAGATCGCCTATACACAAGACGCCCTGCGTCACTTGTGCTTCCACTATAGTTACACGCCTATCCAAATAGATATTTTTCCACATACTACGGCCAAATTCCATAAGTCGGTATATTAAACAGCATGCCCAATATTGTCCATAGACTCCCGACAGTAAATTGCCCTAATATCAACCCAAGAAAAAACGGCATTGCCTTTCGATGGGCATTTCTCCCGCCGTATTTCAGCAGAATCAATTTCAGTCCCCACGCCACTAACAGCGTGAACCAGATGTAATTGACCGCCCAACTCCCACACACAGCGGCGTAGGCTGCCGGATGAAAAGGGAACCAGAAAAACTTCATCCGCATTAACATCAGGAAAAGCGAAAAAAGTAAGCCGATTCCGGTAAATCCTAACGCCCAATAATCCGGATCCAGCGGATGTGTTAACCAATTTTGTAAATTTCGCCACGGTTCAGCACCGTATATCAATGGAACGTGGGACATTTCGTGTACAGCGCCGAGTCGGTAGGGTATGGATATAAGTGCCCAAAATTGCGAGAGGATGCCGACGAACAGCGCAGCAAGAATCGCAAATAACATAAAACGGCTTCGGATGCCTGACGTTGAGGCAAGTTTGAAGCCTTCGAGTTGATGCGGCATCGGATGCGAATCGAAGGTACGCGTAAAAAACCAGAAAAAAGAGAACATCGAAAGATTATTCGGTCCCAGCGGACGGGTGCCTACAGCGGCGACCATAACCCGTTCCGGTCCCGTATAGTGCAAGTCGTGCATCGGCGATCCGAGTTCGGCGCGCATCCGGGAAACCGCTGTCGAAAAAGCAAAGTAGAGTCCGAAGAAAACAAGAGTCGCCCAGAGAGACATCCCCGCTTTCAAACAAAAAAAGATCAGAAACGCAATACCAGCAATCAATGCAAGAATAAGCGTTCGGCGTGTCGTCGGTTCATCTCGCGTGGACGTGACATCGACTTTCGTTCCGTGTAAATTCTGAAGGTATTTTCTGCCCCGCCAAACCGCAATCAGAAAGATACCCATATATGCCCCAAACCCCTGATAGTTGATATAAGGATAGCCCGTTCCTTCTAAGCCTGCAACACTTCCCATGAGTTGTTGCATCTTCCACACCCAAAAGAAAAACCAGCTCGAAAACAGCAGATCTAACGGAATTAGAAATCCGATGCCTAACACGAAAGGGTAAATCCCCAATCTCAGCCACCCCATTGCGGAGAAGGGTTTCTCTGTGAATCTGAAACGGTATTCTTTCTCGAATACAGCGGGTATTGCGGGAAAGATGTGATGCAGACCGTTAATGGTATCGAAAGCCACCATCAGTCCGAAAGCGGTCCACATCAGTCGATTCGTGAAGAAACCTTCGCTCGTCATTCGTGCCGGAAGTTGGATAATCGGATATGCCAGTTTCTCGTCTTCCGTCCACGGTTTCCGCACGATAAGCGTGATGCAAACCATAACGAAAAGCATCGCAAAAAGGAAGCCAAACCAACTCATCACAGGCGTTAGCCAACCCAATAGGTGCTGCTTTGTGTAGAGTGTAGCATCTCCCTCGTAGTAACCCGAAAGCACATCCTTGTCAGCTACCGCAAGCCATCTCGGAATATACCGCCAAAACAGATCTTTCCAATCGTTCTCAGGTGTCGCGAACCAGAAAGCATGCCCCAACGTGGAAACCAGAATCTCCATCATGCTGTGTCCTGCAGTCGCTGATGCGACGGAGAGCATGACATAGATGACCAAAAGTTCACCTTGAGATAGTGCCATTCGAGGCAAGAATCGCTTGAATATTCGGTTGAATCCTATCAACACCAGCACGTTGAAAACAACCGTGAAAATGAGCGAGACGATGGTGGGCTGCGCGGAATATTGGACGAGTTCAATGTAGGTAATCCAATAACAATTGATAGGGATGAGAAGAAGTCCAATTGCTATAGACCACCAGCGGACTGATGAGCGTGGTTTTGATGGGTATAGGGTCGGTTTCGTGTGTGGCATTTCGGATTGGTGAACAAATCGCGGGAGGTTATTTTGTACCACAAACTGTTAGTTTGTGGCGTTTTGACGTTTTGAGAGTCAACCACTATCTTGATACGAGAAAACCAATGGCAGATGCGCATCATCCGCCAACACATCACCAGTCTTCAACTTCGCAAACACTTCATCGGGCAACGCGCTTTTTTTACCATTGAATGTAGCATCTTCCGGCATAAAGAGCATCGCAAACGCACGACGGGGATGCGTCGTCATATTCGGTCCCGCCGCATGCGCGACCATCCCACTGATGAATACGCCGTCTCCGGCTTTCATCTCAGCAGGGTATGGTTCAATCTCTGCCCACTCTGGATATTCGCGGAACAACTCACCGATCCCGACTTCTCCGAGACTTCCACCGACCTCAAAACCGCTCGTTTTATGGGTGCCCGGCAGAAAATACAAACAGCCGTTCTGAGCCGTTGCATCGTCAAGTGCTACCCAGAACATGATTGCTTGATGTGAATAAAACGGGTCGTAAGGATTATCGACATGAAAATTCGTCGGATTTGCCCAGGGTTGCTTAAACATGGCGTGGTCGTGATACAATCGCACGCCTGAAGTGCCAGCGAGATCTGCCGCCATCCTACCCAACTCTGGAGCGAGAATCAACTCTTTAACCTTCTCGCTCGTCTTCCACAAATTGACGCATTGCACGAAGACGTTCCCGTAGTAACTCTCTCTGCCTTTCTGATTGTGATACATATCATCGCGCTTCATAAACTGTGCAACAGCCGCGTCAACAGCATCCTGCCACGATGACAATTCTGATCCTTTCAGAAAATCGTCAATAACCAGAAATCCGTTTTCACGATAAAATTCAATCTGATCGCTCGTAACTTGTGTATTCATAGCATTTTAGGTGATCGGAAATATGTGCTGCTCAATCATAATTGCTTGGTCGGTGGTCGCCGAGGAGTCGTCTCTGTCGAGGATTCGCTTGGGCAAGGATCGATGCGTCAAACTGAAATTTGTTCAGATAAGGCGGATATTTCTGTGTAATCATCCGCATAGCATAGTGGACTTGCATGAGATAACGGACTTCGTTACTCGTATTGGCAGAGCCGCGATGCCAGACTTCGCTGCGGAAAAGCACGACATCCCCCGCATTACATAAGATACTCTCTTCTCCTCGATTGTTCCACTCGGTTGCACCGTTTGGGGAGCACCCAGAGAAATGGCTGCCCGGAACAAATTTCGTCGGTCCCAATTCCTCATACATATCGTTGAGGTAATAATGGGCAGTGGTGATGAAGATCGGAACTTTGACCCGTGGATCCGAACGAACGTCTGCCGGTAGACTAATTGGCAGCCAATCGGTATGTAATCCCTGATCTGGACGGTCGGGGCCCGTCAGCCACGAATGCATACCGATGCAATGGCAGTCCTCACCGTGCGCCGCCTCGGCGACTTCAATAACAGGCGATTTGTCAAGGTATTGGAGATACAGTGGATCCCGATTAAACGAGTTGCTAATAAGCTTGTGGAGGAATGCGTCGCCATTTTGAGGCGTTTCGTCTCGATCATGAGACGCTGGGATTGCCTCTAATCGATCCATGGTTTCACGCAATTCAGCGATTTCATCGGCATCAAGCACACTGGGGAAATAGACATAGCCATCCCTTTCGAGTGCTTCCACTTGGCTTTCTAAATCGTTGTATGCAACGAGTGAAAGAGCTTTCGCCACTTTTGGTGCTCCTTTCAAACAGCGGGGGCCTGATCGTTAAAAAACCATATAGGACTTACGCCCTCCCTCTTAAAGTCCCCCTGATAAGGGGGATTTAGGGGGTTAAAATATGGGAAATACCGATTTTTTGCCGCCAAATGTCCAATATTTCCTTAATTTGCGTAAGTTCTACCTCAATCATAATTGCTCGGTCGATGATCGCCGAGGAGCCGGCGCTGTTGAGGGTTCGCTTGCGCAAGGATAGATGCGTCAAACTGAAACTTATTCAGGTAAGGCGGGTATTTCTGTGTAATCATCCGCTGCGCATAATGGACTTGCAAGAGGTAACGGGTTTCGTCAGCCGTATTGGCGGAACCTCGGTGCCAGACTTCACTGCGGAAAAGCACCACGTCCCCAGCATTGCATAAGATACTCTCTTCCGTCCGGCCTTGCCACTCCGTTTGTCCGTTTGGAGAGCATCCCGAGTAATGGCTACCTGGGACAAACTTCGTCGGTCCCAGTGCTTCATACATATCGTTGAGATAGTAGTGGGCAGTGGTGATGAAGATTGGCACTTTGACCCGCGGATCGGAACGGACATCTGCAGGTAAAGCGATTGGTAGCCAATCGGTATGTAACCCCTGATCCGGACGTCCCGGTCCTGTCAACCACGATTGCATCCCGATACAATGACAATCCTCGCCGTGCGTCGCCTCGGCGACTTCAATAATCGGTGATTTGTCAAGGAATTCGAGATACAACGGATCTCGATTAAATGAGTTGTTGATGATTTTGTTGAGGAATCCGCCTCCATTTTGAGGCGTTTGGTGTCGATCCAAACATTCTGGGATCGCTTCTAATCGATCCATAGTCGCTCGCAACTCAGCGACTTCCTCAGTATCAAGCACGTTTGGGAAATAGACATAACCGTCCCTTTCGAGTGCTTCAACTTGGCTTTCTAAATCGTCATGTGCCACGAGTGAGAGGGCTTTTGCCATTTTCAATACTCCTTTTGAACGACAGCAACGGGATAATACTTTTTGCTATGATATGTTAATCTCAACGAAGTTGTCAATGAAAAAATATGTCGGAGTTAGATTTCTTCTACGGTCTATCACAAAGTGCTTGCCTCGATACCTCAACTATACTGCTTTGAGTTTTCGCCATAGGGTGGTACGACTGATCCCCAAACGTTGGGCAGCGACCTGTGGCTTCCCATCAGATGCGTCCAAAACCCGTTGGACTAATTCTCGTTCCAATGCGGCAAGTGGGTTGCTTTCCCTGAGTGCCTGCGTAACAATATCGTCTCTCGACGAAATAAGGTCGAGCGGTAGATGTTGCTTTTCAATGCTGTCGCCCTGACATTTGACGAATGCGTGCTCTATGATATTCTCCAACTCTCGCACATTGCCAGGGTAGGTATAATCCACTAAAATTTCAAGGGCATCGGGTGAGATGCGATGAATGGACTTTTGGGTCTGTTGATTGAATTTTTCTATGAAGTGTTCAATGAGGAGTGGAATGTCATCTTGTCTTTCGCGGAGTGGCGGCGGCGTAATCGGGACGACGTTGAGCCGGTAATATAAATCCTCACGGAAACGTCCGGCATCAATCTCTGTCTTCAGGATTCGATTTGTCGCTGCAATGACGCGGACATCTACTTTCTTTGTTTCGGTTGAACCGACCATCTCATATTCACCTTCTTGTAAGACGCGGAGCAACTTTGCTTGGGTTCCGGGACTTAACTCACCGATTTCATCAAGGAAAAGGGTGCCGCCGTCCGCAGCTGCGAATCGTCCTTCGCGCGTTGCGATGGCATCGGTAAATGCCCCCTTGACATGCCCAAAGAGTTCGCTCTCCAGCAGATTATCAACTAAACCTGCGCAATTGACGCGGATGAAGGGCTTTTTTGCCCGATCGCTATTGTAGTGGATCGCGTGAGCAATCGGTTCTTTACCTGTACCGCTTTCGCCTTGAATCAGAACAGTCGTTTTCATGGGTGCGACGAGTTGGATTAATTCAAAAATCTCCTGCATTTTCCGGTTTTTTCCGATGAGATTTCCAAACGAATGGCGCGCCTTGAGTTGGGCACTGAGTGCCTTTACCTCCGAGAGATCACGGGCAAAACCTTGGATAAATTCCCGCTCGTCATGCGCAATTCGGACCGTGCGAATTTCCAATGGTAAGCGATTACTGTTTTTACCGAACAGCTCCGTTTGAAAAGTCATCGGGTTCTGTTGGTCGAGGTTCTTGAGCGTTTCGTGGGTGCTTCGGAATTCATCAGGAGGCATTAAGTCACGCAGGGATAGATTGACGAGTTCTTGGTGTGTGTAACCCAGCCAGGCACAGAAATTTTCGTTTACGGTAACAAACTTTTCTGTGAGTGATGGACAGATGAAAATTGCATCGTTGGACATCTCAAAGAGCGTGCGGTATCGTTTGTTGTTTTCGGCGAGTTTGTCTGTCCAACTCCCTTTTTCAATAAGAATTGAGAGTTGCCCAGCAATGGGTTTGAGTCGCGCGATATGTGCCTCGGAGAATGCGCGGGGTTTTTCGCTCGTGAAAAAGACGACCCCAATCGGTCTACCTTGCACCTTGAGTGGAAGTGTTAGATTGGAGCGCATCCCTTCTTGAACCATGAGTTTTGTCCAGTGCGTCGGTCTTCTTGCGAGAATTTTCTTAAAATCGTCAATAATCCGTGCTTCACCTGAATTGAGGATAGGCTCAAGGCTTGACCCCTTGATTTTTGCTGAGAACCCGTTGTCCAGCAAGATTTTTCTGTTGGATTTCGTTTTGCACTGCACTAAATCACCGGAGGATTCATCAATGAGTGCGATGCCTAATCGGTTATGCGGCACTACGCGCTGAAGTCCAGTGTGGATGTTCTCAAAGACTTCATCGAGTGTCTTTCCAAGCTGAATCTGTTCAAGGATTTCATAGACCTGGTCGGCTTCGACGGTTTGGTTAAAAACAGTATCTTCGAGCGTGTTCTTTGCTGCTGCTTCAGAGCGGATTGCAATCTGAAGTGTCCCGTCCTGAATTCGGAGTGGGTAGGTTCGGAGGTTCGGCGTGGTAATAGGACATCCACTTTTCAGGTCGTATTGCCAACCGTGCCACGGGCAGGTGATGCAGTTGTCTTCCAATATTCCTTGATTGAGCGGTCCGCCTTGATGCGGACAGGTGTTATTGACAGCATAAAACGTTTCGCCTGTGTTGAAGATCGCGATGTCTTCACCGTCACATTTGACAACGATGTTCTGTCCGGGTTCAATTTCAGATGCTTCGGCAATATTAATCCACTTCACCATTTTCCCTCCACGCGCACACAGGATTTGTGACCTATGGGTTAAAGATTATCATATAGTGAGGCGGATGTCAAGAATTTTGTTTCATAAATGAAAACTGTTTCATTTGTGAAATAACCTTTATTTCTGAGCGCCCCAAGCAATTCGTTCGGGTGTTGTTTCATATCTGAAATTTCGTTTTAACCCATAAAACGTTGATATATCTCGGTTGTATGAGTTCTGAACATTTGGCACGAAACTTGCAATGCTATTAACGTGAGTTTCGTATTTGTAGTGCAAACTTTTATGGTAAACCAGAAAAACAAATAGACATTCGCCCCGCCCTGGTAGGCGAGGTTTCTAACCTCGCCGGTGCGGAGTGTCCAATTAATTCTAAGCTTTACCATAGTTTGCGGACCCAGAAGCACAGGCTAACAGTCTATGCTACAACAACTACCACATCTCAGGAGGATCTAAAAATGAGCCGCTATCTTGAACATGCCAACATGACCGTGAATGACCTTGAAAAAGCGATCGATTTCCTAACAACTGCCTTTCCAGATTTTCGAGTCAGGGGCGGTGGTGAGAATGCGAACGGAACGAAATGGTGTCATCTTGGGACTGACAATTTTTACATTGCCTTGTCAGACCGCAAGCACCGCTTCACGGGCGATCGTAAGGGAAGTTATGTGAATCATCTCGGTTTTGCTGTTGATGATGCTGAAGGTATCCGAGAACGTTTGATGGCTGCCGGATATAAAGAAGGATATAAAGTTGGACCGCATCCCTACCGAAAACGCATCTATTTCATTGATGCGGACGGTTTTGAATGGGAGTTCGTCGAATACTTCACGGATGATCCGGCGAAACGGAACGATTATTCACAGTAAAAATAGATTCCGTTCCGGACGCAATACCTGATAAAGTGAAACTTGTAGGGCTAAAGCATAGTGTTTGCCCTACAAGTTTTTTTGCCGCATTAGATGTAGGGACGCGTGTCACGGGATGATGCACAGTACCCCGCTATACAAAACGTTTGCCTACACAGACAACTCGTCCATATCTGTTCTTTCATTTACTCCTAATTTTCAAGATTATTCCCAATTAGGGCGACAATCATTCCTATCGTAGTGAAAAGTCCATATCCCCCTACTGTGTATCGCCCTCTCAGCTGTCGGGTTCTTGTCTTGTAGACATCTGTGTAAACATCAATATATTGAGGCGATTTCCCGAGAAGACGCTCGGGAGGTGGTGTGATATTAACCGCCCTGATCGGGACTAAGGTACCAAATGTCATGCCAACACATCCTCCAACATATCCTCCACATACTGCCCCCTTACTGAGGGTGATGAGACCTGATCCTGATACTTCTGGTGAGAAGGCATGACCGATAACACCTCCCGCGATCATAGTGAGAATAGCACCAAAGGGGGCAGCAAAACCGACACCGGTCCATAACAGCTTATTCACATCAGCCTCAGCATCCCGCTTGGCTTGAGCCTCTGCTCGACTTTGTTTTCTCTCAACTTCAGGCTTTGTTGGGCGCGGGCCTCTTCCAAAGACAGCGTGGCTGCTGAAGGTTAGCAATACCACGAGAAGCACTAAAATATGAAACGTTGAACGTCCAGTCATTCTGTTTCCTTTCATTCGTTTTCTATGAAAATGTAGAGTCAAGTTATTGAATGATAGGTTGGAAACTTGTTTTTCTCCTTCCAACCTATCATGTTTCGTGATATTGCTTACTTCCGTATCAACATCTTGCGGGTAGCAGAAAAATCGCCTGCGGTAAGCGTATAGAAATAGACACCACTCGCGACCTTTTCACCGAATGCGTTTTTGCCATCCCAATACGCCGCACGACTGTGGTTCTGATACATCCCTGCGGTTTGATGTCCAAGCGACAACATTCGCACCAATGTGCCGTTCACAGCATAGATGTGCAGTGTAACATCCGCATCTTTTGCTAAGTGGTAGGGTATCCATGTCTCAGGATTGAACGGGTTCGGATAGTTGGCAAGCAATGCCGTCTGTTTCGGTGTGAGTGTTGTGAGGAGTTGTTGTAAGAACAGGATGCCGCGTTGTGACGTTGCATCTGTGATGCCCAATTGCTGTGCAGCGGATAACCACTGTTTAACCTCTGTAGCCGTAAGCATTTCTAAGGTGTTCGGATGCAGCGCAGGTGCGGCAGCACTTGTACCCAATGCGCCAGCGACAAGGACGAGATCGGCGATGTTGACGATACCGTCGTCGTTGACATCTGCCGCATTCTGCCCGGTCTCGCCCAATGCGCCAGCGACCAAGACGAGATCCGCGATGTTAACAGTGCCATCCGCGTTCACATCACCTTTGAGTCCCGTTGATTCAGTTATCTCTCCGTTTTCAATCCGAGGGACAAATGTTTCCCCAGCACTGTTTGTAAGCAGCACATCAGATAACATCAAGGTGGATGCCTTCGCTGCGACAACTTCAAATGTGAGTGTAGCCAGGATTCCATCTCCATTACTTTCGCCAGCGAGAGATGCTGCGTTGAGTTTAACCAAATTGCCCTCCACTTTCGGATCGACAAAGAACGCACCAGCAGGCAGAAAATCGCCATTCGCACCTGAAACATAACCCAGGGCAGTTTCGTCAAACTGGACAGTTGTTTGATAACCTGCGACTGATTCGCCATCTGTGATGTTCAGACGAACCTCTAACTGTGCCCCGACAGCAGGTGATGCAACTGAGGCGGGCGAGATACTGACTACAGCATCGGTAGTTGCCGATGTTTCTGGCGTAGTGGAGGAAAACTCATTTCCACTCGTTGAGGTGGTGAGGGCAATACCTCTAAGGCCTGTCAATCCTGTGACGACATCTTCGACGTTTGCGCCGTCAAGGTCTGCACGCCGAATCCTGCTCCCGTGTGACCAATATATCTTACCGCCTGACACATCTAAGGCAATGTCACCATAGCCGACTCCGCTGACAATATTTTTAATCTTTGTTCCATCAAGGTTTGCACGCTGAATCTTACCTGTACGTCCCACGCGCCAGTACATCTTACCCGCTGACACATCTAAGTCAATATCAGTGGGCTCTGCCCTTTCTGTACGTGTGATGAGATCTTCGACGTTTGCGCCGTCAAGGTCTGCACGCCGAATATAAATCTGACCATAGCGATAAGTCCAATATACCTTACCTCCTGACACATCTACTGCAAGATCAAGTGGATCATCTGACAATCCGGTGATGATATCTTCAACGTCTGCGCCATCAAGGTCCGCACGTTGAATTTTATTCTGCTCTTGGCTCAGCCAGTATATCTTACCGCCTGACACATCTAAATAAATCCTAACAGATTCAAATGCTCCTGTGACCAATTGGATGTCTGTTCCATCAAGATTTGCACGTTTAATAGTAGTTCTACTACTCCAGTATATCTTACCTCCTGACGTATCTATAGCAATATCGCCGGGGGATTCTGACAAGGTGACGACATCTTGGTGTCGTCCATTAGCAAGGTCCATCCTACGGATGATGTAGGAGTGGTTGTCTATTTCCTCTGCCCAGTAAATTGTTGGTCCTCCTTCATCTCGGATGAGGAGTTTTGCAATGTCTAAATCCACATCTGGATTCGCATCCAGATACGCGATAAGTGGATCCGTATCCTGATGCCAAATTGGATTTCCCTCAAGATATAACTTTTTAAGAGATTTTAATCCAAGAAGAGGTGTGACATCGCTGATGTCATTATGACTAAGATTTAATTCCACTAACTGTGGGAGTTGTGCGAGAGGCGTGACATCGCTGATGTTATTATGACTAAGGTTTAAATATGTCAACTGTGAGAGTTGGGCAAGAGGTGTGACGTCGCTGATGTCATTATACGTAGCGGATAAATCTGTCAGTTGGGTTGCATGTTCCAAGCCTGTAAGGTCAGTTATTCTAGCTTGGTGTAAGTTCAACTCTGTCAGTTTTACCAATGCTGCTTCAGGGATTTTGAGAAGGACAATGTGTTCACCTTTAGTATCAAGTTTCAGTGTGTCGCGTACCCTTTTTGCTAAATTAGCATCAACAAAGTCAACACTGGGATTCGTTAAGTGAGTTGTCCCTTCAACAATATCAGACCACGGATCTGGAGCCGGAGGATTCTGAGCACATTCGGGTAGGTTGGTATCCCGGTGGCGTGCTTCATAAGTGATTCCAGGCTCAAGATCTGTGAAGATAGCTTTGATATTAAAAGTGTCATCCAGATAATAACCAGAAAATGGCCATGCCTGAGCTATGTATTTAGCCCAAGCAGACACATCAGGGTCGCCAGCGATTTCAGATCTGCTGCCGTGTTTAATAACTACACATTTTGAAATCCATTCACCTGTCGGCGTTTTGCGACGTAACTGGATCTGATAGGCGTTTTCATCAACGCCTTCGTCAAGCGTAATCTGAAACCTGACGACAAGAGATGTGATGGTTTCGCCCGGTGTAACGGTGGGTGCGTCGACCTGTCCGTAGCTTATACTTTGCGAACCATATACGAAAAGCATGACCGCGAAAATTGAGACAATTAGATTTCGATTTATAACTTGCGTTTTCATGATCAACTCCTTTTATTGATTTTCGATTGTGATGTGCAGTCAAATTATTGGCTGGAAGGGCATTATCTTCCACCCTTCCGATCCTATTCTTGCTATCCTCCAAGTGTTACTTGCGTATCAACATTTTCCGCGTAGCGGTGAAATCGCCAGCGGTAAGTGTAAAGAAATAGACACCACTCGCGACCTTTTCACCGAATGCGTTTTTGCCATCCCAATACGCTGCACGACTACGATTTTGATACATACCCGCAGGTTGATGCCCTAGCACCAACGCCCGCACCAATGTACCATTAATAGCATAGATATGCAGTGTAACATCCGCGTCTTTTGCTAAATGATACGGTATCCATGTCTCAGGATTGAATGGATTCGGATAGTTGGCAAGCAGGACTGTCTCTTTCGGTGTTAACGCTGTGAGGAGTTGTTGTAAGAACAAGATACCGCGTTGTGACGTTGTATCTGTGATGCTCAATTGCTGTGCAGCGGATAACCACTGTTTGATCTCTGCTGCTGTGAGCATTTCTAAGGTGTGGGGATGCAGCGCAGGTGCGGCAGCACTTGTCCCCAATGCGCCAGCGACCAAGACGAGGTCGGCGATGTTGACGATACCGTCGTCGTTGACATCTGCCGCATTCTGTCCTGTCTCGCCCAATGCGCCAGCAACCAAGACGAGATCCGCGATGTTAACAGTGCCATCACCGTTGACATCCTCTTTGAGTCTTGTTGATTCAGTTATCTCTCCGTTTTCAATCCGAGGTACGAACGTCTCTCCAGCACTGTTTGTAAGTAGCACATCAGATAACGTTACATTGGATGCCTTCACTGCAATCACTTCAAATGTGAGTGTTGCGAGTGTGCCGTCCCCGTTGCTTTCGCCAGCGAGAGATGCTGCGCTAAGCTTTACCAGATTACCCTCCACTTTCGGTTCCACAAAAAACGCACCTGCAGGCAGATAATCACCATTGGTACCTGAGACATAACTGAGTGCCGTTGTATCAAACTGCACGGATGCTTGATAACCTGCAACGGTTTTACTATCTCTGATTTTTAGATGCAGCGTGAGTTGTTTTCCGATAGCAGGCGATTGCACACTGGCTGGGGAAATGGTAACCGTGGTATTAGATGCAACTGTGGTGTTAGGAACAACTGCGCCATTAGATACAACAGAAGGTGCAAACTCCCACAACTTTATTGTGTTGTCTGCACTTCCGCTAGCCAATGTCCGTCCATCTCGGCTAAACGCTATGCTCATGACAAATCCAGTATGCTCGCTCAGCGTTTGCAAATGATCGCCAGTAGCCATTTCCCATAAATGGACCGTTTTGTCATGACTTCCGCTTGCGATCGTCTGGCCATCTGGGCTAAACACTATACTCCAGATCCAACCTGTATGCCCGCTAAATGTTCGTAGGGTGTTGCCTGTGTTTGAGTCCCATAAACGGATCGTTTTGTCATGACTTCCACTTGCGATCATCTGGCCATCTGGGCTAAACGCTACGCTCACGACATCTCCCCCATGCCCGCTAAATGTTCGTAGGGTGTTGCCTGTGTTTGGGTCCCATAAACGGATTGTATTGTCCTTACTTCCGCTTACGATCGTCTGTCCATCTGGGCTAAACACTACGCTCTCAACATCGTCCGTGTGTCCTTGAAGTGTTCGTAGGGTGTTGCCTGTGCTTGCGTCCCATAAACGGATTGTGTTGTCCCAAGAACCGCTTGCGATTGTTTGTCCATCTGGACTAAACGCTACACTTAAGACAGCATCCGTATGTCCTTGAAGTGTTCGTAGGGTGTTGCCTGTGCTTGCGTCCCATAAACGAGCCGTTTTGTCAAAACTCCCACTCGCCAGTGTTTGTCCATTTGGACTAAATGATAAACTTTTGATAGCATTATCATGTCCGCTGAGAGTTAAGGGCACTTCTGACACCCCTTGTGGGTAAGCGGGGAAGAGGTACAGCGTCGAAATCAGGATGAGTGTTAAAGATATGGAAACTACCGTATTTTTCATGATACAGATTCTCCTTTTTTAATCAGGTAAAAGATTCGTTTATGGCTGCGTTTTCAAATCAGCCCACCTTATCAGGATTCTGTGGAAGGTCGGAAGTATGGGAGGATAGGCATTGCATTTCCGTACTTCCTTCTTCTATCCTTCCACTGATACATTTCTATTTAGAACTTACGCCTGCTCCTCTTTTGTAGCATAAACTGTTAGTTTGTGTCAGAAGACCCCTATGTTTTCCGAAGAATTTCACCTAACAGAACACGCTACAGTCAAAATTGCGTAAGTCCTGCTATTTGCGTATCAACATCTTGCGCGTAGCAGAAAAATCGCCAGCGGTAAGTGTGTAAAAATAGACACCGCTCGCCACAGATTCACCGAATGCGTTTTTGCTATCCCAATACGCCGCACGACTACGATTTTGATACATTCCTGCAGGTTGATGTCCAAGCGATAACGTCCGCACCAATGTGCCATTTACAGCATAGATACGCAGCGTAACATCCGCATCCGTCGCCAAGTGATACGGTATCCATGTTTCTGGGTTAAATGGGTTCGGATAGTTCGCAAGCAGTGCCGTCTCTTTGGGTGTCAACGCTGTGAGGAGTTGTTGTAAGAACAGGATACCGCGTTGTGACGTTGTATCTGTGAGATCCAATTGCTGTGCAGCGGATAACCACTGTTTAACCTCTGTAGCAGTAAGCATTTCTAAAGCTTGCGGATGCAGTGCAGGTGCAGCCGCAGTTGTCCCCAATGCGCCAGCAACGAGGACGAGATCCGCAATGTTGACGATACCGTCGTCGTTGACATCCGCAGCATTCTGTCCTGTCTCGCCCAATGCGCCAGCAACGAGGACGAGATCCGCAATGTTAACAGTGCCATCACCGTTGACATCCTCTTTGAGTCCTGTTGATTCAGTTATCTCGCCGTTTTCAATCCGAGGGACAAACGTCTCCCCCGCACTGTTTGTAAGCAGCACGTCAGATAACGTCAAAGTAGATGCCTTGACTGCGATAACCTCAAATGTGAGTGTAGCAAGTGTGCCGTCACCGTTGCTTTCGCCAGCGAGAGATGCTGCGCTAAGCTTTACCAGATTACCCTCCACTTTCGGTTCCACAAAGAACGCACCCGCTGGCAGATAATCGCCATTCGCACCTGAGACATAGCGGAGGGCAGTTTCGTCAAACTGGACAGTTGCTTGATAACCTGCGACTGCTTCGCCACCTATAATTTTCAAACTGAGCTCTAACTGTTCTCCGACAGCAGCGGACTGTACTGGAGAAAAGGTGACAGCTGTGTGGCGGGAGAACCTAACGGAAGGGTTAAGGGCAAGACCATGCGGCTTATTCAATTCGGTAGCAACATCTTGGACGTTTGTTCCATCAAGATTCGCACGCTGAATCTTATCGTTAGTTGTCCAGTATACCTTTTCTGCCGCGATGTCTATAGCGATACTCTCCGGGTACACTCCCGTGACAACATCTTGGACGTTTGTTCCATTAAGGTTTGCATACTGAAGCTTATTACTCGATGTTGTCCAGTACACCTTGCCGCTTGCAACGTCTATGGCAATCTGGTAAAGGGACCCTGTAGGGACGACATTTTGGATGTTTGTTCCATCAAGATTCGCACGTTGGATATTATTCTTATGATAGTTATACCAGTACATCTTTCCGCGTGCAGTATCTAAAGCGATACTCCTTGCCTCTACGGTGATAAGTTTTTGAATGTTAGACCCATCAAGATTCGCGCTATAAATTCCACTATTCGTCCAGTATATCTTGCCTTCTGCTATATCTAAGGCAATTCCTGTCAGATTACCAGTGTTGATGCTAAGTTTTTGAGCGTCAGACCCATCAAGGTTTGCACGCTGGATATAATAGTGCCTGTTATTTGTCCAGTACATTTTCCCGTTCACTAAATCCAAAGCAATTTGAGCTCCCCTTTGATATGTTACACTGTTCAGAACTTGAACGTGATCTTTCAAATCTTGAAAGTGTGTTTCAACAAGATTCGCCCGACGGATAGAATCACTTTCCAGCCAATATAAATCTATTCCTCTGGTGGGTTGAGTAACTATATACGGCCTATTGAAGAATATATCCAATTCTGGATGGGCACGCAAGAGCCCCCGAAGCACAGAAGTATCCGTAATCGGGTTATTCAATAAGAATAAACTTTCAAGAGATGTTAAACCTGTGAGCGGATTGACATCGCTGATTCGATTTTCGGAGAGGTGTAACTCCTTCAGTCGGGTGCATTGTGCCAAGGGTGTGATATCGCTGATTTGATTCTTAGAGAGGTCTAATTCCGTCAGTCGGGTGCATTGTGCCAAGGGTGTGATATCGCTGATTTGATTCTTGGAGAGGTATAACTCCGTCAATTGGGTTGCCTGTTCCAAGCCTGTAAGGTCGGTTATCTCCGCGTCTTCTAAGTTCAACTGCGTTAGTTTTGCCAAACTTGCTTTAGGGATTTTGAGAAGGTCAATATGCCCACCTTCAGTGGCAAGTTTTAGTGCGTTGCGTACCCCCTTTGCTAAATTAGCATCAACGAATTCAGCGCGAGGAGGCGCTACTAAGTGAGTTGCCCCGTCACCGATTAACGACCATGGATCGGGATTAGGTGGATTCTCAGTACATTCTGACACATTTGTGTCCCGATAGCGCGCCTCATAAGTGGTTCCAGGATCGAGATTTGTGAAGATAGCTCTGATATGAAAAGTCGTGTCGGAATACCGTCCAGATGTGAACAATCCCCCGCTATGCGATTTGGGCGAAGCGGACACACCAGGATCACCAGCAATTTCAGATATGCTGCCGAATTTAATAACTACACATTTTGCGATCCATTCACCTGTCGGCGTTTTACGACGCAACTGAATCTGATAGGCGTTTTCATCAACCCCTTCGTCAAGCGTAATCTGAAACTTGACAATCAAGGACGTGTTCGTCTCGCCCGGTGTAGCAGTGGGTGCGTCGTCTTGTCCGTAGCTTACACCTTGCGATCCATATACGAAAAGCATTACTGCGAAAATTGAGACAATTAGATTTCGATTTACAACTAAAGTTTTCACAATAAACTCCTTTTGATTGGTTTTCAACTACAATGTGCAGTCAGATTATTGGCTGGAAGGGCATTATCTTCCGCCCTTCCAATCTTCCGAGTATTACTTGCGTATCAACATCTTGCGCGTAGCCGTGAAATCGCCTGCGGTAATCGTATAGAAATAGACACCACTCGCGACCTTTTCACCGAACGCGTTTTTGCCATCCCAATACGCCGCACGACTACGATTCTGATACATCCCTGCGGGTTGATGTCCGAGTGCCAACGTCCGCACCAATGTGCCGTTCACGGCATAGATGTGCAGTGTAACATCCGCATCTTTTGCCAAGTGGTAGGGTATCCATGTCTCAGGATTGAATGGGTTCGGATAGTTGGCAAGCAGTGCCGTCTCTTTGGGTGTCAATGCTGTGAGGAGTTGTTGTAAGAACAGGATACCGCGTTGTGACGTTGTATCTGTGATGCCCAATTGCTGTGCAGCGGATAACCACTGTTTGACCTCTGCAGCAGTAAGCATTTCTAAGGTGTGGGGATGTAGTGCAGGTGCAGCGGCAGTTGTACCCAATGCACCAGCAACGAGGACAAGGTCCTGAATATTGATTTGTCCATCGCCGTTGACATCCGTACCGTTTGTGCCTGCTTGCCCTAGCTTCCCAGCAACTAACACTAAATCCTGGATGTTCACAATACCATCACCGTTAACATCGCCTTTGAGTCTTGTTGATTCAGTTATTTCTGCATTTTCAATCGTTGGCAGAAAAGCGTCACCAGCATTATCGGTCAGTAGCACATCAGATAACGTTACATTGGATGCCTTGACTGCAATCACTTCAAATGTGAGTGTTGCGAGTGTGCCGTCACCATTGCTTTCGCCAGCGAGAGATGCTGCATTGAGTTTTACCAGATTGCCCTCCACTTTCGGCTCCACAAAGAACGCACCTGCAGGCAGAAAATCGCCATTGGCACCTGACACGTAACGGAGCGCGGTTGTGTCAAATTGTAGGGATGCCTGATAACCTGCGACTGCTTCACCACCTGTGATGTTTAAACTTATCTCTAACTGTTCCGCAACAGCAGGAGATGCCACTGAAGCGGGTGAGATGCTCACCGTAGCATCAACGGTTGCGGCATCCGTCCCTACTGGTTCTGTACCTGCAGAAACAGGTATTTCTGCGGTGAGTGGAGATCCGTTATAGTTTTCAATTGCATCTGCCGCAAGTGTAAAAGTCAATTTTGCATCCTTTTCAACGTTTCCTTCAAACTTAAGTTCAACCGTGATTTTTCCTTTACCGGCATAGTTCGTCCGATCAACACTGACACCGGTAATTCCTGAAATAGTGAGTTCATCCCTAACACCGCTTATGAAATCACCACTGCTCAACGTCAATGTTACAACGCTTCCATTAAGCGTATCCGCTGTTAATGGTTGAAGCGTTGATGCCTTTATTGTTAGGCCTTCTTCTATTATTATTATCTTGATTACCTCAACATCTATAGATATATCTGGATTCGCATCCAGAAGTGCACTGAGTGGAGACGTATCCTCAATTGAATTACCTGAAAGTTTTAACCATTCAAGGCGTATCAAGTTTGTGAGAGGGGTGACATCTCGGATTAGATTGTCATTAAGTATCAGCCACTCCAGCGATTCAGCAAGTTTCACAAGTGGTGTAACATCGCTGATTCGATTATTCTGAAGGTATAAATGCCTCAGTTTCTGAAGTTGACCGAGCGGACTAATATCACTAATTTGATTCCAAGCAAGTTGTAACGATTTTAGTTCTGTGAGGTGGGCGAGCGGGGTAATATCACTAATCTGATTTCCACCGAGTGATAACCCTGTCAGCACTGTAAGTTGGGCGAGCGGGGTAATATCACTAATCTGATTTTCATTGAGTGATAGCAATGTTAGCTCTGTGAGATGGGCGAGCGGGGTAATATCACTAATCCGGTTCCCGAGCAGTGCCAACGATGTTAGTTCTGTGAGATGGGCGAGCGGGGTAATATCACTAATCCGGTTCCCGGGCAGTGCCAACGATGTTAGCTCTATGAGATGGGCGAGCGGGGTAATATCACTAATCCGATTTCCACCGAGTGATAGAGATGTTAGCTGTATAAGTTGGGCGAGTGGAGTAATATCACTAATTTCATTCTTCTTCTTTGAAGACTCATCCCCCCCGAGATCCAACTTCCTGAGTTCTGTAAGTTCTGCGAGCGGGCTAATATCACTAATCTGATTTCCCGTGAGATCCAACTTCCTGAGTTCCGTAAGTTCTGCAAGTGGGCTAATATCACTAATCTGATTTCCGCTGAGATACAACTCCCTGAGTTCTGTAAGTTCTGCAAGTGGGCTAATATCACTAATTCTTTTAGACGCGAGTCTTAAAGTTCTGAGTTGCGTTGCATGTTCCAAACCAGTGAGATTGGTTATCACTGGTAAATCAAGTTCCTCTGGTAGAAATTTATTCATCGGTTCATTAACGGACGAAAATGCTGTAAGTTGCGTCAGTTGTTCTTTGGGGATTTTGAGGATTTCAACGCCATCAAGAATATCAAGCCCCAGAATCAGGCGCACTACTATCGCTAAAGTGGTATCAGAGAATTCCGCACGCGGAGGCGTTTCCAACAGCGTTGTTCCCTCACGAATCGAGGACCATTCATCAGGGGCAACTGGGTTATCACGACAAGAACCCTCATTGGTCTCTCTCCAACGCGCTTCGTATGTAGTTCCAGGTTCAAGGTCTGGAAAGATAATGGAGAGATACTCATCAAAACTCGGGCGAGGAGCGATCCACCCCTTAATTGTGTCGCATTTCAGGATCCAATCTCCTTGAGGGTCTTTGCGACGCAATTGAACTTGGTAAGCTCGTTTGTTAGGTTCAAAAAAACGGTCAATAAAACTAACTTTAAGAGAGGTATTACTCTCACCTGGCGTAACAACGAGTGTTTCACCCGCATCAAAGAGTACGCCCTCACCACCTGGAAGAACGTCATCTTGGGCATAACTCATGCCTTGCACGCCATATATTAACAACATTACTGCGAAAATTGACACGATTATATTTCGATTGACAAATAAAGTTTTCATGATAAACTCCTTCTGATTGGTTTTCAACTGCGATGTACAGTCAGATTATGGATGGAAGAATGTTAACTTGTACTCTTCCGTGTTGCGGTGAAATCTTTACGCTTAGGATTTACGCAAAAAGCAGTAATTTTGGTATTCTTAACCCCACTTGTCAGCGGGATTTTATGAGGAAATGCGTGAGTCCTAAATATAAAACAACTCTTTGGTCAAAGGTAATAATTTAAGTTATAGTATGACATAATTTTATTAAGAATAGAAGTAAAATTTTTAGGACTATATACAACTAAAACTGTACGGTCTTTTTCGGCGGTGATATTGTTTTCCAGTGGGAATAGAAAATAGTGTATTTAAGCGATAAAGACCAAGACCTCTGTCCATCGACAACTGCAAAACAGAAAACTATGGTAGATTTTAGAATTACTTATACACTTTTAATGCAAAGTCAACCCCCTAAAGAATCAGAATCAACGGTATGAATGCCTTATGGGCATTCCCCGCCCCTTATCAGGGGGACTTTGAAGACTTTGATAAGGACAGGATTATTGAATTGATAACTCTCACTGTGAGGCAAACTTATTTCTATAATTCACCATAATAGCATTATTGAGACGATAGCGTTTCAGCAGCAACGTGTGCAAGAAATGTGCCATTTCCAATAATGCGCTGTAACGAACCTTAGACCTTAGGTGAATCAAGGATAGGCTTAAAGAAGTGTATTTTCAGGGAGGGCAAAAATTTTGGCGTTAGCAAAAATTTTTGAGGAATAGGTAAAAATTTTTAAGAGTTTTAGGATTTACACAAATTGCTGATGTGTAGCTACAAACCATCCGCGGATGGCACTGCTTTCGTATTGGGGCCTGTTCGCAAGTGTGCAAGTTCCTCTCGGAGTTGTGCAGCTTCTGCCTGTTCGGCTCAGGCTTCATCAACAGACCAAGTGCAGTTGATGTTATTGTCTTTGTAAAATTGCTTGAGGGCTGGCTTATCGAACCAGAGCTGAATTTCTTTGCCGACAATATGACCGCCACTGCTCACTTTGAGGTAGAGACCACCCGCTGTCCACTCGGGCATGATGTTATATTGTCCGGTTTGTGCAGCGTAGATGCTGAGCAGTGCCAGCGGCTCCATCGCATCGAGATTTGCGGTTCTATGGGTATCCTGCAGCAGTTCAGCCACGCTTTTCCCCTCATGTCCCTCTTGCAGTTCGGGTTTATCCATAACCTTGTTCTGAAGGATAAAGTCATCTTCAAGCGTAAAGAGACCGTTATCGGGGTGTTGTCTACCTTGCAGCAGGTTGTCACCTATTCGTTCCGCCATCGCCAGAAATTCTGCCTTTGGCTCTATCCGATACAGATCCACCAACGCGAAGATATAAGCGGGTTCCAAGGCGGTTGTGTCAAAATTCAACGACGGTGGCGAGTTTTTATCGGCACCGATGTCTCCGATCCCGAAAGCTTTAAACATGGTGCGTAAGTAGTCTCTGAACTCGCTTCTGCCTTCGGAAACCCGATACCCACGCGCACAAACGGCGGTAAAGAGCGGCGTGATGTTTTGCGGTAGGAATGCACCGCTTTCTTTCGCACCAAAGTATAGTTTTGCGTCTCTAAAAGGTCCCTCAATCCGAAAACCTGTGAGATCCGTCCCGTCAATAACGATGCTTTTCAGCGTATTGCTTTTCGGGTCGTAGGAGGCATCTAAGAAACCGACGATGTGTTGTTCAACCGCCGCTTTGATATGCACCATTTCGCCGATGCGCCCGTATTTTTCGGCATTCTCAACGATTGTCAGCATCCCCATCATCTGGGTAATGGTGTGGTTCAACTGGTTGCCGACATAAACCCTCGGTTCAGTCGCTTGTGGATACTTTCTGCCGAAGACGTTCAGCCCGCGTTTGCTACTTTGCGGATGCACCAAATTGGGCCAGATGCCAGTCTCTGGAGCTCGCTGCTGTATAATTAGGTTCAAGAGGCGTTCCGCCCATATCCGTGGTGCCTCCTCCTGCTTCTGATAGCCCAAGCTGTAACCTGCATAAGCCAGATCCAGTGCCACGCTGATAAACGAAAGGTCTCCACTGATTTTTGGTTCTTTGTATCCGTTCCAAGGTCTGTTCCATGTATTGGCGTGATCGACCTGCTTTTTGAAATCACCATGTCGGTTGTAGTGTAAGGCATTCCAATCCTTGATATTCGCTTCCCAAATCCCTTTCATCAGCATCTCGCCCCGGTCAGGATCCACCGCTCTCAGCAATTCCCAGTACGGGTATACATCCTCTATTTCGTGGACAACGCCTTTCATACCGTACCGATTACCGGTCACCAAATCCACATAGCCGTGCCCGCCCCAATGCAGAACCCCGCTTTCTGGATACCAGTAGTTATTGAACATATATTCGGCAGCTTTTCCCGCTGCATGGGCATATTTGCTATCCCCGGTGAACTGGCTTAGAGAGGCAAGCAACCGCATCAGGTTCTGTTGATTCTGAAAGAAACTCCAGACCGCTGGTTTCGGCTCGGTGCCTGTGCGGTGAGATGTCATGGATCTGGGTGCCTTCAAGTGGTCGGTATGAAGGCAGTCAGCAAAGAGCGGCATATCTTTGCCACTGTATCTGTCTCTTCCGTATTGGACAGCTGTGTCCGCGAAAAGACTGGCAGCCTTTAAGAAACGGTTACCTTCTATTTCGTCAGGACGCAACTGATCTCTGCCAATCCATCGATCTAATCGATTAAGGCTCATACATCCTCCGTGCTACTGTTTTGTTTCTGTCTTTTCGTCCATGTTATACCGGTATGAATGGATAATCGCGCTTTCTTTCGCTCTTCAGCGATGCTATAAGGGCGGATCCTAACACAGCAAACCCAAAGAAAGTAAAGGGCATCTGCCAGAGAAGAAAACTCATGTGTACATGAATATATGAGTGTGCCTTGAAGATGACGAACCACGATAAAGGTGCGAGAATTGAAAACCACGTCGTCCAGATTAATGCGATGTAGTGCTGTCGTTGCGCTGCTATCGCTTTTTCATTGATACGCAAAAATAGCAGCACAGACATCAGCATAAAAAGAACGATGAGGTACACATAGCGAACTTTCAATACAGCGTTGGAGATGAAGGCATTCGTCTGAGATAGATAGTTGTTGAGGTCAAAGAAAATACCGTTCATGTAAGTAATGACCACACTTAATGTACCGGCGTTCAGACTGGCAGCATATACGGGTGGATAGTCCTCGGGACTGGCATACGTGCGTTTACCAAAAGACCAGATGATATGTGCAACCCCATCCATAAATCCGTCCTTGGCAGCCCCGATCTGGAAACACAGCATGATGAAACTTAAAAAAATTGCGACCCCTGATCCGAGTCCGGCTGCAAGCGTCCATTTTACGTATTGGCGACTGCTCCATTTGTCAAGGATAACATAATAGACTAAGGGCACCATCATCATGATCAGCGTGGTTGT
>JAGFCB010000013.1 GCA_022394775.1 Candidatus Poribacteria bacterium
GCTGTCATGTACAAACATAACGAACCGGTCGTTATTGAGGAACTTGAGTTAGACGAACCGAAGGCAAACGAAGTCCTTGTTCGCACTGCTGCGAGTGGAGTCTGCCATTCTGATCTGTCGGTCGTCACGGGTGC
The DNA here is from genome assembly GCA_022394775.1 of Candidatus Poribacteria bacterium. Taxonomy (GTDB): domain Bacteria; phylum Poribacteria; class WGA-4E; order WGA-4E; family WGA-3G; genus WGA-3G. The sequence continues at coordinate 135 of JAGFCB010000013.1, forward strand.
CATCTATTACGATGCTGCCGTCGTACTCGGACACGAAGGCGCGGGGATTATTGAACGGGTTGGAGATGATGTAACAGGATTCCAGCCGGGTGATCATGTGATCCTGTCTTTCGTCAGTTATTGTGGCAGCTGCCGTATGTGTGAGATGGAAAAAGTCTGTCTGTGCGAAAGTTATGACGTACCGCGCGGGTTCCAGCTTGACGGTACCTATCGCCTGCATAACAGTTCAGGGGATGGTATCCTCCAAATGGCACGGATTGCGACGATGTCGGAATACATGGTTGTTCCGCAGCAAAATCTCGTGAAAATTGATAAGGACTACGCCTTAGAAAAAGCGGCACTTGTCGGATGCGGTGTGACAACCGGCGTTGGAGCTGTGCTAAACACTGCGAAGGTGGAACCCGGCAGTTCCGTAGCGGTTATCGGGACAGGTGGCGTCGGGTTGAACGCCATCCAAGGTGCGGTACTCGCGCAAGCAGAACAAATTATCGCTGTCGATATTGCTGAGAAAAAACTTAACTTTGCGAAAAGTTTTGGGGCAACGCATATCGTCAACGCAGCGACGTGTGATCCGGTCGAAGCGGTTCGCGAATTGACCAACGGTCTCGGGGTAGACTACGCTTTCGAGGTGATCGGGAACCCGAAGACCATTGTGCAAGCGTATAATATGGTGCGGGCTGCGGGTACCGCTGTTATCGTCGGTATGGCGCATCACCAAATGGACGTTAGTATCCCCGCACAACACCTCGTTTCAACAGAGAGACAACTGATCGGTTCTTTCTACGGTTCATGTCAACCGCGGGTGGATATGCCGAAACTTCTCGGTCTGTATACCGAAGGTAAATTGAAGTTAGATGAATTGATTACACGGCACTATCAACTTGAACAGATTAATGAGGCGTTCGCGGATATGGAAGCCGGCGAAAATGCCCGCGGGGTTATTGTTTTCAATTAAAGGAAGTCCCTTTAACCGACAACTGAAAACCGAGAGCCAATATACCATGAAATCTGTACACACAGCGGTTCGGGAACAGTTCAGCCAGCACGCAGACTACTATGCCCAAAGCAGCGCACATGCTAAAGGGGACACGTTAGATGTAATCCTCAACTTTGCGGAGCCGAAAGGGACGGAACAGACGTTGGATGTCGCCACAGGCACAGGCTTTACAGCCTTTGCACTCGCGCCCAAGGTCGCAGACGTAGTCGCTACGGATCTAACCCCCGAAATGGTCGCGAAAGCCTCTGAGTTAGCAAAAGCACAAGCGATAGAGAACGTTACGTTTACTGTCGCTGCTGCGGAATCTTTGCCGATTGCCACGGCTTCGTTAGATTTAGTGACCTGCCGACTCGCGCCGCATCACTTCCAAGATGTCCCGAAATTCTTGAGCGAAGTCCATCGGGTTCTACGAACAGATGGACTTTTTTGCCTCGTAGATTCCGTTTCCCCTGAATCAGAAAAATTAATAGTGTGGCAGAACCGTGTAGAGACGCTCCGCGATAACTCTCATGTGTATGGATACCCGCCTTCCGAGTGGGATGCCATGATTACGGACGCAGGATTTTCACTTGAACGGACTACAGATGTCCGCAATGCGCAAATGTCGTTTCTGTGGTGGGTACGTCCAGAGAAAAACTCGGCAGAAGTTGTACAGGAAATTCGTGACGCGTTTGCGGAGCTTTCCCCAGATGAAGCGCGAACCCATTATACAGTTCGTCCATCAGGCGATGATTTTTATTTCTCCTGGCCCATGTACGCCGTTAAAGCAAGACGAAAGTAGAAAGTTAGAGAAAAATCACCCTTTGGTGCAGCTCGCAAGCCAAAACTTGCTGCTAAAAGGTAGGAGGGTTATATGAAGATTGATAAAATTGAGTCGTTTTTCATTCGGAACGGCTACGTGATTCGGATCCATACAGACACGGGTATCAGTGGTGTAGGGCAAACTGCCTGCTGGGGATACCCAGAAGCCGTTGATCAAATCATCAACACATTTAAGAAATACCTTATTGGACAGAACCCCTTGCGAATTGAGCATCACTGGCAACATCTTTATCGCATGGGTCCCTTTCGTGGAACAGCGTTAAGTGGTGCGATTAGTGCAGTGGACATCGCACTCTGGGACATAAAAGGTAAACATTTCGGTGTTCCGATCTGGGAGCTGTTAGGTGGAAACTGTCGCGATAAAATCCGATTGCATCTCCTCGGTGGTGGCGGCACCCCCGAAACGATGTATGAAGCCGCAAAAGCAGCAGTCGAAGAAGGCTTCACAGCACTCAAATTTGATCCGTTGGTCGGAAACTTCCAAGATATGGCAGTCGATCGGCTCGTTAAGACCGCCCGTGACCTCGTTGCTGCGGCGCGAGAGGGCGGTGGCCCCGATCTCGATCTGATTGTCGAGGTGCATCGGAAACTGACACCCATGAACAGTATCGTGTTGGAGTCCGCCTTAGCACCCTTTAATCTCTATTTCATTGAAGACCCGATTCAGATAGATACTATCACTACGCAAGGCGAATTAGCGAAACGGATGACAACACCCCTCGCTATCGGTGAACGCAATGTAAGCATCTGGGAATTCCGTGAAATCCTTGAGGCGGGTGGTCCCCAATATGTGCGTCCAGATGTCGGTCTCGCCGGTGGTATCACGCATTGCAAGAAAATAGCAGCACTCGCTGAAGCGTATCACAGTGCGGTCGTCACGCATAACTTCCTCGGCCCGCTTATTACTGCTGCATCACTCCACTTAGATACGAGTATCCCGAACTTCATCACACAAGAATATACGAAATCAGATGAATCCGAAGATTTCGCTGTCTATAAAGTCGCGTATCAGCGGGAAGGTGGCTATATTCCGATTCCTGAAGCACCGGGTTTGGGCATTGAACTCGACGATAGTTTAATCGAGCAGAACCCTTATCAACCGATGAACACTGGCACAACGCCTCTGCGTGAAGACGGCTCCGTCGCTTACGCGGTGTAAAATGGTTTTCGGTTATCAGTTATCAGTTATCAGTGAAAGAAGGTGCTGATGACAGGAACATAACTTGAAAAGAAGGAGCTGGTTGGAATTTATGAATGCTGACGAAAAATATCTATTTGATCTGAACGGTTACCTCGTTGTCAAGAACGTGTTAACACCTGAAGAGGTGGCAATAGCGAATGAAGCGATTGATAAACATAGTGAGCAAGGACGCATCCGTCCACGCGAACAGGCACTCGATGGCGGCTCCCCGGAATTAAAAGGTGACCAGGGGAGAGGGGAACTCGGCGGTATGCTCAGCTGGGAAGAACCGTGGTGTACTCCGTTCCGGCACATGCTCGCGCATCCGACACTTGTTCCATATCTCAACGAGATACTCGGAAAAGGCTTCCGTATGGATCATCAGATGTTCCTGCTTTCAATGGACAAGGGTGCAGAGGGGCATACGTTCCATGGCTCCTCCGGTCCTGGCTTCGATCCGAACCAATACTATATTTTCCGTGACGGACGCATGCACAACGGCTTGACTGTCGTCACATTCCAATTGACGGATGTGCCACCCGGAGTCGGTGGATTAATCGTTATACCGGGAAGCCACAAGAGCAACTACCCGTGCCCGCAGAAGATGCGGCTCTACCAGGAACACCAAGAGCATATTCGACAAGTCGTCTGCAACGCTGGGGATGTGGCAATCTTCACGGAGGCGGTGACACACGGAACGCTTCCGTGGACAGCCGACCATCCGAGACGCTCCATTCTAACCCGTTATACCGCAGGCAATATGGCGTATGTCCCTGCCTATGAAATACCGGAATGGGCGAATGAGCGCCAGCGTGCTGTCATGGAACCACCTTATCACTCGCGATTAAATCGTCCCACCTTGGAAACGTAGGAAGGTTTTTAATTTATGGGATCTTGGGCTGCGCGCTGCTTACGCGCAGGTTTCTGGTGAGGTCGCAACTGAAATAAGGAAAGTTAAAAAATGAACGCTGACGAAAAATATCTATTTGATCTTAATGGTTACCTTGTTATCAAGAATGTACTAACGCCTGAAGAGGTGACACTCGCTAACGAAGCCATTGAGAAACATAGCGATCAAGCGCGTATTCGTCCACGGGATCAAGCCCTTGACGGCGGTTCTCCTGAACTCAAGGGCGAACAAGGTAGAGGCGAGCTTGGTGGTATGCTCGGTTGGGAAGAGCCGTGGTGTAATCCCTTCCGACACATGCTCGCGCATCCCACCTTGATTCCGTATCTCAACGAGATACTCGGAAAAGGCTTCCGTATGGATCATCAGATGTTCCTGCTTTCAATGGACAAAGGCGCGGAAGGCTTTATCTTTCATGGGTCCTCTGGTCCGGGTTTCGATCCAAACCAGTACTACATCTTCCGAGATGGACGCATGCACAACGGTTTAACCGTTGTTACCTTCCAGTTGACGGACGTTCCACCCGGCGCAGGCGGGTTAATCGTCATTCCCGGGAGCCACAAGAGCAACTACTCGTGTCCACAAGAGATGCGGCTCTATCAGAAACACCAAGAGCACATCCGGCAGCTCGTTTGTGAAGCGGGCGATGTCATCATCTTCACAGAGGCGGTGACGCACGGCACACTTCCATGGACTGCTGATCATCCGAGACGCTCAATTCTGACGCGCTACACCGCAGGCAATATGGCGTATGTTCCCGCCTACGAAATACCAGAATGGGCAAATGAACGCCAACGGGCTATTATGGAACCCCCATATCACTCTCGATTAAATCGTCCGGTATTGGAGACGTAGCAAGGAATAGCCGATATGTCTACTTCAACGAGCGCAATTCTGGGCTTAATCTTCTTAGGCCTCGCCAATGCCTCTGTTTTCTTAATGTTTAAGTTATGGGGCTATCCATTTGACAAAGAGACCCATAAGAGCGAAGCACCACCGGCCTTGATGCTGCTCCATCGGTTGATCGGTTACGCGTACGCGATCCTCTATGTCTTTATGATGTGGCACATGGTGCCGCGTCTGTGGAACTATCAAGTCGAACTCCCGCCGCGGACTGTCGCACATCTGATGCTCGGTATCACCATCGGTGTACTGATTCTTGTCAAGATCGCGATCCTCCGGTTTTTCCGGCATTTTGAAGAATCAATGCCCTATATCGGCACATGCCTGCTTATCTGTACATACCTATTGATTGGACTGTCGGTGCCGTTCACATTCCGCGAAGCGGCGTTACGAACCCAAACAAGCGCATTCAGCGACGAAGGCATCGCGCGAACCCGCAAGTTGCTTGAAAATGCCGGATTGCCAGCGGAAGCACCGCTCGATCAACTCGCATCAAAGCGGAAACTGCGGGAAGGACAGCATGTCTTACAGGGGAAATGTGTCGTCTGCCACGATTTACGGACGATTCTCGTAAAACCACGTACGCCGCCCGACTGGGTACGCCTCGTCAATCGGATGGCGATAAAGCCGATGATCGGTGAACCCATTCATCAGGAAGAGGAATGGACGGTCTCGGCATATCTTATCGCGATTACGCCGGATATTCAAGTTTCGGCACGGGAACAACGGCAAGAACAGATGCGTGTAGATGAAGCAAGGGAGGCCGCACAAATCGCGACTGTCGCTATGGAAACAGAAACTGTAGCAGTCGCCTACAATGAAGTAGAAGCGAAAGCACTCTTTGAGGACAAATGCTCACAATGTCACCCCTTCACGGATGTTGAAGACTACCCGCCACGTTCTACAGAGGAGACAACCGAGGTCATCGCCCGGATGATAGAAATAGGGCTTTATCTTGAAGAGGAAGAGATTGAGATAATTACGCGCTACATCAACGAAAACTATCTGGATAGTGAATAGGAGTATTTCCTAAGCGTCCTCAAATTATAGATAATTCTATGTTTTTCCTGACAATTTGATGCTCCATGAAGTAGGCACCCATTGAAAAGCAGACGATACCAAAATGGATTAATCACACATCATAGCGCGTGAAGGCGAGAAACGCTCCCGTGAAGAAGACGAGGTTGAATAGAAACAGCAGGAGGATGTCCAGACTGGCTTCGGCAAGCATGATAGAGAAACCGGTGGGAGTGTCGTCAAATTTTGGGATCTTATCCACACTGATTTGCGTCTCCCGCAATTGCTGCCGTTCCGCATCTTTAAGAAAAAGGTTCGGATTGAACGGATATTCTTCGTAGGTGAACTGCAGGAGGCTACGCCGATATTCGATAGCCTTCTTGAAAAACCGCTCGTAACGTTTGATACCAGTCCCGACCAACGCCTCACAGCCGATTTGATAGATCGCTGTTGGCGAAATACGGGATATATTCTGCGCCAATTTCACTTGATGCAGTTGTTGGTGGCGGTATTCATCGTAAATCGCTTGCTTGGCATCCGCGATTCTGGCAGCACGGGTCAGCGGTTCGCCCGGCGACCAGCGTGCGCTAAATCTATCTTTGCCGTATCGTTTAAGGATCTCGTACCCCGTATCATTCGCCTGTCCGGCGATCGTTTTCTCATCAGGGAGTTCCGCCAATCGACTTGCGAGCAATCCGCCCGTCCGCGGGATAAACACCGCAAAACACACCCACACCAGAAGCAGTAGGACGAGACTGACCGATGAACTTCTCGTGAGGCAGGAGATGAACACCCCAAGTGTCGCGAACGCAGAAATATAGAGGATGGAAAATAGGATGACCCCGCCAATCTGTAACCAATAGGTCGGTTCAAAAGGCAGAACGCCGAACAGTAAGATGATAAGCGTGTTCATGCAAATCCCGACGATCAAAGGCATCGATAGGCTGGCGATTGTACCAATGTATTTTCCGAAAAGCAAGGTTGCGCGAGGAAGCGCATTAGAGAGACAGAGGCGGAGCGTGCCTGTCTCTGCTTCGCCTGAGATGCTGTCATAAGTCATCGAAAACGCGGCAAAACTTAGGATAACGCCGACAGTAAACACCCAATCCAATGCGTCAAATCTCTGGAGTGTGTAATTCCGGCGCAGGATCGCTTGGGGCCCCACAAGTTCAAACGCATCGACTGCAAAAGCATTCGGCAAATCTTTTTCGTGCCCTTCCGCGATAAATCCCAATGGACTCGGCGAACGATATATCAATTGGGTGGGTCTGAAACTGACAACACGGTGTAAACCTCTCTTCGTCTTATCCTCAAGAAGCTGCAGGTTTTCATTGACATTCTCACGGTAATCCGCAATCTGTTGGCGGTAATCGTGGATATACAGCACGCTTCCCGTCAACATTAAGACGATGACGAGAAGCAACGTCAGGACGAAACGAAGGCTCTGCAGATGATCTAAAAGTTCTCGCCAGATAATTTCACGTAGCATTTTCTCACCTCACCTCGCTTTTCAGGAACATCGCTCCAGTCATCAAAAACAGCAGAATGTTGAGAAAAATCAAATAAACCAAATCCGGTAACGCACCGCCGAGCACGACGTTTTCCCACGCGGTTCCACTGCTAAAGACAGGCATGCCACTTAAGTCAAGTGGTTCCACATCATCCCAGCTTTTCGGTGTAACGCTTTCAAAAAACGTTTCTTCGTCTGATGCTACGAGTCCAGCTTGTGAGGGCATATCGTTGAGATTGACGGACGTGAACCAGTTGATACTTGAGAACGCACCTTGTTCCGCCATGTATGTCATCAGTACCTTTCGGTAATCCTGCGCTTGCTGGATGAACCGTTCATGCCGCCGCAAATCCGTGCCGGACAGCCTCGCAGAGATATTGTAACAAACCCATGCCGGAGAAAGTCTGGAAAGGTTTTCAGCCAAAACGGTCTGTCTTTTTAGCGAACGGTAGTAGTCCTGATAGAGGTTTCCTATCTGCTCTGCGTATTCAATACGGTGTGGGATGTAAAATTTGGCACCGTCAAGATACCAGCGCATCGCTTCTCTGGATGCTGTCAGTACGTGGAAAGCAAACGGCTTATTCCCACTAATCACACTGTATCCTGTTGAAAAGTACGCGCTATTTCGATGCTTTGCACCATAATCTCTGATTTTCTCCCGGAACGCTGTCTCGATCGTCGCGCTTTCTATGTTGACCACAGACTTGGAAGGTATCGGTCGCATCTGCTTTGCGATATACACAGCACCGTTTGGGATGATGAACACAATCACAATCCAGAGGAATAGCAACCAGACGAGTGCCCTCGCCGAACGACCGGTGATTGCCGAAACCAGCATTGAAAGCAGGAAAAAGACGGAAAGATATAACGTCAAAGCCGCGAACAGTAGAGCGAATCGACTCCATTTAGCAGTATGGAATTCTATCATCGGGTTTATGTTTATCAATAGCGCAGCGGCTATCCAACCGATCGCGAGTGGCACGAGGAGACTCGCCATCCCGCCGAGGTATTTCCCAATCAGGATATGGTATTTCGAGACCGGGTTTGATGCCACGAGTGCGAGCGTTCCCCTTTCACGCTCACCACAGATGACATCGTAAGTGATGGAAATCACGAACAGGCTGAACGCAATCTGCACCATGAGCACCGCGTCAACGGCGGCAAAAACGTTCAGAAGTGGGTTGCCACCACCGAGGATTTTTGCCTCTGTCGGGACATCTTCGTAGGAAATCTTTACCATGCTTCCGAGCTGCCGCTCCATCCCTAAGCAGATAATGCTTAAAGGCTCAGGCGGTTTTGTTACGTCCAACCGCAGATATGAATACACCTTCACCTCCTCAAGTGCGTTCCGGTGCTCGATTTCTGCGGCATTGTGGACGCTGAGTCGCTGCTCGTAATCCTCCATCAGCACATACGTACTGGCGATGAAAAGCGCAAGGCAGATGATTAACCCGATGAGTAGGCGGAGGGAGAGGATGTTCTCTGTGAACTCTCTTCTGGCGATTATCCAGATAGGGGACATCTAAAAGTTTCCAGTTGGTGACGGGAAAAGTAAGCGGTTTAGTCTTGCGATTGCACCTTCACTGCTTCAGCAACAAGCATCTCTAAATTCTCCACTCTCGCTTCATGTGTAATTAACTGAGGGTGGTTCATAAATAAAGTTGAGTCGTGTCAGGATAATGGGTATCCTTTAATGAAAAGCAACCCATTGAAGGAGTTTCCCATGTATTATCCTGACATGAAAGATTATA
>JAGFCB010000296.1 GCA_022394775.1 Candidatus Poribacteria bacterium
CTCACAGATATTTGCCTCAAGTCCATTAAAAAGTTTCTCAATGTGAGTATTATCACGCCGACAAAATGTGCATGCAGCAGTATCCGCTGTAGATGCTGATAGGCGGACAATACATTCAACACAAATATTAGCCTCCCTACCCTGAAGGAGTCGGAGTCGGACTTGTTTGCTGTCCTGCTGACAGAAAGAACAGTACACTTCCCTATGGGCAGATTCTGACATAGCGGCTTCTCCTTTTTTAATGGCTATCAGCTGTCAGGGCGATTTTTCAAAAAGTCTTGAGGTTATCGTTTAGCAAAGCCTCTTTCTTTGCTGACTGCTGACAGCCGATGGCTATTTCCTCTCTGTGGCACGTTGTGCGACAACATGGTCAACAAGACCATATTCCAATGCTTCGTTGGCAGTCATATAGAAATCACGATCAGCATCGGTAGCAATCTTCTCAATATCCTGATCGGTGTGTTCGGCTAAAATCGCATAAAGCCGATCCCGCTCGTGTAAAATTTCTTTTGCATGAATGCTAATATCGGAAGCTTGACCGCCAATACCACTTGCCATCGGTTGGTGGATAAGAGCTTTTGCATGGGGTAACGCATAACGTTTGCCTGGCGCGCCAGCAGCGAGCAAGATTGCCCCCATACTATATGCTCTCCCTAAACACCAAGTTTGCACATCTGCTTTGATGTACCGCATTGTATCGTAGATTGCCAAACCGGCGGAAACAGACCCTCCGGGTGTGTTAAGATAGAGGATAATATCTGCATCCGGGTCCTTCCCCTCAAGGAAGAGCATCTGCGCTGTTACAATATTCGCAGTAATATCATCATCAATCGGTGTTCCGATCATGATAATCCGATCTTCGAGTAGACGAGAATAAATATCGTATGACCGTTCACCTCGGCTGGTTTGTTCAACGACGATAGGTACAAGATTCATATTTTTTTTTGGCTATCAGCAGTTAGCTGTCGGGAAAGAAAAGAGGCTGGCTAAACGATAACCTCTTAACTGATGACTGAAAGATTTTTTGAAAAAAATCGTACTGATGGCTGATAACCATTCTTCAGGTAATTATGAGTGATTGTTTAGCAGACGCACGCTGAATGAGGAACTGATAGATTTTTTCTTGTTGGAGTTGACCGCGAAAATCTTCCAATCGATTGCTCGATTTCAAGAGTTCAGCATATTTTTGAGCGTCTCGATTTTGCTGTTCAGCGGCACGGCGGATTTCGTATTCCAATTCATCGTCAGATACGTAGATATTTTCTGCCTCAGCAATAGTATCAAAGATCCATGATTGCTTCGTTTGCTGAACAACATCTCGCCGCAGCTCATCAGGTAGGGTATCCATATTAATTCCAGCGTCTTCAGGTGTTTTCTGCTCGTTTGTCAATTGCTGTTTGACGTTCTGAAGTGTCTGTTGTACGTATTGATCGACCAACGGTTCCGGGATGGCAATATCGGTTTTTTCAATGAGTTGTTCCAACAATTCTGCCTTCTGCTTATCAACTTGTATGCTTGTCTCTTCCTCAACGAGATTGTTCCATATCACACCGAAAAGTTGAGAATAGTTTTCATATCCCAAATCTTTTGCAAACTCATCATCTAAGGGCGGAAGATGCTTCTGCGTAATGGCGTGCAATGTGACTTCATATTGAGCGGATTGCCCGGCAAGTTTGGTGTTAGGATGTTCTTGTGGAAAATCGATATCCACGGATTTTGTTTCCCCAATTTGCATGCCAATCAATACCTGTTCAAGTTTCTCATGTAAAGCCTTAATGCCGAGTTCTATATCGACATCTTTTCTTGACTCATCATCAATGCGTTCGCCATTGCGTAAACATTCCCAATCCACACGGACACAATCTTTCTCTTCAACAGGACGTTCAACGTCAAGCGGTTCATAGGTTGCTGATTGCGCCTGCAGTCGTGTAATATAGACATCAACATCTTCGCGCGGCACATCAACCGGATTTTTATCGGTTTCAAGTTCTTCGTAAGATGGGAGGCTTATGTTGGGTCGTATATCAACTGTAGCTGAAAACAGGAGGGGTTCGTTTTCCTTAACTTGCAATTCGTTGAGAGGCGGTGCAAAAGTTGGTTGGGAGAGTGGATTCAGTTTTTCTCTTTGAATAGCGTCTTCATAGGCAGGGGCGATGAGATAACGGGCAGCCTCACTATTGAGGTAATCCGGGAATCTTGATTTCAGGATTGCTATAGGCACACGTCCCTTCCGGAACCCCGGGATGGAGACTTGGGTGCGCAACGAGTCATAAGTTTCCTCTAATGCTGCATTAACGTCTTCAGCGGGAACCTCTATGTCCAGACGGACTCGCGTGGTGTCTAACCTTTCGATTTGAACTCTCAAACTTTTATCCTCATGCTGGGTATCCAAAACAAGGATACCTTACATCTGATTTTCGTTAGGGCAATCAATTTTACTGGTCCCTACTCCCCTTAAGTACGACTATGGGCGAGGAGGGACTTGAACCCTCACGAGGCGTAACCCCAATAGATCCTAAGTCTATCCTGTCTACCAATTCCAGCACCCGCCCAAATTCTGTGTATCATATTACTGATGCGCCGTGAAGGAATCGAACCTTCAACCGCCTGATTAAGAGTCAGATGCTCTGCCAATTGAGCTAACGGCGCGGTGCTCGTCGCCCTGAATTGTAGATGAGTCTCGTCAGCACCCACTCGCTAATTGCCGTTGCGCGCCCTGAGCCGCGCATTCGATATTCCAAAGATATACGCGTCCGGAGGGATTCGAACCCCCAACTTATAGTTCCGAAGACTATTGCTCTATCCATTGAACTACGGACGCTCATGAGGGTGGATGATGGGATTTGAACCCACGCCCTCTTGATCCACAGTCAAGCGCTCTGCCCCTGAGCTACATCCACCAGATTGATTTTGCCGTGCGTCAGATATAAAAAGTACGCCTAGCAGGAGTCGAACCTGCAACCTACGGATTAGAAGTCCGTTGCTCTATCCAATTGAGCTATAGGCGCGTGTGTTACAATTCTTTTTTGGATCGGGGCGAGAGGATTCGAACCTCCGACCTTCTGCTCCCAAAGCAGACGCGCTAGCCGGGCTGCGCTACGCCCCGAAAGGCATACGTGGTATAAATTGACAGGCAATTCGGAGGCTGTTAGAAACGTCAGTAAAAGGTATAATACGCGCCCCAAAATGCTCTTTAAATACCACTTTTTAGTTTTTAAATTATACATCATTTTTTGCCGCATGTCAAATTAAATGAGGGTGGTTCATAAATCATTTTATTGAAAAACAGTTTTAATGTGCGTGACATTTCGAGTGGGAAGCTCCCACATGACATTCATCAACATTGCGAGTTGTAAACTCAAGAC
>JAGFCB010000242.1 GCA_022394775.1 Candidatus Poribacteria bacterium
GATTTGGTGTGTGCGACGCGCACACCGGAAGCATATCAGTTAGACGAACTCAGCACACTCATTGAATACGGGGCATCTCCACGCGCGACCATCTTTCTCGCTTTCGCTGCAAGGGCAAGGGCATTCCTGTCCGAGCGCGGTTATGTTACTCCTGAAGACATTCACGCCGTCGGCATGGACGTACTAAGACACCGAGTCATCATCAGTTACGAAGCAGAAGCAGATGGACGTGATGTTGAAAGCATTATCGCACAAGTGTTCGCAAAACTTGAAGTGCCCTAAACGTCTATTCCTCTGTCTGTCCAGCGATAGCTGACGCTCGCGCCCCTACACCCAGCACTGCTAAAAACCCTTCCGAATCCGCATGATCAAAGTCACCAATCGCCTCCATAGACGCAGTTTCCTCGGAATAGAGCGAATGCGGCACACCGCCTGCAGCATGAAATGCAACATTCCCTTTATAAAGTGCTACCGTGATAGTCCCACTCACTAAGTCAGTTAACGGCTGAATAGAAGACAGCAACGCTTGTGTCGCAGCATCAAACCAGTACCCTTGATAAATTTGTTCAGCAATTATCGGAGCGACGTTATCAAAATGACGGCGCGCACGTCTGTCTAAAATCAACTGCAGCAGATACTCGTAACACTTCCCAAGCAATTCCATCCCCGGTGATTCATAAACGCCACGGCTTTTAATCCCGACAAACCGGTTTTCAACGGTATGAATGCCAATACCGATCCCATTCCGGCCACCAATACGGTTCGCCTCCATCAGACTCTGAAGTGACGTAACAGGGCTGCCGTTGACTTCAACAGGTGTCCCACGCGCGAAGGTAACAGTAAAGTGCTCTACATCATCAGGAGCGTCTTTCGGATGGACTCCCATGCCGGGGTTGATAAATCCTGCTGGCGTTTTCAGCGATTCAAGTCTTCCAGCTTCATGCGTAAGTCCGAGGAGGTTTGCATCAGTTGAATAAGGCTTCTCGTGTGTGGCAGTAATCGGCAAGTTGTGTGCTTGGCAGAAATCTATCATCTCCGTCCTACCACCAAACTTCTTGAGGAATTCAGGATCTCGCCATGGTGCATAAACCTCAAAATGCGGGTTGAGCATATTCGTAGCGAGTTGAAATCGCACTTGGTCGTTGCCTCTACCGGTTGCGCCGTGTGTTAGGATGGAAATACCACGTTTCTCCATCTCCGGCAGGAGTGCTTTCACCGTAACGTGCCGAGCAATGCCCGTCGTATTCCAGTAGCCACCTTCATACATCGCTTGGCACTGGACGAGTCGGATACCGTCTTCTGCAAGTGCGTCTTTTGCATCAACAATAACAGCATCCTCAGCACCGCAGGCTAACATCCGTTCCTTGATTTCAGAAACATCTCGTTCATCGGGTTGACCGAGGTCCGCTGTAAAGCAGACAACGCTAACCCCGTTATCGACCAACCATTTAGTGATAGTGCAACTATCTAAGCCACCCGAAACAGCAGCACCCACCGTTTTTCCTTTTAATGTATCGACGTTCAAAAGTAATCTCCAAAGTATTATGTTGAGTTATAGCGGAATTATACCACTTTCTGTAGCAGCTTGCAAACCAATATTGAGAGGTTCAACAAAGATATATTGACAATTTAACTCATTTATAGCATAATAATTTAAACAGGGCAACGGTACCTGCTCTATCTGGAGCAACGAACCTGAAGGACAGAAAGGTAACCAGATCTTCTCCCTCCGATCTTTCACAAACGGCGTTAGGTTGACAATTTCCAAACGACGCTCTCAAGTCGTTTTTATTTAAGGTCCCATACCATCTGTTTTCTATGGAGACGTTTTCTACATGCAATCCGTAAAGGATATTATCCAACAGTGCCATGAACGACGAGGAAAGGACCTCCAGCAGCGGGAGACCATTGTCTCACCCACGTTGCACGGCGAGTATCCTTATGACTATATTGTGTATTGTGCACGCCGATATCCGTTACTTTTGCACGCGCTTGAACAGGCAGATATTTCGTTTATGCCGATTGGACAAGTACCCTTCGATCGCGGGACAGCGTATTGTGGCGGCACACGTCTCTTAAGGCGACAAAGCACCCGCGACTGGGAACCCAGACGCTGGTTCTCATCATGGGGGATCCAGGTCTATACAGGAACGCCATCTGCACGCGACGGTGCTAACTGGCACGACATCGAGTTCAACTACAGAGCCGTTCGAGACGCACCCGACGCCGTTGCTGCATGTGTGGACGCACTCGTCAACGCTGTTATGAACCCACTGCTCACCTTACTCAAGGGCGGAGGCTTGCGGTTTTCGTGTCGAGTGCCAGACTATCTCCATCCGAACACAACGGACGCAAGGCAGTATGTTCATAAACATCTACCCAATATAGATCACCAGTGCGATCGAGATATCTATGTTGAAATTGTTGGCGATAAAGGGTACACCCGCTGGGATGCTCGCTACGAGATTCTTACAGGCAATCTATTAGACCCGCCCATCATTTCTAAAGACGTGCTTTTCGCCTTCCTCGATGTCCTACGAGAGCTGCTCCATGAACCCGCCCCAACATCGGAATTAGATCCGATAGATGAGGCACTCGAGGATACACAGAACTTCGACGATTTCGCTGTCATAGAATCGTTAGAAATAGAGCAAATTGTGAATGAAAGTATTCTTGCTGCGCGACGTGGCGAACTTTCTCCACTCGGAATTAAACGACCGAAACCGCTCCTTAAAAAAATGGAATGCACTGCAGGGGCTGATGAGAAAACTCTATTTGAAGGGGAAGCACGTATTATCGGACTTGTCACGGGTTCAATCAGAACGGAAAAGAAACGTGAAATCGAAGCCACGTTTCTCGACACCGCACCTATATGTGTCAACGCTGATACCGCGTACGACGCAGAGGACGCAGAACGGTATTATGAAGGGCAAGGTATTTCAGTCGGACGTTGGAAACAGCGCAACTATCGTTGGAATCAAGCGAAAGAGATACCACTTGCTGAACGGATGCAGACTCCCTTTGCACACGGAAATGTCTGTGAAGATGCTGAAAGATGTGATACCTTAGAGCAGAAGGGCGGTAATCCAAATAAAAGTATTTGTCCGAGTTGCCCTGTTTATGAAGCGTGTCAAGTACGTGGGTATCTTTCTCAATTCGAGACGCTGAAAGAAAAGCAGGTCATTGTATCAGAGGTGCCAAACCTCTTTCTGGATCAACGGCATGCAGCATTTGTTAATGCCTTGATTGTTCCCAATCGAATCTGTATTATAAATGATGTCGAATCCCAACTCACCAAACTCTTTTCAAAGCACCAACTGTCAACCGAAATTCTTGAAGGTTGGCTCATTAATTGGAGCAGTGAAGCGTTAGGGCAATTCGCGAAAACAATGCTGAACGCTATTCGGATTACAAACAGTCAACATGGCGATATTGCTAAACGAATTCGCACTGTTGTTCAGGCGTTTGACGGATTAGAGGATAACATTATTCAGCAGATGTCTCAGGTAAATTGTACAGATAGGAACGGCAGCAGTGTTGTAATAGGTATTAATAGTGCTATCCGGTTTGGGATTTTGGATATATCGACTTCAGAAAACATAGAGAAGGCTCCAAATGTATATCGCGACCCGGAGTGGACGTTATGGCATCAGTTGAAGGCGTTTTTTGCACATTACACGCGCGATTTGGATGCCCCAATGTTTGTCGATGATGGGATTTTGCGGTTCTGGCTACCGCCAAAAATTCATCAAAAGATTCAGGAACTTGTATTCATATCGCCAGCGTTTTCGGAAAATTGTTTCAAAGAAGTGTTTCCTGAAGAGCCTGTCTCCGTAAAACGGGTTGAATCACAAGAAACATCACGCCAACGGAATAAGGTTTTTCAGCTGCGGAGCGCACCACATATCTCCTATGCAACCTCAAACTACGAGGTTAATTGGGATGTGTTTAACTTCTCTAAAATTGCGAGTCGCTTTTTTCACGGTATCTATGCCGAAATGAAGAGGCATCCTGATCGAAATCATGTCGTTATATCAAGCACAAGCACAGTGCAGATCTTGAAAAATGTTTCTGATAATATTATCAGCTACCACGATCTTATCAAAGACACCCCTGCACACCCTGAGGATTTGCGATCCACTTTCGAAACTGATGACGTTTACTACGACCGCATCAAGGTTCTACGATCCATTTTTGAGGATGCTGATGTCGTCTGGATCGTCGGCACGCCTTATTGGCCCCCAAAATTCATCTGGGAACAAGCGAAAATAGTGTTTGGAAACCAAGTGAAACCCTTAAATTATAACTTGACCATGAATCCTTATCAATTTGAGGATAAACGGATACAAGAACTCTACGAACAAAACGCTATAGGGGCACTGACACAGATAGTCCGTATTGTTGGATTCAATGATGCACCAAACAAAACGTTGATTCTCAATACGGCTCTACGAATACCCTCTGTCACAGATGCACCAGAGACAGAATTGTTCGATTGGGAAGACTTTGAACTTGCGGGTGAGTTGGATGAACTTTCAGAAACAATTCGGATACGCGAGGCATACGAAGCAGAACGCGCGAACATGGATGCATCTTGGAGCCGAGAACGCGTTGAGTATCTGCACGGTGTTTCTAAATCGCAAGCCAATCGTATCTTGATGAGATTGAGGGGCGGTAAACTCGAACGAATCCCATTTCATGTGCAAATTTTCGAGTTGCTTTCGGATGGCGAGAAAACAACATCTGAGATCCTTGAAGCAATTCACGGAAATCCGGGCTCCGTTAAAAACGAACTCACGCATCTCATAGAAACAGGTGAAATCGTGAGGGTTCGGCGCGGGGTTTATGCCCTCGCATAAGTAGAATCTATTTTCCTTTCAACCCACATTTTTCGTGCAAAATTCATCAAAATAAGATTTTTTATACAAAAATTGTATTTTTTCTTGCAATGCGTAATTATTTTCTGTATAATTGTATATGACTGAAATTTATTCATACATCATACGTCATCATGATTTCAGTCATAATTAAATGAGGGTGGTTCATAAATCATTTTATTGAAAAACAGTTTTAATGTGCGTGACATTTCGAGTGGGAAGCTCCCACATGACATTCATCAACATTGCGAGTTGTAAACTCAAGAC
>JAGFCB010000300.1 GCA_022394775.1 Candidatus Poribacteria bacterium
GTCGTCCCGGATACACCCGTCCTTGCAGGTGTCTGTGGCACGGATCCGTTTCGCTTGATGGATGTTTTTTTACAGCAAATAGATGCGATCGGGTTTTCGGGTGTGCAGAATTTCCCGACAGTGGGACTGATTGATGGCACATTCCGCCAACTGCTTGAGGAGACGGATATGGGATATGGACCCGAAGTAGAGATGATTCGGACAGCAAGTCAGATGGGTATGCTTACCACACCGTATGCGTTCAACGAAACCGAAGCAGAACAGATGGCGGACGCGGGAGCGGATATCCTCGTCGCACACATGGGATTGACAACGAAAGGCTCTATCGGCGCACAAACTGCCTTCACACTTGAGGATGCCGCCAAACGGGTGCAAGCCATTCATGATGCTGCGAAAGGGGTCAATCCGGAGATTCTCGTTATTTGTCACGGCGGTCCTATCGCTGAACCCGAAGACGCAACGTACGTTCTGGAAAATACCGAAGGCGTTGTCGGTTTCTACGGTGCATCGAGTGCAGAACGTCTCCCGACGGAACGCGCGATTACGGCACAGATTGAGGAATTCAAGAAAATTCGGTTATAATTTTACGTCCATTCACACGGTAGGTGCGGTTTGGGGGTGTACTCACCCAAATGCGATCTGCATTCCTAACCGCACCGAGCATCTTTCCCTACGAAATCCGATATCCGTACAACAACGGCTAAAAAATCCCATATTCTTTCCATTTTCTTCAGATTATGTAAGATTTCTGTATATAAATTCGTCTTTAATATACAGAGGGATCAACCGTACCGCGATGGTTGGCTTATAAGACTTCGCATTTGATGCAGCCATTTGGCAGATGTAAACATGACCGAATCTATTCATTGAAAGGTATCCTCGTGGAAAGAGAAGATGATGTTCAACTCATTTACAATATTTTATCCGGCGATGACGAGGCATTTAGCGTCTTAGTCCGAAAATACCAACAGAGTGTCCACGCGTTCGTGTGGCGGAAAATCGGCGATTTTCATCACGCCGAAGAAATTACGCAGGACACCTTCCTACAAGTCTACAAAAAACTTCCGACACTCAAGGATTCCCATCAATTTGCTGGATGGTTGTACGTTATCGCAAACCGACTTTGCATCGATTGGATGCGAAAGAAGAAACTTACGGTGCAATCGATAGAAGACACACCTATGGCAGAAATCGAGCAATCCGCTTACATACGTTACCTGTCGGAACAACGGCAGACAGAGACCTTCGAGCGTCGTCGTGAGATCGTCAAAAAACTTTTGGCAAGACTGCCAGAGAGTGAACGCACCGTCGTGACGCTCTACTATCTCGGTGAAATGAAGGTCAAAGAGATTAGTAAGTTTTTAGGCATCTCTGTAAGCACGATTAACACGCGTCTGCATCGGGCGCGAAAGCGTTTACAGGCATCTGAAACGTTTTTGACATCTACTGCAGGAGAGAATTCCGAGATGCACAAGAGAAACATAGAACTTTGCACACAGAATTTACTTACAATCGGCGAGGCAATTCAGACTTACCAGAAGGAGCGCGAAGATTTTCCTGAATGGCTCTCAGATCTTCATCCGAAATACTCGCCAGATGCATCGGTCTTCATCTGTCCCGCGGATGCCGAAGACGGGAAGGCAGGTTTTCTTCCAAACACAGATTTGGTTGCAATCAGTAAGATAATTGGAAGGATAGGTTTTCTCCGGGACATAGATCCGAGAATGCCCGTGAGTTATGGGTATGAGCTTGCCCCGGAATATCGAGATAAGAAAAGTGAACAACGTTTGATATTCGGTGATGTCATACCACTTGTCCGTTGTTGGCATCACGTGAATGAAGATTCTGGGGTTTTGAACTTAAGCTTTGCTTCTCAGATTTATAGGTCTTCCAAGATTTGGGAACACACGCCGGAGGATATGTACGGTAGCCACGCAGCGGCACTCACTGCTATTGAAGAAATACTCGCGCGCTCCGCTGATGATAAGCGTTATCCTGATGGTAAGCGTTTCTTTGATCTCTATCCGCAGCTTGTCAGACTTCACACCTTATTAGGGAACGAACAATCAGCGACTGCCCTTATTGAACGTCTCAAGTCGGGCATGATACAAGACATTCAGGGGTATCAGACGCTGTTTGATATACTCAAGACGGTGGAGCGATACGAGGATCTGCTTGCGTTTTTTCAGGTAGCTGAGCATCAGTTTCCAGACGATAAATTCATCTTCTATAAACTTGCCGATATTCATAGGAGGTTAGGCGATACTGAACTTGCTGAAGCGTATGCGCGTAAGTCTAATCCGAGATACAAATTGGTTGGAAAATCTGTGCCTGACTTTTCTGTGATTGCCCTTGATGGGAATCCGATTTCGCTTCGGGATTATTATGGAAAAGTCATTTTGCTTCACTTTTGGAAGGTCTGGAGGGATTTTGGCACCGCGGAAACGTCAGATATCAAGAAAGTTTACGATACTTATAAAAATGTGGGATTCGATATTATTGGGGTCTGCCTTGATAGTGAAGAAGCGATAATGCGTAGTTTGGGTAACTACACCAAAGTAAATAACCTTCAGTGGCGACAAATTTTTGACGCGGCAGCGCACTCACTTTTACAACAATATGATATCGCTGGTACTCCTGAAATGTGGCTTATTAATAGAAACGGCAAGTTAATTGAGGGTGGTTCATAAATCATTTTATTGAAAAACAGTTTTAATGTGCGTGACATTTCGAGTGGGAAGCTCCCACATGACATTCATCAACATTGCGAGTTGTAAACTCAAGAC
>JAGFCB010000278.1 GCA_022394775.1 Candidatus Poribacteria bacterium
CAAGAAGATGTCATCCGGATTAAAGGGAATCGGATTGATATTGAGATTGTATTGGAAGATTATCTGAAGGGGGCAAGTCCCGAAGAAATTCTGCTACGCTATCCGACTTTAAACCTTGAAAAGATACACGCGACGATCCTCTATAATTTGGCGAAAACGGAGGAAGTGGAAGCATATCTTGAACGCGTGAGGCAACTTGATGAGGCAGCATGGCAGGAACAACAGCGAAATCCCTCACCTTTCGTAGTTGAATTACGGGAACGTTTGGCAAAGGCTTCCGAGACACTCCATGAGGAAAACAGAAAGCCTACCAAACC
Organism: Candidatus Poribacteria bacterium; assembly: GCA_022394775.1. GTDB lineage: Bacteria > Poribacteria > WGA-4E > WGA-4E > WGA-3G > WGA-3G. Next base: position 318 of record JAGFCB010000278.1, read on the forward strand.
AGTGGATACACTATATCATATCTGATTTGGTATACCTCTGATACTGAGGAATACCGTGACAGATTGGTATTCATCTCACTATAGTATCCGATAGTTTTGGGAAATAAATGAATAAGACTTATAAAGTAAGGAGAATAAATGATATCATTATCACAACGGAGTCAAAACGTTACACCATCGTCCACTTTGGCGATCACCGCGAAGATTAATGCGTTGATCGCTGATGGCGTAGATGTCGTCAAATTCGGCGCAGGCGAACCCGATTTTGATACACCCGATTATATCAAAGCCGCCGCAATTGCCGCACTTGATGCCGGGTTCACGAAGTACACTCCTGTCCCCGGTACCCCTGAACTCCGCGAGGCAATCACCGAGAAATTCAAACGCGATAACGGACTGAATTATCAAACCTCCGAAGTCATCGTCTCTTGCGGTGCTAAGCATACCATTTATAATATCTTGCAAGCGATCTGTGATCCTGGCGACGAGGTTGTTTTCGCCGCGCCGTATTGGGTAAGCTACCCAGAACAAATTAAACTCGCAGGCGCGGTACCGCGCGTCATTGAGACGACACCAACGCAAAACTTCTGCATGGCACCGGATCAGGTCGAAGCAGCGATAACCCCAAAGACGAAGGCAATCCTCGTTAACAGTCCAAGCAATCCAACCGGTACCACCTACGATCTGGACACCCTAAAAGCGATCGCTGCACTCGCCGTCAAATATCAAGTCTACCTCATCTCCGATGAAATTTATGAGGCACTGCTTTACGACGGTGCGACGCATCAGAGTCCCGCTTCCTTCAACGAAGAGACAAAAGCGATCACCTTTGTTGTCAACGGCGTATCCAAAGCTTACTCAATGACAGGGTGGCGGATTGGGTATACTGCCGGTCCCGAAGATGCAATCTCAGCGATGTCGCGTATCCAATCACATAGCACTTCAAACCCGACATCCATCGCACAGAAAGCCGCCGTCGTTGCCCTTAACGAACCACAAGACGCTGTCGAAGAGATGCGGAAAGCGTTTGAAGAACGCCGAGATGTCATCTGTCAGCGTTTCGACGAGATCAATGGGGTCAGTTACGTTAAACCTCAAGGCGCGTTCTACATTTTCCCAGATTTCTCTGAGCATTATGGCAGGACAATTGACGGACAAAAGATTGAAGGTTCGATGGATATCACCGATTACCTTCTCAATTCGGCGGGTGTCGGCGTTGTGCCGGGCAATGGATTCGGTGCCGATAACCATCTGCGACTCTCTTTTGCCACCTCATTGACAGAAATCAATCGCGGACTGGATCGGATTAAAAAGGCGTTGGCGTAAAGCCTTATCAATCTCGGCTTATAGTATTGTGAACGTTGCACACATTTAGGCGCGCCGCCAGATAACTGGTAGGCGTGCCTTTTAATCACATACAGGAGATATGAATCGTGGCAGAACAGACAACACCAAACCTCGTTTTCGTCATCACAGATGACCAAGGTTACGGCGATTTAGGATGCACCGGGAACCCCGTGATCAATACGCCGAATCTGGACGCACTTGCGAATGAGAGTGTGCAACTGCAGAACCTGCACGTCGGTCCCACCTGCTCACCGACACGCGCGGGCATCATGACGGGACACTACTGCAACTCCACAGGCGTATGGCATACCATCGGCGGACGCTCGCTCCTCCGCAGCGATGAGGTTACCATGGCAGATATCTTCCGACGCAACGGCTATAAGACGGCTATGTTCGGCAAGTGGCACCTCGGCGATAACTACCCGTTCCGTCCACACGATAGAGGCTTTGATGAGGCACTCTATCACGGTGGCGGTGGTATCAGTCAAACCCCGGACTATTGGGGCAACGACTATTTCGACGACACCTATTTCCGAAATGGTTCCGAACAACCCTTTGAGGGTTACTGCACCGATGTCTGGTTTCAGGAGGCGATGGCGTTTATTGAGCGACAGGCTGAAGGTGACCAGAACCGCCCATTTCTCTGTTATCTCTCGACGAACGCGCCACACGGTCCGTTCCGTGTTCCCGATGCCTATAGCGAAGTCTACCGAAGGAAAGATGTGCCGGGAGAACGTGCGAATTTCTACGGCATGATAACCAATATTGACGACAATATGGCGAGACTACGGCACCACCTCCGAGTGCTGGGACTTGAGGAAAATACGATCCTTATCTTCATGACCGATAACGGTTCCGCAATGGGATGTAATCTGGATGCCCAACAGTTCGTTCAAGACGGATACAACGCTGGAATGCGCGGTAAAAAAGGATCCCCTTACGAAGGTGGGCATCGTGTGCCGCTGTTTATGCATTGGCCAGGTGGTGGGTTCACCGAAAAGCAAGAGGTTCATGAACTGACCGCCAACATTGACCTGCTCCCTACATTGATAGACCTTTGCGATCTCGAAATCTCCGAAAATACGACTTTCCACGGTACCAGTATTGCCCCATTATTGAAGCATGAGACAGAAGCGTGGGAAGAACGCTTTATCGTCACGGATTCGCAGCGGGTCGAAAATCCGATTAAGTGGAAAGACAGCGCAACGATGTCGCAACAGTGGCGGCTTATCAATGGCAAAGAACTCTACGATATTCAAGGCGATCCGGGCCAACAGAACGATGTCGCTGATGCACATCCAGAGGTTGTCGCTGAACTCCGTGCGCACTATGAAGTGTGGTGGAAACTGGTTTCAGAGCGGTTTGATGAAGACTGCCCGATTGTCATCGGCACGCAAAACGAACCTGTTACGTGTATCACAACACACGATTGGCACGGGGAAGCACACGCGTGGAATCAGGGGATGATTCGCCGCGGCATGGAGTGTAACGGGTATTGGGCAATTGAGGTTCCAGAAGAAGGGCAGTACAGTTTTGAACTGCGTCGATGGCCTCTCGCCGAAGACAGAGCGATAACGGATGGCATCCCCGGTGAACACATCGATCTTTACAATGGTGGAAAGGCGTTGGCGTTAACGACAGCCCAAATTCGAGTTGGAGAGCAGATAGCTACCCAAGCGATTCCACCCAATGCGAAAGGAGTGACGTTTACGTTCAATCTTACCGCTGGTCAGACACGCATGCACACCGAGTTCACAGACGAATCCGGTGAATTGGCTATTGGGGCATATTATGTGTATGTGAAACGAGTGATCTGAAGGATGGAGTTTACCGGTAGACAGGAGAGGTTGCCAAGCGGGAGAATAATTGTTCGAGTTCATCGATTGGTACGCCGAGTCTCTCTTCAAGGTCTGTTTGCGTCAACCGAAGTTGTTGGACCCCGAGACTCTCTTCAAAGTTTTCTTGTGTTAACCCAAAATCCTTGTAGCCTTGGATAACGGTTTTTAAGTACCATTTTGCCGGGGGTAGCAAATCCTCAGACGCTTCTGCCATCCTATAAAACATGACATCATTTTGGAAATATTTGTCGTAGTATGTAGGATAGCCTTCGTACGTATCCAGTGCCACTTCGTGGTCTTCTGTGATATTCCAGAGTCCGCCGTGCACAATACACCCCTCCGCGGGGACAATATCGGCGTGGTAGTTAAAGACAAGCCGGAAGCCCTCAAGTTGAAATGTCCCTATACGGGTGATACCGGGGCACCGTTGTTGCGTTTGCGAAACATTCATATTGGATCCATACGCAAAGTATTGCATCGGCACCCTCCTTCTGTGAAAGCGGTCCCCAGCAAAGCACAGAGACCGCAAAATTATTGTTACTGTGCCTTCAGTTTGCCCCATAGCACAGGCAGTTTTGCCGACGGGTCCACAGCGAACGAGGTGAAATGGATACCATTGTTCATAATACCCTGAACCTCGTCTTCGGTGAGTCCATCGTTGAAAATTCCGACTTCATCCATAATAACAGCGGAGAGAAAACCGGTGCCTTTATCCGTAGCGAGCCACGCCGTCTGTTCCTGATCCTGGAGTTGGAACTTCGCCACTTTTTGCGAGACTTTCTCTTCGCCATCAATATAGATTTTACAGGTTTCTCCATCGTAGACATTGGCGACATGATACCAGGTCCGCGCCTTAACAGTCACGCCACTGGTAACATTCCAAATGTTCGTCCAACTACGAAGGACATTTGCCCCCTCTTTGTAAGGGACATAGCGGTTGTTGCTCTGATCCCATATAGAGAAATAGTTCTGCTGCCCTGCGACGTCAGTAAAGTTCAACCAGAGGATGAAAGTCACTTTATCGCTGATGATGCCTTTACCGAGCGGGATCGTAACAGTTCCGCCTTTCTTGATTTCAAGGGCACCATCGACCTTCCCGTCTTCCCATTTTCCGTTGGTAATTGTGCCGTCGCGTCCATTTTCGGACGCGTCTTCAGCGGTATCACCTTTGCCTTCATCTAATAGCCAAATACCGACGATCCTATCCGGATCAATCTCGGCTTGACTGTAACCAACGACGAGACTTAGTGTGAGTATCGCGCAGACAAATATTATTATTTTCATGAAATTTACACTCCTTTTTTGCTGTACACTAAAATATCACGACCACAAACCGCCCCATTAGCAGAAGTGTGATTGATGTATTAATTACATTAGACTTGCCAAGTGCATTACAAGTTTAATCCGATTTCCGAACTAAGCGTAAATGCATTTGTAGCAGGGCGATTCTGCGACGTACTCGCCCAAATGCGAAGTGCATTATCGCACGTTCTGACAACTTGTGTAACGGGCAATAAATTGCCCTACTACAAACCACCAGATTTGAAGTTTGAAGAACCAAATATAATTTGACAAAGGACAGAAATTAGCGTATACTATAATTGCTTGCCGGGATGCTGGAATTTGGTAGACAGGCTAGGTTCAGGGTCTAGTGTGCATTATGCGCGTAAGGGTTCGAGCCCCTTTCCCGGCATCAGTAAAAATACTACGTAGGCACGCTTCCGAGCGTGCCTATTTATTTTCCTCTTTTTGCAACGTTTCTGGTACCAGCCACAAGAAAATCCCGACTGCGAGATAACCAATACCCCCCAATGCAAAACCGGAATAACTTAACCCAAACAAATCTGCCAAATTCCCGACGACAACCGGACCCGCCGATCCGCCAAAATCACCTGTAAGCCGCCACAACCCTAAAAACTCACCCGTCCCCTCTCGTGGTGCTAAGTCGGCACCGAGTGTCATCATTGTCCCCGAAGCGATCCCGTTGCCGAGCCGCATTAAAATCGCTGCCAGCAACAGCCACGTAAATGATCCTGTAAATGGCATTAACACCATTCCAGTCGCAAAGATGCAAATCCCAGGGACTGTCGCAAATCGCCGACCGAACCGATCCATCATAAATCCAGCAATCGGAAACATCGACATGTCTACCGCTGAGGATATCATGACGACTGATCGGACTTGCTGTGTGCTTAATCCGACAATCTCATCAGCATAGAGTGGGATAATGATATGACACCCGCGGCGCAGCGTTTGGACACATACCTGCCCTACCCCTGCTGTAGCGAGCAGTCGTGCATGTTGGCGCGATATCTGAAGTAGGTGTTTCAGGTAGGGAACTTTCCTATCAGCCGTTTGATTCGTGCCGCGGCGCGTCTCAGGAATAAAGAAGATACAGAGAAAGAAGTTCAGTACCACAATACCAGCATAGATAAAAAAGGGAAGGCGTAGGTTCACACCGAGGAAGATAGAACAAAACTGTCCAGCAAAGGTCCCCATCCGGTTTACACCACCGAACAACGCAATCGCTCTCCCGCGATTCGCCATCGGAATGACATCCGTCATGTAGGCATGCCGCGCAAGCATCCACAATGCATTTCCGACGCCGCCAATCAGTTGCGCACCGATGAGTTGAAGGAAACTGCTTGCCATCCCCATACCAACGGTTGATAACCCTATCATCACCAGACCGAGCAACATCGAGAGCTTGCGACCGAGCCGCTCCACCAAAATACCCGCGGGTATATTTCCGAGCACACCGACAGCGAGAACGATTGTCGTCAATGTATAGGATAACTCAAACGATTTGACGTAAATCGAGAGGGTTGGGGAAACAATGCCGCCTCCTGTTGCCAATAGAAACGCAGGAATATAGATAGGAAGAATTAGCGAGATTCGGCTAAATTTGCGTGTATTCAATTTTGGACAACTTTCAGCGCAGATAACTTTTTAGCAAACTTTATTTTCCGAAGACAGAGGACAGTGCATCCGCATAGCCTGTATAGGTAGCATCATCAAACAATATGAACTGAATAATTGCTGGCGCAGCGCTGTCCTGTTTCACAAATTCTTCAATCGCAGTCAATGCAACAACTGCCGCTTTCTCTGTTGGGTATCCATAGATACCGGTGCTAATAGATGGAAACGCAACGCTCTGAACACTGTTTTCTACAGCAAGCCGAAGGCTTGATTGATAACAACTCGCAAGCAGTTCCGATTCACCTGAATCGCCGCCTGCCCACACGGGTCCGGCTGTATGAATCACATATTTAGCGGGCAGGTTACCACCAATGGTAATGACCGCTTTACCGGTAGGACACCCCCCCTCGCGTTTGCGGATTTCCGCGCAGGCTTGTTCTATTTGATCACCGCCAGCACGCCGTATTGCCCCATCTACGCCGCCGCCGCCGATAAGTTGGCTGTTCGCCGCATTTACGATAGCATCAACATCGGCTTTGGTTATATCACCTTGTATCAGCTCCAAGTCTGTTTGTCGCACCTGTGTTTTCATAAATGATCTCCTGATCTTTACCGATTTCTCTGAATGAAACCCGCCTTGTGGAGTTCTTGTAAAATAAAAGATTCTACTGGCGTATCACTTTTGAGTTGGGCATAGTTAATCGCTTGGTCGGTACAGAAGCGTTGCAAGGTCTCACAAAATGTCTGCTGTTGGGCTTGGTATTGGGCAAGGGTTTCAGCATTAATTGTGACGGCTTTCGTTTCACCTGTTTCGGCATCTTCCACCGACCAATCGTCACCAGCGATTGTGCTTTCCAAATGTGTTTGTGGATACATTTCTTCTGGACTTATCAAATGGATGGCTGTGATAGAGAACCCGCGCCCTGAGAGTAATTTGAATCCATTCGCGTAACCGCCCGGTTCCAAAAAATCTGAAAGTATAACAACCATACTGGGGCGTCGTTGGTACATCGGGAGCTGCTTGAAACATTCCATCAACCGTGTTTGTCCAGATGCAGCGATTCCGTCAAGTGCTTTCGTCAAACGCGGGAACTGGGATTTACCTGATGTGGGTGGCAGTATTGGCAAAAGGCGTTCGTTGCAAGTGTAGACGGCGACGCTATCAGCATGTGCCAAGGCGATATAACCTAATGCGGCAGCAACCTGTTTCGCACACGTCAATTTAGTGGGAGAACCGAATTCCATGGAACGGCTATTATCAATAAGAAGTACGAGGGGAAGTCCTTCGTCAGTATGGAAAAGTTTGATGAAAAGTCTATCTAAACGGGCATAAATATTCCAATCAACATGTCGCAGGTCATCGCCGGGTTCGTAAACACGGTAATCGGCAAATTCCATACCCGCACCGCGATTCAGACTTCGCCGTTCGCCTCTGAATTTCCCGCGGAACGCGCGTTTTGCACGAATATAAAAAGGGTCAAGTTGTTTCAGGAATTGTGGTGTAAGGAGCATCGTTATAAGTATTCGGGATAGCAGAGAAACAGGTAAATGAGGTGCGAAAATCTCGGCTTATAATTAGGTCAATAGTGTAGCACAGGGTGTGAAAAAAACGCAAGAATTTTTCATATTTAATTGAGGGTGGTTCATAAATAAAGTTGAGTCGTGTCAGGATAATGGGTATCCTTTAATGAAAAGCAACCCATTGAAGGAGTTTCCCATGTATTATCCTGACATGAAAGATTATA
>JAGFCB010000060.1 GCA_022394775.1 Candidatus Poribacteria bacterium
GTCTTGAGTTTACAACTCGCAATGTTGATGAATGTCATGTGGGAGCTTCCCACTCGAAATGTCACGCACATTAAAACTGTTTTTCAATAAAATGATTTATGAACCACCCTCAATTAACTATAGATTAAAACTTACGCATTTCCTCTTAAAGTTCCCTTGATAAGGGGATTTAGGGGGTTTAAGGGACGAAAATTGCTGCTTTTTGCGTCTCAATGGCCGATATTCGCTCAATTTGCGTAAGTCATATAGATTTTACTATAACGCTGTTTTTTCGAGAACCGTCGTCAAAACCCTACATATTTGTAGCATAGGCTGTTAGCCTGTGGCACTCTTTTTGTAGCATAGGAGACTGTTGGTTTCCAGCAGTACTTTCAAGGACGATAAGAGCATTAGGAATTGTTTGAGAGTGCCCTCTTAATTCTAAAATCTACTATAAATCAGTGTGCGGTGCAAAGATAAAAACGCATCCACAAAATGCTTGTGGATGCGTCAAAAAACGATCTACTGCATCGGCTACATACCGAACATCATTCCCAACGCTTGAAAAAGTGGCTTGAAATCACCGAGTGTGAGAAGCAATTTTGCATGAATGCTGTTGTCCGCCGCTTTAGCAGAGAAGCCGATACTATAATGCTCTGGTAGGCTCATGAACATACCGGAAACCATTTGTATGATGGCTGCATTATTTGGATCCATTTTTTCTGCGATTGGCAAGATACTTTTAAGTGCCGTAATTGGAGAAATTGCCAGAAGAACGTTATTGTCCGTACCTAATCTACCAGTGAGTTTTTGATAACTCGGGTGTTCGGAAAATTTTTCACTATTTCCGGCGCGCCTATCAAGCGATGTTTGAATCAATTGCGGAGTGGTTCCTGTTGCGAAAAGGAGCTGCCCTTCGTTAAACGCGTAGTACCAGTGCCATTCCGGTGGCATCTGGTCAAACGGATCGGAGGGTGTTACGCCAAGAACCTCATTCGGATTAGGGAAGATGTAGCTTTTAATCTCAACCCCGTTGTGCATTGTAGATGGACCGGCGGAAGCATCTGTGTAATTGAGTTTTTCCAGAAACACTTCCTCCATATAGGTTTTTGCTTGCTGTTCATCTTTCAGTTCATAGATAAACAGAAAATTAGCTAAAGTGCCATCTCCAAAACTGGCAGAGACACTCCATCGATCCGACAGAGATTCATAAAAATCCTTCACCTGTTCAAGGAGTCGGTCTCGCTTCTCTTGTTTATCTCGAATGCGTTTTGGCGTAAAGTCTAACCAAGATGTGCTAATCTCAGTTTGCAATTTTGAACTCCCTTGAAAGGCAGCATTCATAGCGGCACGGTTTGGAAGTTCACCGAGGTGTGTGAGTGTGTCAGATGCCTCTTTGACAGCGTCCACGAATTCACTACTCTTTTGAAATTCGACGGATGGTGTGATTTGCACATCAGTCCCGTCTATTTGTAGCCTTGTGCTTACAGATTGCAATTGCTCAACGAATTTTATTTGTTCTTCCGATATATTTTTAACGGAGGGTGTTATTGCCAAGGCTACAGGAGAATTCTCTGGAAGGTTGTCTATCATTGATTTCCATGCTTCTTCAAGTGAACCATCGAGCGAAGCGATAACGCCTTCAATGTCAAAGCAGGCACCTAACTGATCCGTGCCTTCAAGCATATCCGTAAGGAAAGATTGATAGTTTGGGTTCTCTGTGATAGCTTGTATCGTCCCATTACGGGTATCAATAACATTTTCACAGATCGCGCGCTGCTGTGAGAAGACGAGAATATCGTCTAAAATAGCAAAATTGTTGCCATCGCCATTTTCGCTCCAATAGGCAGCGTTTTTATATCCTGTTGGTGCGCTGCCGCCGGTTTCCGTTTCAATCACCTGCTTAACGGTTTCGGTGTCTTTTAGATGGATAGCCGCTGAAAGCTGCAGCGGTTTCAAACGGGTAAAGAAGATTGCGAAATCTCGGTTCAAATCCAATCCGATGGCTTCAAAGTCGGCTAAGCTCTCAAAATTAGCACCGAGGGCATTCGCTAACATTTGGGCGAGAATCTCTGATGATCCTGATTGCGGTGAAAGGTCTGTGAACAGAGTGTTGATTTTGTTATTCAGTTCAATCGCGTTGGGACAATAGAGAATGCCTACGGTTTTTTCTGGAATTAGATGTAGCACACTGTCGCTCGAAACAGTAGGTGAAGGCGTTTCTACTCCCTGAGCGGACGCTGTGTTACAAAAGCACACGAATAGAGGTGCCGTCAGAAATGCTAACACGATAATGAAGGATAAGCGTAAAAATTTCTTTTTCATTTTTTCTCCTATGGATAATGCCGCGTAGCATTAACCCTTTTCGTTTCCAAGCGAAACGTGAAACATTCCACGTTGGTAGGTAATAATATAAAGTCTGTTGTTTGCGAAGACGAGTTCTCGGATGCCATCAGGAACTTCCGGGGAAACCTTTTTCCAGTTACCACGATTATCCAAACGATAGGCACCGGCATCACACACACCGTAAACTGTCGTGTCATCAACAGCGAGACTCGCAACGATAAGACGCTCGCCTTCAGTATCAGTGAGCACACGCCAGTGTTCACCGTTTTGTGAAGTTAAGACCCCTTTGTTCGTCGAAACGTAAACCGCTAAACCTACAAAAGTAATCTCTCTGAAACGTTTAAATTGAAGTGGCAGGTTTGGCGTAACGTCTTTCCAATTGGTTCCCTCATCAAACGATTGAAAGAGTTTACCGTCTCGCGTACCGACGTAAACAGTTTCGCCTGAAACAGCCAACCTAAACCCTTTACGGCTGTTGTGAGGTTGTTTTCCTGAATCTATAAGTCCTGCACTAATCCATTTCCATGTGCCGGGTTTACATTTAAAAAGCTCCCGCCTATACTCAATATAGAACGTTTGATCACTAACTGCGAGTGCTCCGAGTGTCACTTCACCCGCTAATAGATCTTTTGTGTAAAGGTCGTCATCGTATTCAAAGGACGGGAGTCCTTGAACAGCGGTGAGTGTATTGCCATCAGTAGACAACCGAAAAATGCGCAATTTACTTTTTCTTATGGTAGGCGAGCCGAAAATGCCTCTCTTGCTTTTTTCACGAAAAACTCCGTAGGGCACACCGTCAGCGACAACTAACTTCTGATTCGGAAAATCAGGATCGCGAGGCGAATTCCAACCGACGCTAAAGTTAACAGGTGTCCATGACTCACCACTGTCCGTTGATTTAACAATTTTGCTGTCGTTGTGGACGTAAAGATCGTTTTTGAACGCGACTAAATTCCGCATGGCGGTTCCTATCATTCCGCGCATAAACGGATGCCACGATTCACCGCCATCGGTCGTCCGATAGACTTCATATTGACCTGCATAAAAAGTATCTTCGTTGGTTCCTGCAGTTGGTGTGTAAATTGGGATATACGGGAGTTCTCTGAGGTTTGTCCATGTTTGACCACGATCTCTTGAACGGATGCCGTTCCTATGGCTCAACGCTAAAAGCGTTCCACCCGCAGCCATAAGTTTGATGCCTGTCGCTTGCTGCATAAGGAAAGGGACGTTTTTCGGTGTTATATCAGTCCACGAATTCCCTAAGTCGGTTGAGCGGAAAATCGCCCAGCGGGTTTTGCCTATTGGGGCTAATTCTAAGTGCTTTTTTGCGGCTTCGGTGTAATCTATCTCGGTTTCGGGTGATTCTATTTTCATCCGTGAAAGAATATCTATGCTTGCTGCCACATAGAGGTTGTTTTCAGAGACTACCAAGGAATCCAAGCTGTCAAAGGACTTGCGTATCTCTATCGGCAATTTTTCCCATGTGCCTGAATTAAGTCGGTAGAGCCCTCGGTTTGTAAGGGCAAACACAGTATCTGCGATAGATGACACGGCGGCAATTTTTTCGTCTGATGATTCATCGTCAAAGCTAAAACCATCGTTAAGGGCTGTCCACTGTTTACCACTGTCTTTGGATTGATAGATACCTTTTTCTACTGCAAGGTAAAGGACTTGATCTGTTATTACCAATCCGATAGCCCTACCTTTTGGGCGGTTACCGAGCGCATGCCACGTCTTGCCACGATCTGTTGAAGCGAGCACTTCTTTAACAGAGGCAATATAAAGCCTGTCGCCGTGTTCTGTCATCGGCATCGGATAGAGTTGTCCATTCGTTACATTGGCGTTGACGAGTGTCCATGTTTCCTTGTCTGGGGTGAGTTTGTATATACCGATGGGTGAGGCGGCGTAGACATCTCCTGTGGCACTTGCATGGAAACCTAAAATGGAAACGCCTTCTGGCCCACTCGCCTGTATCCATTGCTGTTTTGTTGACGTGCTTTTTTCTTCTGCTACCTCCGTAGCTGCAGCCAGTACAAAAGGCTCTGAGACTTGCGGTCCGATGCCGCTGCGTTTACCGTCGGTTTCAAAACGTCCCGCTTGGTTTCGTAAATCTCGTTTTGCCTGTGTATCCAGTACGATCGGTGCGTCAATGATTTCAATAGTCGTTTCGGATCGGGCATTGACGTTATAAGGGTTCTGAAAACGGGCAAGGTATTGGGAACCCGCACCGATTATTAAGAAGATAAATATGGCAGTTGCCGCAGAGACTGCCCACGGCACTAACGGTTTGCTGCTTGTCGGGGCTATCGGTTTTATGTCGGCGATTTGCCGCATAAGGTTTTCTGTGAAGTTGGCAGGTAGTTGCACACTGCCGAGGGTTTCGCGAATCATGTTTTCCTGCTCCTTTAAACGGTTCCGTGCGCGTTGTAGACGACTCTTAACGGTATTTGGGGAGACACCTAAAAACTCGCTGATCGCTTTACATGTCATTTCGCCGAGATAGTGGAGTGTCACGACTGTGCGTTCGCTCTCTGGTAGTTTTTCCAAGAGATTTTTGATGTATCCGCGACGGTATTCAGCAGATGCCTCATTGCGTTGTTCATCTTCATAATGCCGATAAGATGATTCTTCTATCTCCTCACCACCCGTGTTTTCCAAGGATTCCATTGGTGGTTTCTGCTTTCGGTGCCAGGCGATGCAAAGCCGATCTGCGATTACATAAAGCCATCCCGCGAACTGGTTGGGGTTCTTTAACATCGCGAGTTTTTCGTATGCCTTAAGAAAGGCATCTTGTGTGAGTTCCTCTGCGATGTGGAAATCACTAACTTTCCGCCAAGCGAGCGCGTGGACGCTTTTCTGGTATTTCTTTACCAATGCCGTGAAAGCACTCTCATCACCTTCCAAGAAGCGATTAATAAGTTGTGCGTCTTCGTTTTTCATTATGAGAGATTCCTTTCGCAACTTTCGCCACGGTTTTGTTTTTCCGAAGGCGAGTATAAAATTAAAACATACGAAACTTTTTAATCCCACTCTACTGCTGTTACTATTAATGACGCGATTTAAAATGTGAAAGGTTGCATAGTGGAAAAAAATCTGAATTTTATTTTATTGAGTGTTGACCCTGAGAAGGGCTTCTCTTGCCTCCATACGGGTTTGAACATCATTGGCATTCAAATCCGGTGTGATCAAATGGATTCCTGATGCGTCCCCAAGATATGTGAGTTCATAAGCGGCAGCATGTTGAATCATTGGGTGTGCATGTGCCAGTAACGTCTTCAAACCCGGATGGGTCGCTGCTTCGTCCGCAATAGCCTCCCAGTCTGAGATGAGGGACGGGGTATAGTTGTTAACGTAAAACAAGGGATCGGTCAAAACGTTCTGCCGCTGCATCTGCGTATTTGAAGGCTGTAGTCTCCTCAGCGTTACCGCCCCTTTCTTGCGTTGTTTCCCGTTCCAGTGTCGAAGTTTTCGTTGTGCAAGTGCAGTGAGCCATTCCACCGCGCTGTCATCTCCGAGCTGCTGGAGCGCGAGTGCAGCTGTATCGGAGCCTTCCCGGAAAGCGATACGTCGCAGCGGCTCATGTGCCCGAGCATCTCCGTTCGCACTCAATGCCTTCATCGCAAGTGTCTGTGATATGTGCGATCTATTTAACATTTGGATCCAGAACGGGGTCAAGTTGGGTGCTGTGAACTTTGCTAACGCATTTAAAGCCGACTCACGGAGTGCAGAGTTTCTCTTGGGATCCGATGCAAGTTTTTTGAGCAGTGGGATCGCTTTTGTCAGTCTCAGTTCTCCAAGCTGATGTAAGATCCTGAATGCCTCGATGCGATGTTCTTCTTTCTCAAGTTCGGCCTCCATAAGTGCAAGCATCCTGTTCACCTCGTCTACTGAGGGAGACTCGATATCAAAATGTACTTCGGGCCCTGTGAGTATTCCTGTCCATGCCATGAAGCCAAATCTAAGCCCATCTGCCCAAATGTGTGTACTCGGTTGAATGGTGTAACGTCCCACCTGGTCTAACCAATGAAATGTAGAGAGGGAAACAGTGTGTGTTAATGTGCTACCGGCCTTTAAGGTATGGTAATCTGCCGCTCTTGGTGGGGCAGAATTCACTTGTGGACCTCTAAAACGGACCAAGGTGCCATCCGGCTGCCGAATCTCCACTCGGTCTAAGAAAAGAATCTCGGGTACTGGCGAAATCTTAATTGTGTGAGTGCTGATGTTCGTGATGCGGTATGACAAAGCGATACGTTCACCGTAATTATAACGTGGTTGCTCGGTTTCAATTTCCAACTTTAGCGGTGCCGCCCCTGATGACAAGACAGCCAAAACAGTGTGTGCAGCATTCGCTATATTCTGATTCATAGTGCCTGTGAGTTTTTGCAAAGCCGGGCGCATCTCAACAATCTTCAACTGCTTGATGAGATTCAGCGTGTTGAGTTGAACCATGGGATCTTCGTCGGCGAGTAATCGCGGTAGGTATGTGGATATCTGTGCCTTCCACAACTGTCCAAACCTTCCGAGGGTTTCAATGGCTATCAGGCGTATCGGATATGATTTATCTAATGCAAGTGTTGCGACGACATCAACAGCCGCTTCGCTATTATAGGTGGATAAAGTGCCCAACGCCCTCTGATCTGTTTTCTGTTTCGCAACTTTCACGAGAGATTTAAACCCTTCTGCGCCCATATTTTGCAATGCGTATGAGATTGCATCTTGAAGCTCGTATGCATCAGTTTCAAGATAAATCTGTCCGTAGAGCGGGGCAAGTTCAGGCACGTGAATGTTCCGTAAGACGCGCGCGATGCTGGCGCGAATTTCAGGCGAGGCATTCCGCGCGAACTTCTCTAATAATGGTGCTACAACCGAGGCACCAAACTGTGGAAGTTCCATGACCACGTTATCTGCAAACCTTGAGTCAATCAGATTCACTAAGATCGGAAGCGTCTGTGGATCGCCAATTCGGGCGAGTGCTGCCACCGCCTTCTCCCGAAAAGATCTATCAAGTGCTTTCTCATCTAAAATATTAAGAAGAATCGGGATTGCGCGTTTATCTTTGAAAGCACCTAACGCGAACGCAGCATCCATTCGGGTTTCCGGGGTCCCCAAGCGAGTCACAAGCATCGGAATAACACGCTTATCTCCGAGATGGCTCAGCACTTCAACGGCGATGTTCTGAGTTATCTCATTCGCCTCAGTATCCACGGCCTGAATCATTAAGGTTCGCGCGTACGCGGTATCAATGTCGGCGATTGCGTACGCTGCTGTGCTGCGGACGTATTCATCGGTATCATGTAGAAATACTTCTGTGAGTGTAGGTAACGCACGGGAGTCAGGATAGGAATTTCTCAAGAAATAGCAGGCGTGCCAGCGCGCCTCCCGGCTTTCGTTTGTAAGCGTTTGGATCAGAAAAGGAACCGTGTTGTCGCCCATCAGGGCAAGATCGTACCCCGCCTCACGCCAAATGTCCCAATCAGCAGTTCGTAACTTTTCGAGCGTCTTCACCGCGTCGGGTCGTGTCTCACACCCTGCGACGATGACTAAACACAGGATCCATATTCCGTATTTCATAGATCAGACCTCTCTACTGCGTTTTAGTATACTCTCTGGCAGTGCTGGAGTCAAGATAAAGCTGCCCTTGACAAAAAAAGAAAAAATAGGTATACTGAAAAACATCATGAAACTCTTATCTATAAACGTATCCAAACCGAAACCTATTCAATACGGTGGAAAAACCGTCCAGACTGGCATCTTCAAAGAGCCGGTATCCGGCACCGTCATGCTCAGAGAGAAGAACATTGACGGTGATGGGCAAGGTGATCTGCGCGTACATGGCGGCACCTATAAAGCCATCTACGGGTACCCTTTTGAGCATTATGCCTATTGGCAGCAAGAATTGGGTAGAGACGACTTAAGTTATGGACAGTTTGGCGAGAATCTCACCGTTGAAGGACTGTTGGAGGAGGCAGTTCATATCGGCGATATCCTCCAGATAGGCGCGACAGTAAAATTACAGATTACGCAACCGCGCGTCCCTTGCTTCAAACTGGCGTATAAAATGGGGCTGCCAGAATTTCCGAAACAGTTCTTAGAGAGTCGGCGCGTCGGATTCTATTTCCGAGTGCTTCAAGAAGGCGAAATCACTGCTGGCGATGCAATCACACGCATTGAGGACGCACCGGAACCGATGAGTGTCACAGAGATTGTCAACCTCCGCTATTTTGATAGGGACAATCATGAGAAGATCGCACAGGCGAGAAAATTACCTGCACTTTCACCAAGTTGGAAACGGGATTTCACGAAGATTTTAAAAAAATGAATATTTTTAAAGCGACAACCAAACAAGAAACGAGTGAAGCAGCAGCGCACGTCGCCAGCAGAAAACTCCGCGAGGCGATTGATGCCAACGGACACGCCAGCTTCATCGTTGCCACAGGGGCATCACAATTTGATTTCCTTGCAGCACTGACAGCAGATGCAGCGATTGACTGGGATAACACGACGATGTTCCATCTCGACGAGTACATCGGCATCCCTGAGACGCATCCTGCCAGTTTTCGCAAATACCTGCGGGAACGGCTTGTGGATGTCGTCCAGCCCGGCACGGTGCATTTTCTGGACGGCGAAGCAGACGAACCGCAAGCCGAATGTGATCGACTCAATCAGATTATCTCGCAACATCAAATTGATGTGGCATTTGTCGGTATTGGTGAGAATGGACACCTCGCCTTCAACGATCCACCAGCAGATTTTGAGACAGAGGATCCGTATATCCTCGTCGAATTAGACGAAGCGTGTCGCCTCCAGCAGGTAGGTGAGGGCTGGTTCACAGGGCTTGATGCAGTGCCGACCCAAGCCATCTCTATGTCTATCCGTCAGATCATGAAGGCACAGACGATTATTTGTACGGTGCCAGATGAACGGAAAGCAGAGGCAGTGCGCGACTGCTTACACGGCGAGATTACGCCGATGCACCCCGCCTCTATCTTGCAGACACACCCGGATTGCACGGTATTTCTGGACGCAGGATCAGCATCTCTGCTGTAAGATTAGTAGGACTTACGCATTGCCTCTTACAGTCCCCCTGATAAGGGGGATTTAGGGGGTTTAAAGGACGGAAATTACTGCTTTTGGTATCTATGGTGAATTAGAAAAATACATTGACATCTACAAGTGACCCAATTCCCCCCTGATAAGGGGGGTGTTTTTGCTGGGGTGTTTCCCCTAGGGGGGTTTGTGCTTGCAGAAGATGCAAAAGTAATTCTAAAATCTACCATAAATGTCCAATATTTGCTCAAGTTGCGTAAGTCCTAATTAGGTTAAAACCTCGCTCAGTGATTTCTAACGTGCCGTTTTAATCTGTCCCCAAGTGACAGCGAGTTTGTCCTGTGGTGCGACATCAAACGGAATTTGACCCAAACCGTAGAGGATTGAACGGTGGATGAGTTCCCACCCATCCTCTGTTACCTGCTGCCAACCCGTGGAGTGGGGCCAGATGTTCACGTGGATCGCTTTCGTCGTGCCTTTCATCGTTTTCGCGCCCTTCTCATAGACGGAAATCGCAACGAGCTCGTCGTTATCGGCGCGAACGGCTAATATATCAACATCGCCTTCAAAGCCGCTACAGGTCATGAGGGCTATAGCAGGTTTGCTGACCGTAAGGTCGCCTTTAAATCCTTCGGTTATCGGATGCTCGGTATCAACGATAGTTAGTTTATCGCCCGCATCGGAATTGAACGTGCCGTCCGCAGCAAATCCCATGTCGTCATAAGTCCATGTCTCGGCATTGACGACCGGAACAGCTGAATTTTTGTAAGCGTCCAAAATATTCCCGCTGGAGGTGGATTCGGAAATGAAGACGAGATCAATACCCGCAAGATTGACCGGATGCTTCGCTAAGTGTTGATGCGGTTCGACGACGTATCCCCACTTTTTAAGGTTTTCTACGAGAAGATTGTCCTTCGGATCGGGTTCACCGGAGCCGACGAGTACGAGTTTTTCGCCTTTGGCGAGAGCAATGCTGGTCAGTAGTAGTAACATGAGCATAGGTAAGAAAAGGTGACGATACATGTAAGTTTTCCTCCTTCTGGAATGTGTGTGGGTAAATGGGAAATCTGAAGACAGTCTTGGATTAGACTGATAGGGTCAAATATCCGATTGCAGTTAAAAATCGGAATTCGATCTCATTCTAATTTTAGGTCTGTCTATATTCTATAGGAACAGCACAAAAAAGTCAACGCCTTTAATTTTTTAGAACCGTTCAGTTTTTCGGTCTTTTGTTGTTTGTATCGGAGATGTCGTAATTGGACGATCCCTCCGGCAAGGTTTACAGAATGGAGTGTGTAGATGAAAGATGCAGTCAAAGTTGGAATTATTGGTGTCGGTGGAACGATCAGCAGCACAACTGTGATTCTCAATGGAGAACCGAATGTGAAACTTGTCGCTTTGGCAGATCCGGACGCGAACCGTAGAGAAAGGGTCTTAGGCGATATTAAAGGTGTTCGTGTCTTCGATGATTACAAAGAGATGTTCGACGCGTGTGATTTGGACGCTGTCTGCATTGGGCTACCAACGTGGATGCACGCGCCCGTTTCACTGGAGGCAGTAGAGCGCGGGATGCATGTGCTTTGCGAAAAACCGCCCTCAAACGATGCAGCGGAGTTGATACCTGTCACACAACTTGCCGAAAGCAAGGGTTTGGTCTATATGTTTGTTCGGCAATCTCGGTTCACAGCGCAGTTGACGGAAGGGCGCAGGCTTGTGCAAGCCGGGGAACTCGGGGACGTATACTATGCCGAAACTCGATGGATACGAACCCGATGGTGTTCCGCACGCGGATGGCGGCACGATAAAGCAAAGGGGGGAGGCGTCTTACTCGATCTCGGTATTCATGCAATTGACAATGTCTGGTTCATGATGGGGTGCCCGCGTCCGACAGAGGCGATGGCTGGTTTATATTCTAACTTCGCACACCTCGCACCACCTGAGCAGACTTACACCGCAGATGATGCAGCCTGTGGGTTTGTCCGGTTTGAGAACGGATGTACCTTACACTTCGCTGTCGCATTTTCGCTGAACACGACGAACCGACACGCACCGGCAGAAGGCAGCGATTTGGTCAAAAGCGAGGTTCAGGAATTTCACCTCTACGGCACGAAGGCAGGGCTGGAAAACGGAAAAATACTCGTTGGAACACCGGACGGCGTTAAGGTCAAGCCCATGAAACCAGCACCCCAAAAGGCAGATGATATAACGCTTCAAGCACAAGAATTCATCCGAGCGATTCGGGAGGAAGATGATCCTCTCAATCCCGGTTCGGAAGCGGTGATGTTGATGCAGATGCTTGATGCTGCGATGAAATCCAGTGAAATTGGCAGTGCTGTCGCGATTCAGCCAGTTTCATAACTCCAAAGTCCCCCTGATAAGGGGATTTAGGGGTTAGATACTCTTACAGTCCCCCTGATAAGGGGATTTAGGGGTTAGATGCTCTTACAGTCCCCCTGATAAGGGGGATTTAGGGGTTAGATGCTCTTACAGTCCCCCTGATAAGGGGGATTTAGGGGGTTATAGTAAAACAGAAAAAATAAATCAACACTTTAGAAAATAACAAACCTACCCCAATGCAGGCTGGGTTTGGAACCCAGCCTTCTATGGATGTCTCGTTAATTGTAGGTTTTACTATAAATAACGTGAGTTTGAAAAAAGTTTATCCGTTAGAAAATCACGGGTAAGTCGCTATTTCCCTGAAGTTCAGAGAGGTTTACCGATGGTTTGTTCTCCAAAAGCTGATACGCAATCAGG
>JAGFCB010000025.1 GCA_022394775.1 Candidatus Poribacteria bacterium
GGCACCATTCACATTTCTAACCTTAAAAAGATTGATGCCTAACGACTACAGACAAGAAGCGTTGCCAAGAGGCACTACACTGAACACACGATTTTTATAGGATATAAGGCTCATGAGCCCATTCAAAGACTTTTATCAAACGGAAATCATGCCTGCGTTACAAAGCCATTTCAACTATGAAAATGTAATGCAGATTCCGAAATTAGACAAAATTGCCCTGAATATTGGGGTCGGCGAAGCACTTCAAGAACCGAAAACACTCGAAGATGCCGTTGAAGAGTTAACACTTATTGCTGGACAACGTGCGATCATCACGTATGCCAAAAAATCGGTTTCTGCTTTTAAAGTCAGAGAAGGTATGGCAATCGGATGTAAAGTTACGCTCAGACAGCAACGCATGTATGAGTTCTTCAACCGACTGGTGAATATCGTCTTGCCGCAAATTCGAGACTTTCGGGGTGTATCGCCGGACTCCTTTGATGGTCGCGGCAATTACTCCCTCGGCCTCACTGAACAGTTAATATTCCCGGAAATTGACTACGACAATGTTAACGATACCCGCGGGCTAAATGTAACTGTTGTTACAACTGCCCCAACAGACGAAGAAGGTCGCGAATTGCTAAGACTGCTGGGCATGCCATTCCGAAAATAGGTAGGTGCAGCAGCATAAGGTTACGCAGCGAAATAGCTGCATTAATCGTGCGGCAGCTTCATCCATCCGGACAGACTTCATACGTCCTGGATACATAAAAAAAGGAGCATTAGGTTGGCAAGTAAAGCATGGATTGCCAAACAGAAAAGAACCCCGCGGTTCCAGACCCGAAAATACAGTCGCTGTAAAAGTTGCGGGCGATCGCGTGGGTATCTGCGCAAGTTTGAATTGTGTCGTATCTGTTTTCGCCTCTTCGCTCGCGCCGGTAAAATCCCCGGTGTCCGAAAGGCGAGTTGGTAGGAAACTGGATACCATCTGCCCTTAACTGCAAAAACACGATGGGCACACGGGCTATTCAAAAACGAGAACGAAATAAGGAGAATCTTTCATGTCGATGACCGATCCGATTGCTGATATGTTAACACGTATCCGCAATGCCAATATGGCAGGACATGAACGCGTTGAAATTCCCTCCTCAAAAATCAAGGCAGAAATCGCACGTATTTTAGCGGAAGAAGGTTTTGTCCGAAACTACCGCTTACTTGAAGATGGAAAACAGGGGATTTTAAGAATCTATTTGAAATACGGAAATACGAAAAAAGAGAAGGTCATCACAAACCTTAGACGCATCAGTAAACCCGGTAGACGGATTTATGCCAAATCCGATAGACTCCCCCGGGTTTTTGGAGGACTCGGTGTCGCGATTTTATCGACATCCAGTGGCATAAAAACCACCCCGCAATGCCGAAAGGAAAAAGTTGGCGGTGAAGTCCTATGTTACGTCTGGTAAAGTTTCGCAGATGACGCTCATTGAACTGGGAGAAATAGAATGTCACGTATTGGACTCAAACCGATTCCAGTCCCTGATAAGGTGCAGATCGCTTTAAATGAAGGCGATGTCCAGGTGGAAGGCCCCAAAGGAAGTCTGAATTGGGTGCTTCCAGACGGAATCGATGCGACGCTCGAGGAAAAGGTCCTAACCGTCCAAAGAAGAAGTGAACTTAAACAGTATAAAGCCTTGCACGGATTAGCGCGCAGCCTCATCGCCAATATGGTTACAGGTGTTTCTGATGGCTTTGAGAAAAAGCTGCGAGTCGTCGGTACAGGGTATCGTGCTGAAGTCAACCGTGAGAACAATTTGATTCTTGATGTGGGTTATTCACATTCCGTCACTTACACGCCTCCGGAAGGAATAACGCTGAGTGTTGAAGATACTGAATCGATAGACGGGCAGACCCATACCCCTATTGTTGTTAGCGGTATTGATAAACAACTCGTTGGACAGGTAGCGGCATCTATTCGTCAAATCAGGAAACCGGATAGCTACAAACCCTGTAAAGGGATCCGTTACGATGGCGAGCGCGTTCGAGATAAAGAAGGAAAAGCTGCTGTCGGTTAATATTGTTATATCTTGCGCGCTGTGGCAAAATGTGAAAGCCTCATAAAGTAGAAGCGCGCCTATTGTATAATAAGGAGACATCTTGGCACTTATAAAAAAGAAACGGTTGGGCCATCTGCGACGGCGGAAACGTGTTCGTCAAAAGATTGCTGGGACAAGTGAAAGACCAAGGCTCGCTGTTTTCAGAAGTTTAAAACACATCTATGCGCAACTCATTAATGATGAACTTGGCGTGACGGTCGCCGAAGCCTCTACGTTGTCACCTGAATTGAAAGAGACCCTCTCAAACGGTGGAAATATAACGGCAGCGGAAAGCGTAGGCACGCTTCTGGCACAAAAAGCCAAGCAGCAAGAAGTTGAGGTAGTAGTCTTTGACCGGGGCGGGCATCTCTACCACGGACGCATAAAAGCTCTCGCAGAAGCCGCGAGGGCAGAAGGACTGAAGTTCTAAATGCCCCGAAAACCGGTTCCTGTTCCCGTACACACTCGGTAAAACAGGACACATACCGGATAGGAGACTTTTTTTGCTGAAAGATAGAATTAACCCCGATGATTTTGAATTTGAAGAACGCATGATTACAATCAACCGCGTGATGCGAGTCGGTAAGGGACGACGGACCCCCAGTTTTAACTCGCTCACGGTTGTTGGGAATCGCGAAGGTATTGTTGGCATTGGCTTTGGCAGTGCAAGTGAAGTGGCAGGTGCGCTCCGTAAAAGTTTCGCCGATGCCCGTAAAAATCTAATTCGGGTGCCGATCACTAACGGCACACTCCCACATGAAATTACTTGTGAATTCAAATCTGCAAAAGTTTTGTTGAAACCGGCAAGTCCTGGAACAGGTATCATCGCGGGACACGCCACACGCGCGATCCTTGAATTCGCAGGTGTCCGAGATGCGCTGACAAAATGCCTCTCCTCTCGGAACGTGAAAAATATCGCTGAAGCCACGATGCTTGGATTGAAGAACCTCAAGGATGTCAATGAAGTCGCGCGGCTGCGCGACCTGTCTGTTGAAGAGCTGCTCAAGAAACGCTAATGTTGTTCGCGTACATCAACGCTTGCGACAAATGGTTAAGGAACGGAGTAAATCCCGATGAAATTAAATGAACTTAAACCCGCCCCTGGCGCGAAGCGCTCCAGGAAACGAGTCGGTAGAGGGAACGCCTCAGGTTGGGGCAAAACCTGTGGACGGGGACATAAGGGGCAAAAATCCCGATCTGGTGGTTCTATACCGGCATGGTTTGAAGGTGGACAGATGCCGCTCGTGCGGCGCTTACCGAAGCGCGGACCACGGCGTACCGCACACAAACGGCTTGAGTATGATGTTATCAACGTCGAAACTCTCAATCTTTTTGACGAAGCGACGGTCGTAAGCCCGGAATCCCTTCGCGAAGCTGGCTTAATTAAACGCAAAAATGCCCTGATAAAGATACTCGGCGACGGTGAACTCGAAAAACAGTTGAAAGTCCAAGCACACCGCTTCTCAAAATCAGCGATCGAGAAAATTGAATCCAAAGGTGGCACAGCCGAGGTACTCGGACTACACGCAAATGCTGACAACGCTGCTTAAGAGTTTGCAGGCGAGGAGGAAATAAAATAAGTGATTAAGGCATTTCAAAACGCTTTTAAAATCCCTGAACTGCGGAAACGTCTTATTTTTACAGGGCTGCTCTTGGTTGTTTACCGCCTTGGTGCCCACATCACATTACCTGGTATCGATGATGTGGCACTTGAGGCGTTTTTTCAACAACTCATGGAGCGTGGGGGCAATGTCATTGGGTTCATTGACCTGTTTTCCGGGGGTGCATTTAGTCAGATGACTATCTTCGCGCTGGGTATACAGCCGTATATTAGTGCCTCAATCATTATGCAGCTCCTCGGTGTCATCGTACCTTCTTTGGAGAAACTGTCCAGAGAACCTGATGGCAGAAAGAAAATGACGCAGTACACGCGATACGGAACTGTTCTACTCAGTATCATTCAAGGCATAACAATTAGTATCGTCTTGCGGAATCCAGAAAACATTACTGGACAGGCAGGTGAAATTGTCAGAAACCCAGACTTATGGTGGCATTTTCTTGTCGTCTTAACCCTCACAGCGGGTACGTCCTTCGTTATGTGGCTCGGTGAACAGATCACCGAACGCGGTATTGGGCAAGGTATCTCGCTCATCATTACCGTCGGGATTATCGCTGGCTTGCCGGGTGGTGTCACTACCGTCTTCAACAATTTGTTCACAAGACCACAATTCGGGATTTTACATCTCGCGATACTGGTTATACTCATTATTGTAGCCGTTGCGGGAACCGTCTTTATTACACTGTCTGTCCGCAAGATTCCAGTACAATACGGCAGGCAGATTCGGGGACGCAGAGTGATTGGCGGACAATCCACACATCTACCACTCCGAGTTAACGCCGCAGGTATGATTCCAATCATCTTCGCGATTACACTTATTCAGTTCCCCACGACAGCTCTTAGCTTCTTACCACGAGATTGGGGATGGGTAACAGGTGCACAAGCCTTGATCGATACGGGAACCCCGTTGTGGCTGACCCTTTATGCGTTGTTAATTATCGGCTTTACGTATTTTTACACAGCCGTGCAAATCAATCCCATCCAAATGGCTGAGGACTTGCAGAAATATGGTGGATTTATCCCCGGCATCCGCGCTGGAAAACAGACCGCAGATTACATCAATACAACGCTCACACGGATCACACTGCCGGGTGCGATCTTCCTTGCGGCTATCGCAGTGATTCCGATTATGATCACAGGCTATCTCCAAATCGGTAGCATGGTGGATGGTGCTTCTATCTTGATTGTTGTAGGTGTTGTACTCGATACAATGTCACAAATCGAATCTTATTTGACCGTCCGTCATTATGAAGGATTTTTAAAAGACCGAAAACTCAAGGGCAGACGGCGTTAAGTGCTTTCACCTAAAAGAGGATATTATGAAAGTTAGACCTTCTGTTAAAAAGATGTGTAACCAGTGTAAAATCATCAAGCGAAAAGGTATTGTCCGAGTTATTTGTCCTTCAAATCCGAAGCACAAACAGCGGCAGGGCTAACCCTTTTATAGTTGTTAGGCATCAGTTAACTTCGGAGCGTTCCAAGTTGCTGGTGACCATCCTTACCTAAACCGGTTATAACAGTTACCAAAAAGCGTTAGCGTTTCGCGAACTTCTTAACCGATAACTGATAACTATTAAAAAGGAAGAACTCATGGCAAGAATCGCGGGGGTTGATTTACCCCGAAACAAACGAATAGACATTGCCCTGACAGCAATTTACGGTATCGGTCGTTATACCGCATCGCAAATTGTCAGCGACCTTAACATTGATCCCGGCAAAAAAGTTGACAGTCTCGCTGAAAACGAGGTTGGTCAACTCCGAGACCAGATTCAAAACTACAAGATTGAAGGGGACTTGCGACGCGAAATCGACCAGAATATTAAACGGCTGATGGACATCAACAGCTACCGGGGTTTACGACACCGTCGGCAACTGCCTGTCCGTGGTCAGCGCACAAATACGAATGCTCGCACCCGTAAGGGAAAAGCAAGAACTATCTCTGTCGGTAGAAAAGCCAAAGAGGCAGCACGTAAGGGCGGCTAATGTTAAAAGCCGTCAGTTATCGGTCATCGGACTGATGGTACTCGGTTATAGGGCATCCCGTTGTGGCGGGTACTTTTCGTTTTCCTGCCACAACACACCTCTTAACTGATAACTGAAAGGTTTTTTCACAGAAAAGATCGTACTGATAACTGATAACTACAGATAAAAAAGGAGAATCCTTTTGCGTGGAAGAAGAAGAGAACGCAAGAACGTCCCCGAGGGGATAGCACATATTCAGGCTACCTTCAATAATACAATTATTACGATAACGGATTTAAATGGAAACACCGTTGCTTGGGCGAACGCCGGAATGACTTTCACCGGTTCACGAAAGTCAACCCCTTTTGCCGCACAACAAACTGCGGAAGCATGCGCACGTAGAGCAATGGATCACGGCATGAAACGCGTAGAGGTTAGAGTCAAGGGACCCGGATCCGGGCGCGAGTCTTCTATACGGGCACTCGCTGCAGCCGGACTGGAAATTAGTTTGATGAAAGACGTGACTCCTATCCCGCACAATGGATGTCGTCCCCCCAAGAGACGACGGGTTTAAGGAATTTGAGGAAAACGAATGAGCAGATATTTAGACTCCGTCTGTAAATTATGCCGACGGGAAGGTGAAAAACTCTTTTTGAAGGGGCGGCGCTGCAACGGGCCGAAATGTTCGTTTGAACGTCGGAGTTATCCACCCGGAGAACATGGACAGACACCCCCTCGCCGAGGTCGCGACAATTTCCGGCGGCAGTTGCGCGCGAAACAGAAAGTTAAACGGACCTACGGTGTTTTTGAGAAACAATTTCGGAACTACTATTTCAAAGCGGCACGACAAACAGGTATTGCTGGTGAAAACTTAATAAGTTTCCTTGAACGCCGCTTAGACAACGTCGTTTACCGTCTGGGTTTCGCAACTTCTCGAAACCAAGCACGCCAACTCGTGAAGCACAATCACTTCACCGTCAACGGCAAGCGGGTTAACATTCCCTCTTATATCGTGCAAATCGGTGATGTCATCACACCACGTGAACGGAGCCGGAACCTTGCCACTATTCTGGAGGCATTAGAATACTCACAGCAACGTGGTGCTCCCGAATGGCTTGAAATTGATGCGGATAAAGTGGAAGGACGCGTTCAAGGGGCACCTGTGGTAGAACAGATCGCCGTGGACCTTGAAACACAACTCATCATTGAACTTTACTCCCGATAGACACATATTTTTAATGAAGGGTCTCTGCTCCGATGTTCGAGTTGCCAACGTCGGATTTAAACGGCAGCACTTCGTTTTCCTGTCAAACGGATGCCTGCTTGCAACGGCAGCGAGCAGGGGAGCAGACGATAATTAAAAAACGTGAAAATCAGGAGTGTCCAATAATACGACTCCCACACAGAATTTAGTGGCGAATGTGCGATTTTACAAAGCACTGCCGTCAGTTGATGTGTGTTTTAACATTTAGTTTAATCTTATAGGAGGAATCGATGATAAGGTCCGAGCTAGAAATGCCTGATCGGTTGAAAACTGATACAGAATCCTTACGCCCCGATTATGCAAAATATACCGCTGAACCTTTCGAGCGCGGATTTGGAACAACTCTCGGTAATTCACTACGCCGGGTCCTCCTCTCCTCAATTAAAGGCGCAGCGATTACAGCAGTTCAAATTGAGCAGGTAAGACACGAATACGCTACGATTCCCGGCGTACTCGAAGACGTGGTACAGATCATTCTCAATCTCAAAGAGATCCGATTGAACATCGCATCAGATGAGCCAATGCGGCTTACATTGAAAGCAGAAGGCTCCTGTCAAGTCACGGCTGCTGATATTCGACCGAATTCACTCGTTGAGATTATAAACCCTGACCAACATATCGCAACGCTCGACGAATGTGAAGGGTTAGATATAGAAATCCACGCGCAAACAGGAAGAGGCTACTCGCTTGCCGAGGAGCACAGACCTCAAGGACACGACATCGGGTTAATTCCAGTCGACGCAAAATTCTCACCGGTCAAGAAAGTTAACTTTTGGGTAGAGGAAACCCGCGTCGGTGATATGACTAATTTCGATAAACTGAATCTCGAAGTCTGGACAGATGCCACCATCACAGCAAAGGATGCCGTCACACGGGCGGCGGATATTTTGCTACAACAGATCAAACTGTTTACGGAATTCGATGAGAGTTACGTTGAACCGGAACCTGAGGTCGATGAGGCAAAACTCCGAAGAGACCGCTACCTCGCAAAACCGGTCTCCGAACTTGAACTCTCAGTCCGAGCCAGCAATTGTCTCGAAACTGCAAACATTAAAACCATACGAGAACTCGTCGGAAAAGAAGAGAAGGAAATGTTGGAATACAAGAATTTCGGGCGGACTTCGCTGAACGAAATTAAAGAACAACTCGCCAACATGGGGCTTCATCTTGGAATGGATCCAGACGATGTCAACGACGCGGACATCGATGAAGAAAACGTCGCGGAAGCACCACTGCAACCGCCCATATAATGATTCTTCACGACAACGTATATATGGAGGAAGAAGATGCGTCATAGAAAACGTGGAAGGAAATTGGGGCGAACTTCAAGCCATCGCAAGGCTCTCTTTCGCAACCAAGCCACAGCACTATTTGAACACGAACAAATTCGGACAACACTCCCTAAGTGCAAAGAACTGCGCCGAGTCGCTGAGAAATTAATCACGCTCGCGAAACAGGGTGACCTTAGCGCCCGGCGGCAAGCCGCAAAAATGCTTTACGGGACAAACTTACACTATAAACCCGGCAGAGGTGAGAACCCGACTGGACTTGACAAGCACGCTGTCCTACGGAAACTCTTTGATGACATCGCACCCCGCTACCAAGATCGGAACGGTGGATACACGCGTATCATCAGAGGCGAACTCCGAAAAGGCGACGGGACACAGATGGGCTACATCCAACTTGTTTAAGAGTGTTCATTAGAACGGTCAAATAAAATAAACGGGCGGAGTTTATAACTCCGCCCGTTTTTGGTTTCAAAGAAAAACCCAACTGACTGCGGACAACTCTTAAAACCGATACGCAGCAGAAGCGAAGACCCGATGCGAAAGCCGTTCTACTGTCAACCCATCCGTATGCTGCTCCCAAGTACCAAGCATATACGCGACATCCAGCTTTAGCGAACCTTCAAAGATCTTTCCTACGCCTGCTGTTAAGAAGGTACGCACATCCTCAGCACGCACATCGTCGAGTACATAGGTGAATGGAATCGGATCGAGAAAATAACCGAAACGGACATGTGTATCAATAACAGGTATCTGATATTCCGCACCGAGCCGGACCTGAAGCGTTGTGGCATAGTACTCTTCAAAATTATTCTTCGGAATGTCGTCCGCCGGTGCTGGATCATAGCGCGTTTGTGTCCAATCCGTAAGTTGGACATCGCCTGCCAAAATTAACTGCTTATTCAACAATTTCACCGCGATCCCCGTGCCAACTTCAAACGGACGTTCAATGTCAAACGCTTGCCCACCGCTCTCGGAATCTGTCAACTTTTCGCCGTCATCGTATACATCCACCGTAGACTGATACCAGAGTTCATCAACGCCTAATTCAACAGGCGCGACCAGCGTTACACCGAGGTTAATATTATCCGTCAGGTGCGCAAGTAGTCCTATTCTACCGCCTATCCCTGAATACTCTCGGTCAATCTCGTCATCATATCTGAAGCGCGACAAGTCACTATGCACGTTTAGGATGTCAGTGGCTTCCGAATCCAATTCATTTAGGCTATTACCCTGCCAGAAATCCAACGAACCCCCGACCGAAACGCGCTTTGAGACGTATACACTCGCACCAAAACTCCAAATCCCAATGCCGCCTCTGTTGATATTGGTCTCATCAACAGCGAATCCGCCAAAATCAGTGTCGGAACCCGGATCAATCCCTTGAATCGCAGTCTGATAATCGAAATTTTGTTGACGATTGTAACCGAAGCCGACTGCCATACCTCCCTGCCGTGTCTCCAGCGGATAAACAAAACCGATAGCATTCGGACGCAGCTGCGATCGGCTTGTGCCAGTTATTTCGTCATGAGCGAAATAGGAATCCGCGTTTGCCCTGTTATGCGAAAAGCTGCTAAAAAACTCGAATTTTTGGATCTGTGCCATACCCGCTGGATTCCAATAGAGTGCCGTGAAATCATCAGCTAGTCCGAGTGTGGCACCCCCCATCCCCATCGTCCTTGCCCCAACACCGAATGTACTCCCGATCGCCATCTCTTCTACCTGTGTCATACCGACAGACACAAAGAACGCTGCGGCGAATAAACAGATAAGTGTTGTATATACTGCTCGTTTCATCGTTCCAACTCCTCCACTTTTAATTTTTCCTTGCGGTTCGTTTAGGGCGGTTTGGGCTTTGAAGTGCTTTGCCGTATATCTGAAGAAACCCCCAAGCAAAAACCTTTCCACTTCGTTCCAAACTACGTGATTTTTTATTCGCGAGATCTTGAAGTGTTTCTCTGTACCCCGCCACTTCGCTACTTTCTGTTCCGATCCCTTATTTGTTGACGTTCCGACCTCGACCTCGGTGAAGGTGAAGTCAGGCTGCGTGAACTTCGCGAACGCCGATTTTCAAGTCGTAAATCGCCTTTTTTGTAAGTCCGCCGTGACAGCGGTGTATACCGACTTCCACTGTGATACCGCCGGTAGACGTTTCTATACGGATAATAGCCTCTATAGTAGCGATAATACGGCGCACGGTATCCATAATAATACCCGTACCCACTATAAAATGGGCGATAGGGGTAATACCACCCCGGCGGATATGCATAATAATGTGGATAGGGTCCATAAGGCACCGAATAGGCGTCATACCTATAAGAAGGGGAAGCGTACGTAGTCCGATAACTTCGCTTGCGTCGTCCGTAATACCCATCAGAATCCTCGTCATCCGAATGCTTTAATTCTGATGCATCCGAGTCTGCTTCCTCAGCATGCTTTGTCTCCGTTTTTTCTTTTCTTAGACCTTCATGATGCTTATAGTGTACCCGAGCATAATAATCTGAAGACGCACGATGACCGAGTTGTGTATAACACCCAGAAAATGCCGCCATTGCGAAAAGCAGCAACAGTAAGAACGTAAATTGCAACTTCATCTCCCTTCCTCCTTAGATTTTCCGTTAGCTCTGAACATTATAACATATTATACGAGAGATCAATAAGAAAAGTTTACATTGGTTCACTTTTCACTATGTTCCACCCCAGAGTTTCTATAATGGTCAGTCTCGCGATACATTTTTCCATCATCATGCACAGAGTCATTCAGTTCTCGGTTTTTTTCCTCCAATTTTGCCCCCCAGCCCCGGTAGGTACGGTTTCCTAACCGCACCGGATCGTAAAAAAAGGACAAGAAACTCTATAATTTTTTAAACTGAATGACTCTGTCATCATCCCCTCTTCCAGTACAAAATTGTGTCTTTTAATTTATTTCCTTTTTTCCCTAAAAAATACCATATAGTATTAGTTAGATATAGGCTTTATAATTTGAGCAATTTAAATAATAAAAAATTGACCGGGTGTGTCGGAATCCACTTCAACTTGGTGTCATGTATATATGGAGGGACTTATAAGAACATTGCTATATAGTGAGGTAATGACTTGTAAAGGTGGACAACGTTGGTATAAACCGGCGATTTTTAGAAGCTGATGACAATGAGAAAGAAAAAGCCTTTGAGTTGCTCTTCAACACGTATCATAAGATCGTCTTCAAGAAAATTAACAGAATGATGCGGAGTCATCCCGATCCGGCTGTAGATGCCGAGGATATCGCGCAGGAAACCTTTATCAAAGCCTTCAAAAAGAGGCATCAAGTCCGAGAACCAGAAAAGTTGTTAGGATGGTTGCTCACTATAGCGAAAACCTTAACGCTGAATGAAATTAGAGACGCGAAGCGGCGAAGGCAAACAGGAAACTCGTTTCTTGAATCGCTTGACAACCCTTCAATCGGCGAAAGTGAAGCCCCGTTCGCAACATTTCTCGCGGAGACCGATGCCGAACAAGCTGAAGTAGAGCGGGATATGAAAGCAAAACTCCTCTGTCTCCTTCAAGGTACAGACCGAGAGGTTGTAACGTTTATAAATGATGGGTTCACCACCCAAGAGATAGCGGAAGCGATAGACGCAACACCCGATGCAGTTCAGAAAAGATTGGAACGCATCCGCGAGTGGTTGATACCCATCGCACGCAATTTAGAAACGTTGATAAGCTGCCTTCCCGGAGAGGACGACAGAATAGTCATGGAACGGCACTTGGATGGACAACCGCTATCGGACATTGCGAAAGCAATTTGCATCTCTCGTTCTGACGTTGAGGCGCGTGTAAAACGTGTGATAGCGGATTGGAAGAAAGCCGCGAGGCAAAATTCCACGGATCCGGTCTCCGCAACGGTTAAGAATGATTAAGAAGGGATAACTTCTTACTAAAACAGTGACACAGACTAATTTGTGTCAGTCTGTGTTAGAAACTGATTAGGAAACTGCGCAATTGATGCAAATTCAATTAAGTTTTATTCTTTGGAAGTTTTCTTTAGTTTTTTGAAGAAATTAATCACTTTTTCAAACAAAAGGAGAATAGAGATGAAAACGAAAATAACAATAATAGTTTCGTCTGAAGAAACGGAACCTGTTTTTATCTTGGATGCTGTGCCTGTCGCTAACCTTGAACAGAAAACGTTTTCTAAACTCCGAGCAGCATTCCCAGGACCCCTTTTAGATGAGAACCTTAAAACACTTCAAACCCTTGCAAACTCAGACATCTACTTAGAATTTCTCTCCCGCGTTTCCAAGCAAGTAAAGCCCTTTCAAACCTTTGATGAGTTCCTTGACACAACGCCACCGGATGCGGAAAAGAAAATCCGCCCCATTTTCGAGCAAAGCCTTGCACATCTCGTAATTAACGATGAAGATATAGCAAGTTTTCATAAACTTGCCACTACAGACCAAAGCACGGTTATCCTTATCAATCTCAATTTCCGTTTGAATCTCAAACCACCGCAGATAAAAGAAGCACAAGCTCGTGCAATAAAAAATGTGCCAATGTTCAGATGGTTCCCACCATCCCCACCGAAAAAAACCGAGCCATCTGGCAGCGAATCCATTTGGGGTGCTGCGATAAAATTTGCTACAGATGCCACCGAGACAGCAAGAAAAGAAATACAGAACACCTTACATGAACACGGGCAAGATGAAGGATTGATTTGGCTCGCGATCCAAGAACCCAGAATTCTCGGCGTTATCCTTAACACTTTTATTACTCCTTTAACCCCGGCTGACTTCCTTCGCTGGATAGCACCTGAAGGACAAGAAAATTAGTCAGAAGTAGACGCGCCTCGCCAGTCCAATAACTATTCCAAGAAAGCCTTTGTTATGTTTTACCGGTGTTTTTACTTGACTCCGTCGTACCACCATGCTAAATTGATGGCATGAAAGTCTTTATCCAGATCGGACACGGTATTGTCGGTGCCGCTGTTATCTCAGGTCTATGTATTTGGCAAGCAGGGAGTTTCGGTGAAGCGAGACACACGATTAGCATCATCGGTGCTATCACCATTGTTATTGCCAGTCTCTACATTCTCCGAAGCCGTTGGGTTCGATGGGGCAATCGCCAGACATGGCTAAAATACCACCAACGCCTCGCCTCTCTGGGTTTATGCTTGGTGCTATATCATTCAGCGTTCCAACCGCTTGTGTGGCACTCATGGCTGACGTTCCTACTCGCTTTGTCGAATTTAGGCACTGGTGTCGCAGTGAGTCTAACCGCTCGCAAGGCGAGACAGATTTTACTCCGATGTCATCTCATTCTTGCTCCGATTCTGCTCGTCAGTATTGTATTCCACGGGCAACAAAAACTGGAACACGATGAATTCCTTCCGCTCACCGATGCCCACGATGTGCCTTGTGCGAGATGCCATACGCCTGAACGCTTCCTGTTCCGTATCAGTACAACCTTCCCAGAAGATTTGGACACGTCAGACACTATTCCTGAAGACTTGCACTGGTGGTTCATACAAAATGAACGCAGAGTCCCTACAACCGCGCCTATCTCAATCAAAGAAATGGGAAACGCTTGGACAGTCACCGATCCCGAAAACAGACACACCTACCACGTCCGAAAGGTCGCAGATCAAATCGCCATCTACGCCGATACGGATTACCGGAGTTACACCTGTCTCAAATGTCATGTACATAACACAGAAGAAATTCAGTTAGCACACGAACTGCACGGTGTTACCGATGCTCAAAGGTGCTTCGTCTGCCACCAAGCCAAAATTGACGGTAAAACTTATGGACGGCAGCGCTTCGATTGGGAATATGCGCCGCACCGATAGATTAACACAAAAAACGGCTTGAACACAGGAAAATACCGTGTTCAAGCCGTTCATTTGTATCTATAAACTAACATTTTAGCGTCTTGATTTAAGGCTACCCCAGGTTGTAGCGAGTTTATCCGCGGGTTCAACCGACAGAAATTCGCCATCCATCACCTCTTTAATTTCAGCTTCAGATAACGCGCGACCAAAAATATAGAACTCGTCCATCAGTCCATCAAACCAACGACCGTTCTTATGGTGTCCGATCGCCGCTGAGACCCCCCAGTTATCTGAAAGGTCGCCGTTCCCTTTTGCATCGTGTGTCTCCTTCCCATCAACGTAGGTTTTCGTAGCACCTGTCTTACCATCGTAAGTGCCGGTGAAATGCACCCATTTTCCGCCTTTGATAACAGGACCAGGGTTGATGTTGAAGACCTGCTGTTCAGCACCATTTCGATGAAACCATCTAAAGCCAGCGGGACGGATTTCCACGTGGTAGAGACCACTTCCGTGGTCGGTTCCAATCGCGTCAAAGATGCTCTGTGGATCGGGTGAATCGTTATGATTGACCCAGACCGCGATTGTGATGCCTTCAAGTGGTACGTTTTCAAATTCCGGTCCGTTTAAGTTTACCCATGTTTGTGGCTCTAAAACAACGGCTTTGCCGAAAACACCATTTTCCCGTTTCGCTTTCCCTTCAATTGTCCCGTCGTTACCGTGGATGGAACCGTCCTTGACGGTAGCACCATCCTCATCAAAATTATAGTAGACAGATAGTGTCGGGTCTTTGAGGTCAGCTTGCGTTGAAACAGCAAAAGCTATTACCATTGCCACAACGACGAAGACCACCTGTAACCTCCGGACACGTAAACGTGTTAACTGATAGAACATTTTGTACCTTTCCTTATGTACTTTCATGAATTATAGTGGGGTTCACATAAATGCGAACCTCATGTTTGTCGAATATCATACCACAAAAACACTTAAAATCAAATCAGAATTTAGGCACATTGAATCCCATTAGACTTATGTCCGCAATGCATGCTAATATATAGACAATCATTCATCTATCAAACAGGACTTACGCAATCTTGACAGCAGCCCGTTCTGTTAGATGAAATTTCTCGGAAAACATAGCGTTTTAGGGTCACAAACTGGAAGTTTGTGGTACAAAAGAGCAACCTGCGTAAGTCCTATCAAATACAAATTTCCAAACCAAAGGAGGTAGGACAATGAAACACCCGCTAACAGTACGATGCCTATGTCTAACACTTCTCATTTCGGCGTGTGCGATTGTGCCAGTGTATTCAGCAGATGTAACCGTTGGGCTACTCGCTGGCAGTAACAAACTCGGTGAAGTCGAAGAAGCGGCTTATGATTGGGCAAAGGATAACTTCAAAACGACAACACTCCTCGTAGATAAAAGCGGGAACTTCAAGAACGCTGGTGGCACCGCACTGCAACCGGAGAATTTCGCTGTGCTATGGATGTTCTATACCGAAACGAATACATTGCCAGATCCGTTCCTCGCCGATGCGACTAAGAAGGCAGTCCTTGACTATGTGGAAGCCGGCGGAAGTATGTTCCTCTCAGCGTTAGCACTCCGCTATGTCTTTGAACTTGACGTTGACGATGGTGGAGATCCACGAGTTTTTCAGCCCCTCGGCAAGGGGCCCCCAGAGATTGGTGTGATACCAACCGCTGATGGCAAAAATCACCCAGTTTTTGAAGGGTTTGATACCAGCAAACCGATCTTTCTCACGAGCATGCAGCAAGATGGGTTCACCTCAGATTTCTTTAATTTTGGAGATGATCCATCTGGCACGATTCTTGGAACAAAGACCCGTGGCGGGGGTGCTGGCGGTGGAGAGCGTCCTTTTGTTGAATACGAGGTCGGGGACGGTATAGTTATCACCCTCGGTCACCACAACGGTGTCTATACCGATGCGAAATCGAAAGAGGGAGATAATCTGCGAAAACTCACAGCGAACGTGTTAAATTATCTTGGTGAAAATTCTGAATTTTTCCCCGTTGAACCGACCGGTAAATTAGCGACAACATGGGGTAACCTAAAAGCATTGTTCGAGTAAATCATCACACCGTTTGAGATAGATCGCCCATGCTTGCAATATTGGCTTCCGAACTATGCCAATATGCAATCGCCGTGGGCTTCTTTTTTACGCGTCGTTGACAATTTCCGGTGTTCTCTGTATAATGAGAACGGGAAACCCAAAAGATGTCAAACAACTTTAATAGAGCAAATTTTGGTTCGCAAGCTGCGCCAAAAGTCAGCCTTCGCGCTGTGCTCCTCGCACTCCTCATCACTATTCCAAATTCTCACTGGCTCATGATTAACTGGGGTCCCAGCGGTTATGGCACGGGCCAGAGTTTCCCGACCGTCTCAACCGTCTATTTCAATGTCATTTTTGTCGTATTGATTTTAATGGCAGCGAACCCATTGCTCCGCATAATTCGGAAGGGTGCCAGTTTCAGCGATGCCGAGTTAATGGTAGTCTATTTGCTTGTGTCTATTGCGTCCTCCATCGCTGGACACGATACACTCCAGATATTATGGCCCCTGCTCACCTATCCAATATGGTTCGCGAGTCCAGAAAACGAATGGGGCGAACTATTCCATCGCCACATGCCGGACTGGCTCACGATCAAAGAACGGAGTGTCCTGGCAACTTTCTATCAAGGTGATTCCTCACTTCACACCGCCGAACACCTACAACTTTGGATGACACCTGTGCTCTGGTGGTCTGCTCTGATTATCGTGCTAACGTGCATGATGCTCTGCATCACGATTCTCATTCGACACCAATGGGTCAATCACGAGAAACTCAGTTACCCCGTCATTCAGATTCCGCTGCACCTGACAGAAAACGGCGGACGTACCCTTCTGAGCAATCGGTTGTTTTTGCTGGCGGCAGTTCTTGCGGGCGGGATGAACCTCTTAAACGGACTTCACTTTTTGTTTCCAGTTGTGCCGGGTTTAGGTGGGAGTCTCTATAATTTAGGGCAGCACTTTCAGACGAAACCGCTGAACGCCATCGGTAGGCTGCCCATCGCTGTCTATCCTTTTGCGATCGGGATGAGTTTCTTTATACCGTTAGAACTCTCGTTCTCTATCTGGTTTTTCTATCTTTTCCATAAAATGACGCGTATATGGGGAACGATGGCAGGTATCGGGCATCTGCCGGGCTTCCCATTCCTTGACGCGCAATCTTTTGGGGCGTGGTTCTGCTTGGGTGTCTCGGCAATATGGCTCACCCGGAAGTTTATCGCGCGACAGGTGAAAAACGCTTTTAGCGGTAACAACGCCAAACTTTCTGGGGACAACACACCTTCATCACACACCCGATTCGCTATCATCGGTCTCATCGTCGGCAGTATTTTCATCCTTGTCTTCTTTAAAAGCACAGGCACGCCGATCTTCAGCATATTTGGCTACTTCACACTCTTCTTTGCGTTAGCCATTGCTATTACGCGTATCCGCGCAGAAGTTGGACCGCCCGCACACGATGTGCCGTGGCGACCGGACAAAGTGCTCGTCTCCTTTCTCGGCACACGTCGCATTGGTGCGGAAGGGTTAACGACGTTCAGCATGTTTCACGGTTTCAACCGCTCCTATCGTTCGCATCCGATGCCGATTATGTTGGAAGGGTTCAAGGTGGCACAGGTTCGCGGGTTATCACATAACCGCTTTATTGTCGCTGTCATCTTGGTGACGATCGTTGCGACAATATCTTCAGCGTGGGCGTATTACTCACAGGGTTATTACTACGGCGGCGCGGTTTATGGTGAGCAGGCACAATGTCGCTGGACTTATGAGCAGCTAAAGCAGTGGCTCATTAACCCGCAATCCATAGACGTGGGTGCTGTCTCTGCGTCGGGTGGTGCGATCGCCTTAACAACGCTCCTGATGGTGCTACGCCGTCGGTTTATCTGGTGGCCCTTCCATCCCGCCGGTTATGCACTTTCGTTGAGTTTCTGGAATACAAGTTGGTACTGGTTCTCGATCTTCTTGTCGTGGGGGCTGAAAGCGATTCTCTTTCAGGCAGGTGGCTTACGGACCTATCGCCGAGCGATGCCGTTCTTCATCGGCTTGGTCATCGGTGAGTTTTTCGTCGGGGCAATCTGGACACTTATCGGTATCGCTTTGGAACGTCCAATGTATCGGTTCATGTTTTAATCTTTAATTATTCCTTGCGGTTCGGTGAGGTGAGTTGTACACATTAGTGCCCTTTGCGTATATCCGCCCTCCATTTCATTACGGGCTACATTCTCTTTATGTTTTAATTTTTAATTATTCCTTGCGGTTCGGTAAGGTGGGTTGTGCACATTAGTGCCCTTTGCGTATATCTGAAGAAACACCCAAGCAAAAACCCCTCCATTTTGCGGCGTACTCGCCCACAAGCGATCTGCTTCATTACGGGCTACATTTTCTGGGCGATCTTTTAATTTTTAACCTGAGTTTGAAAAAACCTAAAGTTCGCGCCACTACAAAGGTTTTAGACCATCAAAGGAAACACACAATGAAACTTAGCTGCCTTCCGGTCTCTCTTTACGACAATATCTTTACAGGAAAAAGCACCGTTGCCGATTGGATTCGACTCGGTTCAGAATTAGGGTTAGATGCAGTCGATTTCAGTATCAAATTCTTCCCAAATCGGGATACAGAAACGATAAAGCAGACGCGCGACGCTCTCGAAAAGCATAGTATTATACCGTGCATGCTCGCCTGCTATTCTGACTTCACGCATCCCGATGCTGGGCAACGCGCGCAAGAACTAACAGACCTGAAAGCGGACATCGCATTCGCAAAAGCATTAGGCGCGGAATTCATTCGGGTGACGGCAGGGCAAAACCATCCCGGCACTGAACGCGCAGTAGGTGTGCAATGGGTAACGGACGGATTTCGACGTGCACTCGACGCGGCCGAAAAACAAGGTATCACACTCGCTTATGAAAATCACACGAAAGGCGCGCCGTGGGATTACTGGGACTTCTCACAACCTACAGAGATATTCTTAGAGATTTTAGATGCGCTTTCCGATACACCCCTCGGTGTCTGTTTCGACACGGCGAACCCACTTGTCTTGGGTGAAGACGTACTGACACTTTTGGAACAGGTTGTCCACCGCATCGTTGTCATACATATCTTTGACCTACGCGAAGTCAGGGTATTTGAGCCAGTTCGTGTCGGCACAGGTGCCGCACCGATTCCACAAATCTTCTCCCGGATGAGACGAGCAAATTATGACGGATGGCTCAGCATCGAGGAAGCCAGCCGCTCAGGACAGGAAGGCTTCACGGAATCTATTGCGTTCGTTCGGGAAGCGTGGCAACAAGCGTTAGCCACGTGAGGGTTCACCCATCCGCTCCTGCGCTTGACGTGAGAGTTCCGCGAGATGCCCATCGTTTGCCCGTACCTGTTCAAGGTGTATCCATCGCTCAGGTGTCGCTGTCCGTATCATCTTCTCACCGTATTTTCGATCAATCCAGAAGCGTGCGGATCCAGCAATATATGCCTGTAGAGCCTCTAATTTATCATCCGGATAGCGTTGACAGAGGTTCATGGTAAACATCCGTCGGCGCGCGCCTCCGCCGAAAGCAGCGTGCTTCGTATTATGGTTAAATAGCACCAGATCGCCGGGGGTTGTTTCAAAGACCGTTGCAGGGACATCTTTGCCGTGTATTTCCCACATATCTTGACTCTTGCCGACCTGCTGAGAGAGAGCGTCCGCATAGTTATCGCCGAAGAGGTGGCTACCTGGGATGACGCGGAGTGCGCCGCTGTCGCGAGTTAGCGGGTCGAGATAGAACGCGATCTTAATATGCATCGGGTCTTCCAACCTATGCCCACCATCCGAATGCCATCCGGTATCGCCGACGTAGAAGTTGCCGTCGCTGCCCATGTAGTTGAAATCATCACCGAGGAGTGCCTTCGCAATCGCTAAAATCCGCGGATCATCCAGCAGTGATGCCAACTCTTCACTCTGATCAATAAATGGAACGATACAGGAACGCGCCGTGCCTTCGTGCGGTTTACCGTTATGCCCACCGCCCCGCTCTTCCCAAACGGACTCAAAAGCGTCTTGGATCGCTGTAATCCGATCTGCCATCAGTTGTGGAAAACTAAGATAACCGAACGTCTTGAAAAAATTAAGCTCCGAATCGGTGATCGTAAAATCGTGCTGATTCATTTTTTTAATTCTCCTTGCAGAAACCCAATATTTAAAAAACCATTTCATTACAGGCTTGCGATCTTAGGCTAAAAAGGGTAGAAAACCTCGGAAACATATAAGGTTCCCTTAACGTCAGAAAATCTCATTATTGATAGGGTATCATAGCATATTTACATTTAATTTTGCAACCAGATCCGTAAGTGAGACCAGGGCTATTCAGTTTTAGATAAATTATCGGATTTTCTACATTTTCAAATTTTCTTTTCCAAGTCCGGTGTCCCTTCCCAGTAACGGGTGGGAGCCCTGGTTCCAAACCGCACCTGCGTGGTCTGGGTGTCCAAAATTGGACGAAAAAACTGAGAACTAAATAACCCTGTAAGTGAGAAAACTATTCACGGATATCACATAGGTCTAATAAATTTGCTAAATTCAGAAATTAATGTTAATATTATTTTAGACTCATATCCCAGAAAGGCTACGAATGGCTACCAAGACAAATACATTTCCCGCCTATTTCGCACTCTTCAAAGTGACACTGCGCCAAATGTTCTGGAGTCGGCGGACTGTGCTGATTCTTATCGGGTGTGCGTTATCGCTTGTTATCACGCTCATATTTCGGTTCACAGCGCGAAGCAGCGTAAGCGTCAACGGGTTCATACCTGAGATAACACTGATTCTGTATGGACTCTTGGTGAATCTATGCGCGATCTTCTATGGGACAGCAATTATCTCGGACGAGATCGACGGTAAAGGCTTGGTCTATCTTCAGATGCGACCGCTCCACAAGTCGATGATGCTTCTCAGTAAATTTGCAGCGTATCTTGTCGGGACCCTTGCTATCATAGGCGTATCTCACCTGATTTTAACCGGTATTGTCGCGACACACGCGAAACTTGATAAGCATGTGCTGTACCACATAGGGATGAGTCTCCGTTATACTGCATCATTCGCGTTGACTTTGTTAACTTATGGCGCGCTCGCTACGGTTTTAGCAGTGAAGTTTAAGCATCCAGTCTTGTGGGGTCTGCTGATTGTAATGGGATGGGAAGGTATTACGTTGGCTGAGTTCATGCCGATGGGGATCAAAAGGCTCTCCATATCACACTACCTTTTCACGCTGTTTCCGCGTTACAAACTGCCTCGAAGCCAAATCACAGACTTCTTAGGGCAATCACCCCCATCCGTATGGGTCGCGCTCCTCGTTATCTTACTTTTGACGGTAGGACTGTTATGGCTTGCAATCCGAATCTTCAGGAACCGAGAGTATCTGATGTAAAAGGCACTCTATTCTACTTGTAGGCGCGAGTGTTTGCTTGGGGTGTTTTTGCGGATTTCTTACCGTTCACGATTCCTATCAATCAGATGCTTCAAGGACCCGCGCTGTCTCACGCGACACGATTAGCTCCTCGTTTGTAGAAACGACAAGAATCTTAGCGCGGCTGTCATCGGTCGAGAGATCTACTTCACCGGTGGCTTGCTCATTTTTCACCGTATCCAAGTGGATACCGCACCACTCAAGTCCTTCGCAAATCTTCGCGCGTGTTGTCCCACTCTTCTCTCCAATACCGCCCGCAAAAGCGATCACGTCCACACCACCGAGCGCGGCGATGTATGCCCCGATATACTTCTTTACACCGTAGACGAAAGTCTCCAGTGCCAAACGCGCATTATCATTGCCAGCGGCGATTGCTGCCTCTATATCGCGCATATCGCCACTCGTGCCAGAGATGCCCTTTAGTCCGGAATCCTCAATCAGTTGACGACGAATTTCATCTGTAGAGTATCCCTCTTTGTCGAGCATATACAACACTGCAAAAGCGTCTAACTCGCCGCAACGCGTAGACTGAATCATCCCGTATTGCGTTGACGTTCCCATTGATGTATCAATAGACGCCCCATCTTTGATGGCACAGAGCGACGAACTGCCACCGAGATGGCAAGAGATAATACGCAGCCCTTCTCCTGTCTCCTGTCCAAGCAGCTGCGGCACGCGTTCAGAGACATACCGATGGGAAGCACCGTGGTAACCGTACCGACGGATGTCGTGTTGTTCCACCCAGAAACGCGGCACACCGAACTCGGCGGCGTAATCTGGAATCGTCTGATGGAACCACGTCTCAAAGACAGCAACGAGTGGGGTTGTGGGCAGCAGCTCCTGAAAGGCACGGATAGAGGCGATATATGCGGGGTTATGCATCGGTGCGAGTGGGGTGGATGCCTCCAGTGCTGCGATCACATCTTCAGTAATCTGTGCTGAACGCCAGTAGCCTCTGGCGAGAATGGTTTTGAATCCGACACCGTCCAACTGCCCTAAGTCTTCAAGGCATCCGACTTCGGTATCGGTAATGAGATCCATTGCGTGCGCAATCGCGGCAGTATGCGTTGGCGCGTCGATTTCGCCTTCGCGGGTAGGTTTCCCCGGTACGGCGTGCGTGAAGGCTGATGGCGAATTACCGATACGTTCCACGCCTCCTTTGACAAGCGAGGTTGTGGTTTCCATATTGATGATTTGGTATTTGAATGAGGTGCTTCCTACGTTGGCACAGAGTATATGCATGTGTTTTTTGTTTCTCTATTGAGTTGTTTTCTATTATTCGCCTGCTTCCGTTATCACTTGATAATAGAGATCCTGACTAATCCGTTAAGGGTGTACTATTCGTGACAACCTTCATCATCTTGGTTATTCAAAGCTTTCAAGGCAGTTTCAACTTCAGCTGCTAATTCTTCACCAGTAACTTCAGCAAAAGGAGAAATTCCAGCCTCAGACATCAAGTCTGAGAGATCCCATCGGGAAATATCAAGGAGTTTTGCAGCTCTACCTGCACTAATATCCCCGTGCCGAAGCAGTTCAAGCACAAAAGCCTCTTTCGCCTTGCGTTCTGCATCAGTTTTGTGTTGTAAAAAACTCTCGTCAACAGGAAGTGTAAATGCGAATTGAATTTCAACCTCCGTTTTGGGCATAGAGATTACCTCATTTACATGTGAGAATTATACCCCTACTTCTTTGCAGACTTCTTATGCTTTCCGTGTAAAATTTTATGATAAAATACCCAAGTATTGTGAAATCCTCTTCTTCTGTTACGATTTGCTCCTCTGAAGACTACAATGTTGATCCCAGCATCTTTACACACTTTACATCTACATCTTTTCCAAGGACGCTCACTTAGTAATTCTTGATGTGTTTCAGAAAGGTGATTATACGTTTTTTTTCGTTCAAGTAGCGCGCTGTATTGATTAACGCTCTCAAGAACTTCTTGCTCTGATATTTTTTTATTATCAAAAAGTTCAAGG
This sequence comes from Candidatus Poribacteria bacterium, assembly GCA_022394775.1. Classification (GTDB taxonomy): domain Bacteria; phylum Poribacteria; class WGA-4E; order WGA-4E; family WGA-3G; genus WGA-3G. The sequence goes on from JAGFCB010000025.1 coordinate 23,491, forward strand.
TCCGTGAGACATTGTTTTTCCAATTTCTGCATAGTATCATTAGCAAGTTCAGGATTAGATTTTGCAACTTCGCGCATTGATTTTGATGTACTAAAGGGGATCCGGATACTACCATACCACTTTCCATCTGCTGTTAAATAGTTCCTATTTGGACATGCCCATGCTTTTCTCAAATAAGACGCGCTGTCAAAACTGGCAACACCGAGATGTGTAAAGATAGATTGGAGATTTGGTCGCAGAATACCAAAAATATGAACCCAGATATTTTCATCTTTACCACGGGTATGCTTCTGTAATGCTTCCCGAACAGCTGCTACTATCTGCAAAATCTCTGAATCTTGTCTGCGTACCAATCCGCCTAAAGCAATATGCTTATATCCCCACTCAATGTATTCGCCCGCAAAATTAGCATAGTCATCAGGCGTAATACCTTGTATACAACCAACCGGCACAAATTGATAATTGTGGGAAAGATGCGTTGCTAAAAATTCTTTAGCATTTTCGGCCGTTAAATTCATCCGGTTATGCTTTTCTTCATCAGATAGCGATGGAATCGGAATGTGATCTACAGATGCCCCAAGGTCAAAATCAAATTGATTGTATAGGAAAGCTGCGTATTCAGGAGAAAAAGGGGGCTCTGGATCTGTAGTATACGAGAAGGCACCACAATCTCCAAACAAGCACATATTTTTAGATATCCGCCTCTCCTCCCGAAGGTTAAATGAACTTTTCTTGGCAAGTTGGTTGAGTGGTCCTTTTTTTGTTAGTAGTTGGGCAAGGCTGAGAAGTAAACCATCATAAGGAGGGTTATCCTCAAAAACCTCATGGGCATACTTCCTGTTTTTAGCCCTCCTATCCTCACCTGTTTCCTCTGCCTTAAAAGGTTCGTAAACGTAATCATCCCAGTCCGGAAAGAAATAGAGAGGAGGCCCATTTGATTGTTCCTGTGACTTGACAGAGACAATGCTATTTGGTAAATCATGAAGCCACTGTTTCATTTTCTGCATTTTTTCCCCAATTCCACCCTCCGCATACTCAACTCTACTATCACCAAATAACGTCGTAATGCAGGAAATGGCGGGTAGGTAGTCTTTGCCCATGTTGATAAAAACGGTTTTCGGTGATTTAAGCTCTTCCAAGTTTTGCATGACTTCCTGTCTTATATCTTTGGCAGCTTTTTTATCCAAACGTTCATTATAAGGTTCGATAAGTTCTGTCGCATCAATGATTTTATGCTTAGCAGAGATAATTTTTATTATGAGGCCGGGGGGCCATCCATTCTCCTTGAAAAATTTTCGTAACACTCGGTAATTGGGGCCGTCATAGACTTCAAGCGCGGGCATTTCATCAAAATTGGGATTCTTAGTTTTTTTATTAGAACACCCCAAGATTAATAAATGTCCTTTAGGAGATTGTTGGATTTTAGATTGTGAACCTTTTGACATATCTGTTATTCCTGATCATTGTAGCATTTCTCACCCGAATCGAAATTGATACCACCATGTACGTTCAGGCTTTTCCCTCCCATATGTCTTGTATTGGTGTCGGTTTTTCGGTGCCAGGTTCACTATAGCGATTTCTCACCTTAACCAGCGTAGACATTCTTGTTTTCAAGGCATCCCCTGTGACGATGGCAACCCCTTCTTTAACCATTTTTAACGTTTCTAAATCTTCACTGGCTAGAGACTCACCGACGTTGCGGATGTAAGTCTGATCGTCCGGGTTAATAACTCGGTGCAAAATCAGCGTGTTCGCTTGGGAGACAGTCAATGGATCTACAGAAGCAGGCTTTTGTGAGATAACAAGCATCCCAAGCCCCATTTTCCGACCTTCCGTTGCAATTTGCCTAGCTGCAAGTCGAGCAGCCCTTGTCGCAGGATGCATTTCACCGCTCGTGCTACTTTCTTCTTGACGCGGAATTAATGTTCTCGCTTCTTCAAGAGCAAACAGCACCGGATGAGCGTTTTTATCCATAGCGAGGCGTTTTGACTTATACTCATCAAAAATAAAATCCATAATAGCGTAAATCAAAGCTCGCCTTGCGTGGTTATTTTCCAAATCAGATAGATCAAATATTGCAGTTGACACTTCGGATAAATCTCCATCCTTCGGACAAAACGCATTGACAAAGTTGCTAATGTCTAAAGACTGGCACCCTCGTTGTACCAGAGAACCTAGCGTAGCCTGCGCCTTAGAGACAATTCGAGTGAGTGGTACCCTAGAATAGTTTCCTGCAGACAAACTTCTAATACGCCCTCTGAGAAACTGAAAAAGTGCCCCATCTTCTAAATTTTGGTCAGTTAAGCCCCTGAGCCAATCAATTACATATCCCTCTTGAGCTTCTGTAAATCCTTCTCCTGCTATTGCCTCAATTAATCTCATAGTGAAATAAGGACTCTTATCTTCATATAATCGAATTGTTGGAAAGGCATTAAATTTGATAGTCAACTTTCGACGGACTAATTCTTCCGGTAGATGATTTTGCAAATCAAGTTGCTTAATTCCGTTTATAACGGCCCCCAATTGAGAATTCAATTCCTCGGGGTCTCGCTTTGAATCAATCATCAAATGGGGTTCTCTTATCGCACAGAAATTTAGCAAGCGATAGAAAATATTTTCAGATGTCAATTCTTCGTTGGTTGCCTCATCCACAAGGTTACCGAAAGAAGGATCAAACGTATTCCAAGGAGGAACCTGGGCAGGTTCAACTTTCCGTAGTAACTCCTTGTATTCTGAGATTTTTCCTTTTACTTCGTCGTCACTTTCTACTTTCTCCCGGAAAAATTGATCATAGAATTCCTGTCTGATTCGATTAAGATTAACATAATCAGAATGTGGATCGAATACAATCGTCTTTGCTCCCCGGAACATCAATTCTTCTAAAAGCGTAGCTGTTGTCGTAGTTTTTCCCATTCCTGTCATGCCAAAAACACACGCGTGCATCGTAATGATCGAATCCGCTCTCAAAGACACTTGTGCTTGTGTTTGCTGACCAGGGGTCTCAACATATCCGAGATGAAGATGCCACTGATTATTTACGGAGAAGAGTTGATTAAGGACTTTGTCCGATAACAACTCCACTTCCGTTCCAGGATTTATCGGTTGTGTTAAGGGTTCAATTTCTTTTGTATCAATATTGTATCTACCAATAACCTCACACTTGGCTTGGTATAGCGTGAATCGACGCGACATCATGTCCGGAAACGAAATTCCAGCTGCCTCTGTTTCTGAGTAGAATTTTGCAGTGTCCTTCGCCAAAAGCGGATTCTCTGTGTTCACATCAACAACACGAGCAACGATCTTGCTGTTGTCTGTTGGCAAATTAAGCTCAACATAGGCAAACTTCAATTGATGTTGACGTTGCCCATCTGCATCGCCAAACAAAAAGGAGAATTCCTGCGTTGATGTTTCGCCAAAAATAACTCCTATAGGCATAATTTGTCCTCCGTTCATTCTCGTCCATAAAAATCTCTTCTAAACTTTTGGGTCACCGCTGAAAAAACTTGCCTCAAACTACCATCGCTCAGCCCGAGTTGATAAGAAGCTCTAGTCGCTTGTTCAATAAGGTATGATTCAGTGACTGTCGAAATAACTTCTTTCGGCATCCTTGCCATTTTATCGGCGTAATACAAAAATATCGGTAATCCGTAGCTGCTGTAGGGGAGGCTGGTAACATAGATTGATGCTAACACCTCGTGCCAATTTTTCACGTCCCCTCTTTCCAAAAATTCAACGCGGATTGGTGCTTTGAGTTCACTTGTTCGGACAAAACTCATCAACATTCTATAGTCCTTAAAGGGATACAAAGTATCCACAATGTTAGCAATCAAGGCTTCTCGGGCTGGTGTTTCGGAAGTAAACGAAGAACCGAACCTAAACTCAAAGATGTCCTCATTTCTGTCACATGTAAAATATCTTCGGATGGGCAGCGGAGCAGTAAATTCTGATTTAACCTGCTGTTTATTGTCAAACTTGAGTGAAAAGGCATGAATCATTTCATCGTCCCAACCGGATTTGACAATGAATTCCCGAAATCGCTCTTTGATCTGTTGCTTGTTGAATTTTATATTGTAGGCACTAAACAATTGACGGAGAATTTTTTGGTTGGTGGCATCTAGACCGAAACGTTCAACTTGGTACTGGATATACAGTCTTGAATACTCTGTCGAATGAGCATTTTCTACACAGCCGATTAAGGAGAAGTTCATCTGGTTGGCTAGATCCGATAACTTTCTGAGAAGCGAAAAGTAGAAACAGATTCCCGGAATTTCCCCTTCATCAACCCTCTGTTTGATTTCATTCCTTCTTTCTCTAGAAGACAGATTGATAAAATCCTCTAAACTATCCTGATAAGTGTCTTTCGCAACTATTGAATCCAATAAACCACCATTAGCAATACTTTTTATTTCATCAGGAACCTCAGGTGGTGGATCAGTGTCTGCAGTGACGATCCTTTTAATATCTTCTTTCCGAAAGAGAAGATTCAGAAATGGAGCGATTTGCCGAATAAGCGGTCCATGTAGGATAACTGCAAGTATCGGCTCATTGAGACCTTGAAGAATTTTCGCTGTATAAAAGGCAACATATAAATTGAGAAGGTAGGGCAAGAACTGCATTTTGTTGTCAAAGTCTTCCTCATCTTGGAGACGGAGAATTGACGACACCGCCAAAACTTTTTCCTTTGGCAGCGTTTGTGATTCAGGACCACATTTTGGTGGAATTTTATATCCAAACGCGCAACTATGCCGATATGCGACTCCACCTACAAAACTCTCTTTGTCAACTACGGCTTCATCCACTGAAATTATCCATTTCCCTTCCATCTTCGCGCAAACTTTTGATAAGATGTCCTTATCAAACATCTCCCGCCCTAAGGTGTATTTAAAGCCCTCTATGTCTTTTTCATAGGAAATCGCGGTAATATCTCTAACGTGATCTGTCCCCAAAAATTCGACGCTGGTTTTGACCAACTGCTCAAGGTTTTCCTCAGACAATTCTTCAAACTGTGTTAGGATGTTTTCTAAGACTCGTTTTCCAGCGTCTTTAAACGCTGCATCTGTTACGAAGGGGAGAAAGAGTTGTCCATTCATATATTCTATTCCTACGGATACCGCATTGGATATTTGCCAACATGAGCTGGACAATTCCAACGAATGTCACAAATGTCACATGTGTTTTTATCTAGTAACTCGGCTTGAGGTTCGGGCCATTCATCTTTTCGTCGGCATTTTTCAATATCTGATACAGTACTTTTGAAAATATACAAAGCAACCTCAATACGCTTTGGGTCTAGAGGCACCTCAAGAAGAGCTTCTGGAGGACGAATTTGGGACTCTTCTGCAGTGTCTAATTCATTTAAAAAATAAAGAATTGCCCTCTCAGGGTAATAACCATTACGTTCACGATAAAGCTCAGCATAAACGAGCATCTGAAATTCATATTGGTGAAATTTCTCAGTATTTGGTTCAGGTCTATTTGCACCCTTATAATCCCATATTTCCCCTTTCATTCCTGGCAACCATCCAGGAGAATCTGCTAAAACATCTACTGTACCGTAAAGTAAATAATCACCTTGATCTGACTGCAAACGATACTCTGTATCTCTAACTCTAGGGTAGAGTTCCGGCCCTTCGATTTGGTTGAAAAGTTTTAACCGCCTTAGAGCTGCCTTCCGTTCCGCTGCCTGTGTAGATGAACGAACAGATTGAACACCCCGGACCCGCAAAGCCTGATCCACCTCATCAAAATAGTTTTCTATATCCTGATTTGTTGGAAACTGACCTTCTGTTTCTGGATCTCTTAAGCCAGCGTAGTGGGCATGAGCGCGATCTAGAACCTGATGAATAAGTGTTCCGTAGTAAATTTGAACGGAATGAGCAGGCGCATAGCCTCTCACTGCAAAATGTCCGTACTGCCGACTACAGAGTTGAAAAGAGCGAATATCTGTGGTTACACTATAGCGACGCTTAAGAAATGCGGACTGAGAACTTGGAACTTTAAGTCCAAGAAATTTCTGCCAAGGCATCTATTTTTCTCCGTTAAGTTAACTGTTGTACTTCGTCCGTGAACCACTTACGCACATAACCTCCAAAACCAATCCCTTGCTTCTCAAATTCATTAGTTGTAGTCAACAAAACTAATGAATATATAGCCCGAGAATACGCCACATAGAAGAAACGTATCCAGTCTTGGTCTGCACGATCTCGATTTGTGAGTCCTGATAATGAAGGATTAGTTTGAAACTGACGCATAGTATCCTCAAGTTGAAGTTCCGCTCCAACTCGTCTATCTGGAACTAAATTTGACACAAAAACAAAAGGAAACTCAAGACCTTTAGCTTGATGAACTGTCATGATTGGAAATTGCCCTGGTGGACAGATAATTTCTTCATCCTCTGGATCATTAAGTCCCTCTGAGACGAGTAATCCAACAAGAGAATAATAGAGGTGATTCAATTGCCCTGAATTAATCCTACCTCTTCTAGTCCGCTCTGTTCGTAAGTTTCCTCGGCTTGACCCCTCATTTCCGGAAAATGGAAGTAGACAGTAAGACTCAAGTACCTGTGATAATTTACCTAAACGAACTGTCCGTTCAGCATCCTGTTGCCAAGTTGTAAAAGGTTCTAAGCTGATCATGTGATAAAAAATTTCTTGAATTGTAGCAGGAATCTCTGTAACACCTTGCGTCGCTAGCTGCGTTACTGTTGTATTAGCAGGTATTTGCTCAATTCTATTAATTGCCCGATTAACATAATTTAAAAGGTCATCATTTCGATCTGCCAATTCGGTATAAGTTTGAGTCCAACCTTCAATCGTGCGTCTCACGTTCTGCGTCCTTACTCTAGAAAGTACCGTTTGATCTGGATCTAGTATTCTAACTAATGCGCCGAGTGCCGTTTGAATTTCAGTCTCTTGCAGGAATGTTCGTGACCTTGGGTTGTAAACTGAAATTTCCTGTTGCTCTAATGCTGCTTGATACGGACCCGCAAAATTATCAGTAGATCGCGTGCTTTTTAGTAAAAGTACACATTGACTTAGATCCTTTATAATCCCATTTGCCAACAAGCCTGTTACCATTTCTGCAAAACGGTTTGCTACCTCTTCTGAACTTTGACCTACCAAATATGAGACAACTGGATAATTATCAAGTTCTGCTCCTTGTGATCTCCGTCTTGTATTCCAATATTGATCAGATGATAAACTGGATTTGTTAGGAACTCGCGCTCCAGGCTTGCTCATAACGGAAAATGACCTGATATATTCATCGCACCAGTTGACAATTTTAGGATGAGAACGATAATTAATGGATAAAGGTCGTTGAGTCACCTTTACTTGATCCCCCCATGCAGATTGGCAAGCACTATCAAAATTAACCATGCAGTCCACCGTCCCTCCACGAAAACGATATAGGGCTTGATCATCATCCCCTACAACGCATAAATTATGCCGTAGGTATTTTGCTAGTTGTAGGTAAATTTCTTCTTGAATTGGATTGGTGTCTTGGTACTCATCCACAAGTACATGATGTATACCAGGCTGATACAATGAACCATCCCCTTTGAGAAAAAGACTACCACTTGGCGAATTAAGAAAGCAAAGAAATTTCAGTTGTAAATGGGCAAAGTCGCAAGACCTATTTAACTCCAAACTATTCTGGTACGCTTCATATTCATTAGCCAAGGTTTCCCAAATCCCTCCTTCCGATCTCATTTGAGAAATATCAATTCGATCTTGAACAATTCTATTGAACAGAGAAACCGTGGCATTGACGCGGAGCCACCTATTAGGCAAATAATTTTGAGATCTTCCCCACTTATATCCTGTTAACACACTATATTTCCCCACTAACATATGAAAATGCCTCCAGAAAGGGAGGTACAAGTGTCTTGATGGTTGACTCGATGCCAAATCTGAATGCTCATAAATAAAGAGCGATTGGTCTATATCATCAAGGAGACGATAATTCTGATAATCAACATAACGATATTCTTGCATTATGTCATTGCATAAACTATGCAGTGTCCCAACTCTCACCTGAAACAAATCCACATTTCGTAAATCCTTATCAACTTGATCAAGATAGCTCTTATAAATCGCTAAACGATCTTGTATGTTTTTAGCTGCTTTCTTAGTAAATGTAGTAAGAATAATTGACTTTGGTGTCACATTGTCAATACAAACCAATTTCAAACATCTCAAAACCAATACTTCCGATTTTCCTGAGCCGGGACCAGCAATAACCCAAAGCGGTCCAGGACCATGGGTGACTACCGCTTTTTGTTCCTCATTGAGCTCTCGCCCTGATTTTTCCTCAATGACAGCCAGCATTTCTTGAAGATTCATATATACGCCTGTTTTGTTTCGATTAATACATTTGAATTATCTTGCAACGAAGTAGAAATATAGTAGCACATTTATCGACCAATATCAAATAATTTGCAGCATTTTGGAGGAAAAGAAACACTGTAAAATGCCTTAAATCAACATGAAATGTGCTTGTTGACCCGTTTCGTGTTGATTTGGTCTATGGCTTTAGGTGTTTCAAAATATCATATCACGCCTTCGGCAAGGTTGGCAGTGTCAAACGTGGGCGTTCACCGAAATCTGGGAGTTCGGGTGGGTTATCTTCCATCTGCCGGAGGAGTTCTTCTCTGGCGCAGTCGATTGGAACAGTGCAATTTCTTTTCTAAAGTTTAAAGAGTGGACTTCAATCAACACGGTTGAATTCCCTAAGAAGACTAATAAGGACAGAGTCATTTAGTTTTAAGGATTTATCTGGTTTGGCGCGTTTTTGCCGCAGCACCGGATCGGTTCCAAACCGCTCCTACGGGCCTGGGTCAAAATTAGACAAAACAGTGGAAAACTAAATGACTCTGCTTGATAACCACATAATTGGCATAAGTTGCAGATATATGCTATACTTTAAGAAACTTCATACTTAAGGGAATTAATGGCAGACTTTGACACTATCTCAAAAACACACGCCCGGGCATACCCTATGGATTTCGTCAATCATTGCTTGGACTTTGATCAGGACAAGGTCACTTTTGTCCAACTCATTACGCCCGAGCAACCCACCATTGAGATGCACCAAGCAGATATGCTTATCAAGGTGGAACGCAACAGTGAAGAGGTGCTAATACATTTTGAGTTTCAAACCACAGACAGTTACGATCCGGAAATGGCACTGCGGATGGCAGGTTATATCATCCGAACTGTTGAAACCTATAGGTTGCCGGTATATTCCAGTGTTATCTACCTCCGTCCTGATGCGGGTAGAAGGGATCCAGGACACTATTCACAAGACCTAACGAAACATCGAATCTTCATTGAATATCAGGTGTTGCGCCTGATTGAAATAGATGGTGAACCGATCCTTGACGCGAAACCGGCAGGCTTAATCCCTTTTACCCCGCTCATGAAGCGTCCGACAGGAGTAGACTCGGAGGAATGGTTCCGCCGTTGCGTTCAAACAGCAGATAGTATTGACGTGCCGAATAAGCCAGCCTACCTTGGGAGTCTCGCTGTCTTGGGCAATTTAATTTATGACCCAGAAACGATTTCAAACATCATTTTGGAGGAAACCATGAACCAACCTTCCATTATTGAATATTGGACCGAGCAAGCACGCCAACAAAGTGCTCGCGAAATCGCTCGCGAAAACATTCTTGAAGCAATAGAGCTCCGATTGCAGCCTGATGCTTCACAGACCTTCAAGCCTGCATTGGAGGCAATAGATGACTTGCAACGTCTTAAGCAGTTGCATCGCGCCGCGATCTTGGCAGAAAACACAGAGGATTTCCGACAGGCTTTAGAAACGAACGAAAATTGAGTGTTCCGTTTCTGTTTAGGCGAGGTTTGAAACCGCGTCATCCTCGATTTGCGGTATACTCGCCCAAATCCGCCGTGCATTCAGACAATTCGACAACCCATTTCCAAGGGCAACGTTACGCATTTCCTATTCCACTTTTGGTAAAGTAGGCAACGTTAAACGCGGACGTTCACCGAAATCGGGGAGTTCGGGCGGATTCTCTTCCATCTGGCGGAGGAGCTCTTCGATTGCACGGTCAAGCTGCGGATCGCCTTCTGCGATATAATCCTGCGGACGGTAATCCACCTCAATATCTGGATCCGTGCCGTAGTTCTCAACGCTCCAACCGACATCAACGAACCAGAAAGAATACTCCGGTTGCGTCGTGCCACCACCGTCTACAAACGGATGATGTGGCGAGATACCGATAACACCGCCCCACGTCCGTTTACCAACAAGCAATCCCAACTCCATTAGTTTGAAACAGTGCGAGAAAATATCACCATCGGAACCGGCGTTCTCATTGGTAACAGCGATCATTGGTCCCAAAACGGAAGCATCTGGATAGGGATGTGGTGTCCCCCAACGTGGTACATCGTACCCGATCCGGCGACGCGCCAATTTCTCTAAAAGCAGCTGCGAAACATGTCCGCCACCATTGTAACGTACATCAATCAGCAGCCCTGGATAACTCACCTCCGCGAGATACCCGCGGTGAAATTCCGCGTACCCGCGCCGTCCCATGTCCGGTATATGCACATATCCGACCTTACCGTCCGTCTTTTCGTGGACATACCGTCGGTTTTGAGATACCCACTCGCGATACCGCAATTCGTGTTCACCGCCGAGCACCTTGAGCGTAACGACCCGTTTTTCGTTGTCTTCCGCATTTTGGAACGTCGCTTGAACCTCCTGATTTGCGAGATTCACGAGTAACTCACCGGGTGAAAGGGTTTCACTGACCTGCTGTCCACCGATAGCGAGCAGAATATCGCCTTCCGTGACGTTAACGCCGGGTGCGTTGAGCGGTGAATCTTTTGAGGCTTCCCAAGCATCGCCTTGTGGAATGTGCGTGATGCGATAGCCGTTGTTCTCTGCATCGTAGGCAAAGTCTGCACCGAGAAATCCTTGTGCGTAGTTTGGTGAACTGCGGTAATCGCCACCCATTTCATAGGCATGCGAAGTGCCGAGTTCACCCTGCATCTCCCACATCAGGTCCGAAAACTCGCCGCGCGTCGCAATCCGATCAAGGAGCGGTAGATACCGTTGATATACATGCTCCCAATCCACGCCGGACATATCCTCCGTCCAGAAGAAATCGCGCTGGAGTCGCCACGCCTCGCGATACATCTGATGCCACTCGGCTGTAGGCACAATAGAGGCTTTCACACGATTGAGGTCAATCCAACCCGTTTGTCGGTTCGGACCGCCTCTATTTTCGGGTTTCTCTTGTTCTACTTTCTTGCCAGCCTTGATAACGCGTAAACGGTTTCCTGCTACATACACGAGCGTCTTCGCGTCACGGGAAAGCCGAAAACCGTCAATACCTGAAACAAGCGTATCCTTTTTCTGCTCCTTGAAGTCATAAACGTGGAGCGTGCCTCTCGGTCTACCACCGCTATCGTCAGCTGATGATGTATCTTGGACCGGAAACGCAGTGAAAATCACTTTACCCTCAATACCGGCAATCTGACCATAATTCCCACGCGGATAGGGAAACGCGACGACGCGTTGCGCTATGCCTTCCAGGTCTATCGTAATCGGTTCACGTTCATCTTTCTTCTCAGATTTCTCATCAGAGGCTTTATCGTCCTCATCCTCTTTGTCTTTATCCTCTTTCTCCTCTTCAAGTGGACGGGGTTCCGGGACAAACGGATTTCCCAAATCCTTCTGTAAGGTTATCAGCAAGGGACGCATCGCTGACGGGAAACCGAGATCGAAATGGAGTGCGTCATAGACGGGATCAAATTCGCGAGACGAAAGAAAATAGAGATACTTCCCGTCCGGATCCCATGCGGGTGCGAAATCGCTGAATTCCGGTTCCGTAACGAGCCATGTCTCACCTGTTTCAATCTTGCAGAGTTTGATTGCGCGGGTCGTCTCTGTCGGTGCGAAACTATATGCACACCACTTACCGTCAGGTGACCAAGCGGCACCTCGGACACTATGGTAATGTCCCTTGTCAAGCACGCGTAGTTCGTGGGTCTCCACATTGATGTGTAGCAGCTCAAAACGGTGGTTGACGAGAAGGATTCGGTCGTTCTCGTCGCTATCCGATTGTGGCGAAACCGAGAGTTCCCGGACATGCCCAATATCAAGCGTATCAAGGCGGACGACCTCAGCACTGCCATCGCGGGTATGAATTTCAAGTGCCTCTTCACCTGCGGCATCAGAAATGGTAACGAGACGTTTACCGTCGTTGAGCCACTGCGTTAAGCGATAGCGTATCCCGTCACGTTCACCGTGTTGCAGGACTGCGCCTTCCCAATTCGCCATTGTAAAGAGTTTACCGCGTATTGTTACGCCTAATGCGTGACCGTCTGGCGTTGGGGCGAACTCCTGCAGGTACGCCGATGCGTTGACGAACTTCCGTTGTCGCTGGGTGCGTGTGCTCCTGAATTCAACATCAACTCGGTTTTCCGTGTCGCTTTCAAGGTCATAAACGAACAGGTCCGCGCCAGCGTGGTAGACAATACGCGCGCCATCCGTTTGCGCCAAACGGCAGTAGTAGGTCTCCTGATGCGTATGGCGTTGTACATCCTCACCGGTAGGAAGACAAGAATAGATATTCCCTACACCTTCATGGTCAGAAATAAAATAGATCCGTTCACCGATCCACATAGGTGTCGTGAAATTGCTATCTACGGGTTTTAGTGTTTCAAATTGTCCGTCGCCTTCTATATCTACCCAGAGTTGCCCGGCTGTACCCCCACGATAGCGTTTCCAGCGTGCGGGTTCCCGCGTCAATCTGCCGAGGACAACACCGCCGTCATCGCTAAAATCGACATGGTTTGCGGGCCCGTAAGGTAGACGTTGTGGTTCTCCGCCTTCTGAAGAAACTTTCCATATCCACGGATCAAATGCTAAGCTCGCGCCGCTTGAATAGAAAATATCCTTTCCATCGGTATCCCACCCCACAATAGATACATTGCTTCCCTGATAGGTAAGCCGTTTTGCTTCACCACCGAGGGCAGGCATGATATACACTTCCGATGGTCCCTCTTCACGTCCAGCAAAAGCGAGTTGTTCGCCATCTGGTGATAAGCGCGGCGAACCGGCAGCACCGAGGTTCGACGTGAGCCGCCGCGCGACACCACCTTCAACTGGAACCGTCCATAAATCGTCCTCACATACAAAAACAATGGTATCTTGACATATTGTTGGTGATCTATAATATCCTAACATTCACACCTCCGTGGTAAGTTATAAGTTATAAGTTATAGGTCATAAGTTTTTAGTTAAGAAGTTTATGGGCAATATTCAGAAACAAATCTTAGGTTTTGTGGAAGAACGACTACAAACAGATTTAACAGCCTATCCACTTCTCTTTAATCTACCGACGCGTTTGGCGTACTTTTCACCGAGATGGAACACCAAAAATCCGAGGGGGATGAGTAAAATACCGATAACGAGCAGTAAAAATAGATTGCCCAATTGACTCTCAATTGATGCATTATCAAGTATCGCTGCGCGAGTGGATTTAAGCGTATAGGTCGCAGGCGAGATTTTGGAAATCGGTTGCAGCCATGCTGGTAACACCTCAATTTCATAATAGATGCCGGAAACCAACAACAGCATCGTTTCGATAATACCCGTTGCAGCTTGCCCTTTTTCTGGAGAGAGTAAAGGGAAAATCGCAGCCATCAAACCAATTCCAATGAAAGAGAGGCTTGAGACAACAACAATGACAATCATTGTCAGCCAATTTGCGTTACTCAAGTCGATATGTTCACCGAAAAAAAACGGCATTATCGCTAAAACCAAACCGGTTCGTAAAAGTCCGTATAGGATTGCAAAGAAGCAAGACCCGACAAGATGCGTGATGCGATAGATCGGTGCCATAAAGGTATATTCAATTGTGCCTTCCCAGCGTTCCCATGTAATCGCATCGCTGACCTCGCGCATCATGATCGAGAGGAACCCCCAAATTAATGCGCCAATGACGAGGTAAAGGACTTCTCTACTGCTGCCGCGCCCGACCATAATCAAGCCGATCGTTAGCGCGTTGACGATGGAATAACTAAAAAAGAGAATCTCCCAACTCAGATACCGCTTCAACAGGTTGAAGTTGCGTTCAATGAACGCATAAGAAACAATAGTTTCGCGTATAATACTGAGCATCGCTTACGCCTCCTCCTCAATCTGTTTACCGGTCAGCGCGATAAAGACATCTTCTAACGTAGCAGGGTCCCCGTTTTCTGATGGCGTATTCGCAATGAGTTCTTCGACAGTTCCCTCCGCGATAAACCGCCCATTATCAATAATGGCGATTTTATCGCATAATTTTTCAGCTTCCACCATATCGTGTGTCGTCAACACAATAACAGCATTTCGTTCTTGACGAATATCCTCAATAAAGGCTTGGACATCACGCTTGGATTTGGGATCAAGACCGGTCGTAGGTTCGTCAAGCAGCAGGAGCATCGGCGTTGTTAGCAGAGCACGTGCGATTGCGACTTTTTGTTGCATCCCACGCGACAAGTGCTCCATTTCCTCGTCCATTCGATCCGCATCAAAGCCGAGCCTTTCCAAAATCTGCTGAGCCTTTCGCTTGGCTTCTGGTGCGGGAATGCCGTAAAGGCGGGCGGCGTAAATCAGGTTTTCTGTTGAAGATAACCGTTTAAAGAAAGAGGCTTCAACGGAGACACGGTTCATCACGCGCCTGACTTTCAGGCTATGTGTTACAACGTCATCTCCAAAAACGTGAATACTCCCAGTATCGGGCAGGAGTAGCGTTGAAATAAGCCGAATTAAGGTCGATTTTCCTGAGCCGTTTGCTCCGAGAATTCCATAGATTTCGCCGATGCCAACTTCTAATGAGATATCGTCAACTGCGCGGATGATCTCTTTTTCGCGCTTGAAAAAGTTGATAATCTTTTGATAAACACGGAGTTTATTTTTCGTTCGCTTGGTTCGGTGAAAACGTTTCGTTACGCCGCGGACTGCCAAACCGTGGAGAGGATTTTCCACATTTTTCCCTTCACTAAATTGAATGTCGCCTCAAACTGTTGACATCCTATAAATTCTTTTATTCATTATAGTGCAAATTGCTACAAAAACGAAGAGTATCGAAACCTTTTTTTCTCTTTTGCGTAATACTTACACGTTAATGGAACTTCCACAAAGTCATAATTAGCAAAGCAACACAACTTAACAAACTTTAGGTGTCAATTTGGATAGGACTCGTAACACTGCCTAACATCAAAAAGGCAGAAATATTCTTGAGATAAAAATAGGAACCCTACTTGACAGAGGGCATGAAAACAAATGTAACAGGAGCAGAAAATGAATTCAAAAGCCAAAATTTCGTTAATCCAAGAATTAGAAGTCCAATTGTCGCCACAAAACTTTTTAATTTTCTGCCCTCCAAATCAAGACAGTTTATTTACAGAAGACGAAATACTTGAACTTACCAATCCAATTTTAAACCAAGTAATTCCTCGCCATCTCTCAAATGTACAAAAATCGCAGTGGGTCAAGTTTCAAATTATTGAACTTCTAGGATACCAAAGACCTTCTGGACTAAGAACAAAACAAGCAAGGCAATCTAAACCCAAATTTATACATCAGTTGTTCGATATTTTCGTTCAATCAAGCCGCAATCTACAAGTTTGGAACTATGTCCCCTATTCCAACACCGTCATACCTGGCGAATGGAACATAGAAAGCGAGCCGCCTTACCGTTACAAAGATTGTCGTTATCTTCTTGTGTTTCACAACCCAGAAGGGCTTATCTTGAAAACCGCCATTGTGAGTGGAAACAAACTTGCCGAATGGGACACCACTGGAACTCAGACAATTAAATGGCAAGCTAGTGCTAGACGCAGTTATCGGAATGAAATATCTTCCCAAATTATCGTTAGCCCAGTTGAGACACTTGAAAATAAAATAGGTGCCTACATGCAACAACCCTTAGAGAAAAAATCAAGATTTATCATCCAAGAGTCCCAAGATCTACAATCTCCTTTGATTAAACAACCACCAACCCCTGCATTCTTTTTATCCCATAATGAAATTGCACAAGCCCTCAGAACTCTAGTAGGAACAGAGTTTGCCAATTTGGGAACAGGACAAAAAAGAAGTATGGGGCAAACGCTTGAGAAAGAAATTATAAAAGCTCTCGGGTATCAGTCTTACCAACAAACCGATACTGGGGATTACCCTGATTTACTTCACCAATTGATTGAAGTTAAATTCCAGTTCCGAGACACAATAGATCTCGGTAAACATCTACCAACCGATCCGCTATCAATAGAAGCACCATGGAATAAATGGGAGATTAGTCCCCGAGAAATTCGGTACATTGTTGCCCTTATGGAACAAGGCATATATGACAACTTTATTGTCGACTCTATTGTTATCACCTCTGGAGAAAAATTTAATGAGTATTTCTCAATTTCTGAAGGAACCAACTCCAAGGTCCAAATCTCCCTACCATTGTCAATTATGCCTTAATTTTTTTTCAACAACGGACCGGAGAGAATCATTAAATTGATAGAGGTAATATACTAAATCGTTGAGACGAGTTTCCAATTCAGGCAATTCCTCTTCACTCGAAGATAAAATCTTTTCAACCTGAGAAACAATTTCGTTCTGCAACGCAAAGCGAAAAATTGAAGCTATGCAAGTTCCACTAGGAATAGGTACCGGAATAAGACCACAAGCTAGAATGCCATTATGAATTCTTAAATTACATACATCAGAAATTAGATGTTTTACCCCGCCCCAAATTGCTTCAAGCTTCGGCTCACCCAGACGGCAATCAATGATTGGATAATTTTGGAGATAACTTTTCCAGTAACGATATCGCCCTGCATAGATAAAGGTACTTGCTTTCACCTTATGATAGAAATCTAATAATTCAGAATTTAGAAGTCCAAGTAAGTAATAACTCTCTTGTTTTGTTTGATTTTTTGGAATAACCGCAAAACATGAAGCACCAGACATATAACCTTGTGTATCCAAAGCGAATGTATTGCGAGTTTTAATATCAGGTGTCACAATTTTAAAAGGTCTTTGAAAAATCTCAGGTTTTTGATGAACCCATATCTCATACCACTTTCTACCTGCTTCTATAAGATATTGCCTCTTTGAAAGTTTCTCATAATGCGATTTTAAGTAGGTGCCGACACCAGGATAATCATCAAGATTAGCAGCGACAACCCGTTCATTCTTCACTGAGTGAGGATAGAGAACATAGGTATCCGATTTTTCCTGAGTGCCAGTCCACTGTATCTTCCACCTTTCAATATTACTTGCTTGAATGAAAGGGTAAATCAAGGTTTTCTCAAGCTTGTAATTTTCAATGAAGGTATCGGTCATCGGGTGGATGAATACGCTATCAGCTGTTGTCTTCAAACCAGACGTTATCTCGGCGATTTCCCCTAATAGAACAGGATGATTCGCTTCAATTCTAGCAATGACTTTCTGTTCTGTAGGAGACAAGAAATGCCAGGAATCACCATCTTCTGTCGGTTGAGCAGATTGAATTATTCGCAGTTCAAAACTTACCTTACGCTCCAGTTTTGATGGAAGATTTATCCGCTCCTGACAGAAATCTTTAGAAGCGTGAGTGCGGAAACGAGTAAAGACATCTTCGACATCTTGATAGTTTTTATCGTAGTTAATTTCGCGAAGTAATCCAAAGGGAAACGTTTCGCTTTTGCTTTTACAATTTTCAAGAACAAGGACACAAGGAAGCACCGCAGCCCCAAAAACCTTTGTGTCAGAAAGATCGAAAAGATGGTTTATAGTGGCTCCTTTAGAAATCACTTTTCTGATGCCCTTCCCGGCATTCGTTGTCATGAATTTATTAGAAGTAATATAACCCAACTTTCCACTCGGCTTGAGCAGCTGAAGACCTCGTTCAATAAAAAGAGAGTACAGATCAAATCTTCCTACTGCTGAGTCAAAGGATTTTAGATAGTATTGCTTGGATTCATTTGCATTTAATCTCTGAATTCTGACATACGGCGGATTACCAACAACACAATCATAAGATTTAGCTCTGATTGCCTCATGTCCATCAATGAGCGAATCAGTTTGAACAATTGGAAGATGTTTGATTAATGGGAACCGCCCCTGCTCCAATTTTGCCTGAGCCAAATATGGAATTAATGAAGCAAGGTACCCTAATCGAGATAGAGCACAAGCAAAAGGATTTACGTCTGCACCGACAATTCTATTATGTTCCACTAAGTCTGATATTCCATCACTGACCCATTTGTGATGAATCAAAAAATTCTGAAAATAACGTTCTAAAGCAGATATGAGAAATGCTCCTGCTCCACACGCGGGATCAATAAGATTTTGAAGAAACAAGGGGTTCTTCACATTGAAGTTTTGTTCGGGATTATATCCAACCGAATCTAGGATGTATTCCACGATTCGCCGATCTGTGTAAAATTCTCCTAATGATTTCCTTAACTCGGGTGGGAAATAGCCCATATAAAGATCGGAAATCGAACCCCCATCAAGGTTTTTAATTTTAGAAAATAGAAGCGGCGTTTTAACCAAATTCCAAATATCCGATGCAAGACAACTATCCTCTTGCCACCACCAAGAATGCAAGCTTCCATCAAGTGAAGGTTTAGGAAAGATATTAGCCAAACGATCAAATTCCACACTAACTTTTTCCCCTGGAACATGCTGTTGTTCAAACAAAGGAGTTTCAATCAATCCCATATCAACCGCATATTTTAACAACACTCCTTGAATCCAAGCGAAAAGACTTGTCTCCATGCAAAAAACCAATTGGGACGGTTCTATTTCCTGATACTTTTTCCACTGAATTGGAAGTTCTATTGGTTGATTGTCAAACCGACTTTCAAGATTCGGATATCTCTCTAACTGAAATCCTTGAATAAGATGAAAAACTAATCTGTCAAATGCTTCTTTGCTTATCAAAGATAGGCTACAATTTTGATCAATACAAGTCCTTTCCAATTTTCCATCCTCTTTTCCTAGGGTCATTTAATATTCCTCTTACTAAAGCGTTGAAGGATAGTTTATTTTACGGTTTAACAATTCAAAAATTCTGCCATCTCACAAGTTGATCTCATCAGTTAGGAAAGGGACTCCGTAACAAGAATTGAGAAATTTTTGGTCATACAACAATAATGTGATACCACATTATACGGCAGAAGTCAATCCCTATTTTCAACTAGTGACGAAATAAAAAATATTGAGACGAAATAACCAGTGTTGATTTCTCAGAACAATAAACCAAGTCACTCTGTTGTCCAAAACCCTTGACTTTTCATGGGGACTTTTATATATTATACCCAAAATCCGTGAACATTTGGTAATTTATTTTCGTTGATTTGAACGGAGTGGCGTACTTAGCAACAACACTTATAGGACTTACGCATTTTTCTCTGATAACCTATGTATTACGCACCGCTGGTGGGGTTTCAAACCCCACCAGCAAGGGGAGGTGCGTAAGTCCTGACCTATACTTCTTTATTGTTGAAGTTTACACGAACACGAGAACGGAGGAACAATGCCGAAAATCAAAGGTCCAGCTATCTTCCTCGCCCAATTCATGCGGGATGAGGCACCATACGACACTATGGAAAACATCGGGAAATGGGTCGCGAGTTTAGGGTACAAAGGCGTTCAACTGCCCGGTTGGGACGATCGCGTCCTTGACCTCGGACAAGCTGCTGAATCTAAAACCTATTGCGATGACTTCAAAGACACCCTTAACGAGATGGGACTCGAAGCGACAGAGGTCGCAGGTTATCTCGCTGGACAGGTTTTGGCTGTACACCCTGCCTACGAAGTCATGTTTGAGGCGTTTCATCCGCCCGGCTTGCGTGGTGCCGAAAGGACAGCATGGGCATCAGGTGAATTGACGAAATGTGTTCACGCTTCAGTGAACATGGGACTGGATGTCATCCCCGTGCTTTCAGGAGGCTTCGCGTGGCATACTGTTTATCCGTGGCCCCAACGTCCGGATGGAATCATTGAAGAGGCGTTCAAGGAACTCGCTGCACGGTGGCTGCCTCTCCTGGATCTGGCAAGCGATAACGGTCAGGTTTTCGCGTACGAACTTCATCCGGGTTCAGATATTTACGACGGTGCAACCTACGAGATGTTCTTGGATTATACGAATGACCATCCCGCTGCCTGTCTCAACTACGATCCGAGCCATTTTCTCCTCCAACAACTCGATTATATCGACTTCATCCGACGCTACGGGGAACGGATCAAGGGATTTCACGTTAAGGATGCTGAATTCCGTCCGACAGGTCGGGTTGGTGTCTATGGTGGTTACCAGTCATGGGCTGGGCGTGCCGCGAGATTCCGCTCGCTTGGCGATGGACAGGTGGATTTCACACAGGTGTTTACGCTGCTCACGGAAGCAGGCTATGACAGTTGGGCTGTGTTGGAATGGGAATGCTGCGTCAAAAGTCCAGAGCAGGGCGCGGCAGAAGGCGCGCCCTTTATTGCCAAACATATCATCGAAACAACCGATGTCGCGTTCGATGACTTTGCTGGCGGCGAAACAGACGTGGAACGGAATCGGGACATTCTTGGATTGAGTTGAAGATAGTTTTGTTGGTTTTCAGTTTGGGACAACCTAAAAGGTTATCCTACAAAGAGCCAGAGGAGACCAACAGCCTATGCTACAAAGATGTCTATTTATTTTTAGGATTTACTATAAATTGGAGTTACTATGGAATCTTGGGAACGGAAATTACGGATGGGTATGGTAGGCGGCGGACAGGGGGCATTTATTGGTGGCGTTCATCGCGTCGCTGCCACACTTGACCAACAGATCGAAGTTGTCGCTGGGTGTTTTTCGCGCGATCCCGAAAACACACGAACCACCGGTGCGGAATTGTATCTCGACCCGAATCGCTGCTACAATAGTTACGTCGAGATGGCAGCCGCTGAAGCAACGCTCCCCGAAAATGAACGTATCGATTTTGTGAGCATTGTTACGCCAAACATCTCTCACTTCGAGATTGCAAAAACTTTTTTGGATGCAGGCTTCCATGTTGTTTGCGATAAACCGATGACTTACAGTCTTGACGAAGCCGAGGCACTTGTCCAAGTTGTAGAAGATTCTCGGCTCGTCTTTGCGTTGACACATAACTACACGGGACACCCGCTCGTGCGACATGCGCGTGCATTGTTTGCTGACGGCTCAATGGGGCAAATCCGTAAGGTTATCGTCGAATATCTTCAGGATTTCCTGATGGTGCCACACGAAAAACTCGGTCAGAAGCAAGCGGCATGGCGCGTGGATCCAACACAGTCAGGTATCGGCGGCACGATGGGAGATGTCGGTACACACTGCGTTAACCTCCTCGAATATGTTACTGGCGATCCGATCACGGAACTCTGTGCCGATAAAAGCACCTTCCTACCCGATAGGGTCCTGGATGAGGATGTCAACGCTCTACTCCGCTTCGAGGGTGGCGGTAAAGGTGTTTTAAGCATCAGTCAAGTTGCCACTGGCGAGGAGAACGGACTTACGCTCCGGGTCTACGCCGAACAGGGCGCGGTGAAATGGGCGCAAGAGAATCCGAACTATCTCGAACTCTATCGTTACGGTGAACCGAGGCAGACACTCACCCGCGGTCAGGGCTATCTTTCTGAGGCAGCGGCGGCTGGTGCGCGTATTCCGACTGGACATCCTGAAGGATACTTGGAGGCATTCGCGACGATTTATGTCGGCGTGGTCGAAGCCATCCGGCGACATATTGACGGCGACCCGATGGAAACTGAGGTTTACGATTTCCCGACCGTCTACGATGGGTTGCGGGGTATGCAATTTATTTACAAAGCGGTTGAGTCTTGCGAGAACGGCTCAACCTGGGTCAAAATGTGAGGAAAGTTATCAGTCTTCGGTTTTCAGTCGTTAATTAAAAGAGGTACTTGATGCGTATCAATACCTCTTGCACTGATAACTAACAACTCTCACTGCGAGGCAAACTGACAACTATATAAGGAGACAGGCATGCAAGCACCTAACACTGAACCTTTCCGCGTCGGGTTTCTGAACGTTGACTCGTATTCGCACATGCCGTTGTGGGCACCGCACATTAACCCGCGCGCAGGTCAAAAAGACACTCCGTTCACAGGCATGCGAATTACGCACTGCTGGGATATTGAATACGACAAGGCACAGGCAATCGCTGCAACTTACGATTGCACAGCCGTCAAGAATTTCGATGATATGTTGGGGAAAGTGGACGGCATAATCTCCGGTGGTTATTATAACCATCCGTGGAACCATATTCTTCATGAACCTTATCTGGAGGCAGGTCTACCGAACCTAATCAACCGTCCGTTTGCAAACTCGCTCGCCAAAGCGAAGCAGATGATCGAACTCGCGGAAAAGAGCGGTGCAACCATCCTTGCGCCGTCAAGCCATGAGCATAACGATCCCATCTCACGCGCCAAGGCGTGGGCAAGCGACAAACAGATCGTCTGCTACACGGCAACTAATTCGTTTGATGACTATCCGACACACGGGATTCACGGGGTCTATATGGTCTGTAAGGCGATTGCGGAAGCAGGAAATTCGGTTGTGTCAGTCGCCTATCGCGCAGACAGTTGGCATAGTCCACCAGGGGTTATCACGCTGGAGCATGTTGATGACAATGGACGACAATTCTACGGCACACTGCATCAAGTGAGTGGCTCGTGGGGTACAGTGCAAATTCACACACAGGAAGCCTACGGCGGCGAGAATTTCAGAATCCACACCGGTACCGGCTATCCGTTTGACAAGACGGAGGTTTGGGTACCAACGATTTGGGCGTTCCAGAACATGGCACTCCACAACGAGATGCCGCAGACGTTCGATCAGATTCTGCACAAGACGAACGTTTTCCTCGCGGGTTGGAAATCGGTCTTAGAAAACGACGGTAAGCCTGTGAAGTTAACGGACGTTGACGAAGAATGGACAGCACCGGCTGAATTGCCGAATCATCCTGACCACGATACGGTTTCGTTGTTTCGGAAACAGTTCGGAGATGCTTGAATATAGTAATTTGGATAGGCGTATTAACACAGGAAGGCTTTAAGAGGCGTGCTTTTATAGTAGGGGCTGGGTTACCCAGCCCCTACGGATGCGTCATATTGGGTCCCTATCGCGGCGTGCCCACATATTTTCGGATTCTACTATAATACATGTGAGCCTACGATAGGGACATCAATACGTAGAAAAATCTAACGCCACGCTTTAACGCTCGCCCACGTGGTTGCGAGTTTATCCGCTGGATCTACAGGAAGAGCAGTTAGGTCTTCCATACTTCGCGCAATATCGTCTTCCGACAAAGCCCGATCCCAGACCGTAACTTCGTCGATGACACCGTTGAACCTCTGACCAGTATTCCCCCACGAGCCGACGATCGTATCGCCTGCCGTTCCGAGATACTCAATCCCCGCTTTGCCTGCATCCTCTGCTACTGACTTACCATCAATGTAAATCTGTCGGGATTTGCCTTTGACATCCAGCCAGAACGTGATGTGTGCCCATTTGTCGGCTTTGACAGCGGCAGGCGCGTCAAGGTCATTACCATAAAACCCCATCCGAACGGTGCCGCTGTTGTAGATACGATAGTGCAGGCTTGTATTTTGAGCGTTGACCTGTGTCTGTGTGAACACACACTGTTGGTCCCCGCCACTTAAGGCAGGTTTAACCCACATTGTTACCGTAAAACTCTTTTCGTTCAACTCAATATAAGGAGACTTGACTTCGCCCTTTTCGGTAAATTCCATGGCTTTTCCGAACTTGCCATCAGTCCAACCAGCATCTCCGTTGAGTTCTCCATCGTTTCCATGTGGGGAAAGATCTTCTGCTGCTTTTCCCTTACCTTCGTTGAAAGGCAGGTAGAGCAGCAATTCCTTATCCTTTAAATCCAAAGCTGTGGCACTGAAGGGCATCAGGACCAATCCAGCGAGGATCAAAAGTGAAAGTAATATCCGATATATCATAATCAGTTTTCTCCTTTGTAATGTTCCTTTAGTCAATTTCATACCCCTTTAGGCTAACACAAAAATTCGGGGGTGTCAAGACTTTTTATCGCCGTGCGAAGTGTTTCCGACCAACACTTCGTGAATAATATGTCAGTGTATCATCAGTTCTATGTAAATAGACGATTCCAGTCGTGATGAGATTTGGCGACGCTCTCAGGGTTTGTCCGACTCCGAGCGATGAAACCAGGGACGGATGCGCGACCGGTTGGTAGACCGATTTGACTGTAGCGTGTATCAACGCTCCAACGGACAGTATTGGATTGGTTGGGCAGACCCCGGTGGACAACCCGTTCACTTGTCAACAAGACATCACCGGCTTCAAGTTCAGCAGTGACGACATCGCCGGGCGGCAATTCTGCGTCGCTGATGCCTTTGCCTCCGGTATGTCCCGGTGTCGGATCTTGGTAGTTGTGCCCAATGAGATTAAAGCGGTGTGAACCTCGGATGACCTGCATGCACCCATTTTCCTCAGTCGCCTGAATAAGCGGCAGCCAGACATTTACAACCAATGTCTCACCGGCTTCTTCTGGTATGAGATACGCCAAATCTTGATGCCATGGGATAACCGTAATGTCTTGGTTCGGTAATTTGGCGCGGTAATTAAACTGAGGATGCGCTAAGATCTCATCCCCAATGACGGATGCGATAACATCAAGGAGGGCGGGCGCGGTTCTGAGCGTGAACATCCCCGCCGTCCGAATTTTCTGGTCGCGAAAATAGTTGCTCCAAATCCAGTCAGGATCGGAGCAGGCACTTGAGACTAAGCCCAATCTCGTCTCAAAAGGTGCGTCATCATAAGTATCCGATGGGTTAAGGATTCCGTGTTTGACCGCTGCCTGTGTACCCTCATCAACCTTCTGCGCCAACTCATCAATCAACGGCTGAAGTGCCGCATTCGGAAGGACATTCTGAACGAACAGGAAGCCGTCGTCGTGAAATTGCTGCTTCTGTTGCGGTGTGAGTCCGCCTTGATTGTGTTGTATGGACATTGCCGTTCTCCGTTATTTATAACGTGAGTTTGATAAATAATTGGGTGTTTTTTGCATAAAGAGAACCCTTTTGGTATAATGGAAATACTCAACTTTTCCACCAAAAGGAGTTCTCTGATGAGTATTGTATCACTTTT